>CAVOAA010000067.1:0-15649 GCA_963693555.1 Dehalococcoidia bacterium | reverse complement strand
CGAAAGACGCGAAGAGATCCTGATCACGAGAAGGGAGGTGAAAGCTCAGACCTTAGCTCAACGCAAACGCTACAACCACCTGCTCCGGGAGTCCCAGAACACGGCCATTTCCACCTGATCTCTCCTTAACGAAAGTGTCCCACTTTTGCTGGTTGCCAACAGGCTTTAGCCTGCGACTTGCTGAAATCCCAATCGACATCACTGAGATTCATTTCTCGATTGCTAATCAACTTTCTCTCATCCCTCTACGACACTTGGAAGTGGCCCCAAGTATATAACCGAGCGCGGGCTTTATGCCCGCTTACAGCGGCGTTAAATGTGTATATCTGCTGGCGATTTTAATTCGTACTTTACGAGGTCTTCTCGGTTCGGTTCGGTTTGGTTGTTATTCTAGTATTGAATGGAATTTTCTGGCGTCATGGTCAGCATACATCGTCTAATCCGCTCGCAGAACGCCGATATGCCATAAACGGGGGGGATCTCTCTTCGATAACTCTGCGCGCAGAACGTAAACTAAAGTCTAGTCTTAAATAAACTTTGGGGAGTGATTTGTTTGCTATCAGCAATCCAGAGCATGTCATTCATTGTTCCTAAATGCTGAACGGAATCCATAGAAGGTCATCGGCTGCACCCACACCACTGTTTTACGCCCAGCTATCCATCCCCAACCCCGCCCCCCCACTCACCCACCATCCCACCGCGCCCGCAGCGTTGCCACGTACACCTTTTCGTAGTCCCCTAGATGGCCGTTAGCCGTGTCGTCGGCTAAGCGTTCGGCCCAGAGGTATTCCACGTCGCCCCAGATTATGGGGTAGGGCGGCTCGTCGAAGAAGTTGGTGACGGCGGCCAGGGGGTCGGCGCCGTCCGAGTAGCCCATGAACTGGAAGTTGTCGTAGGTGTTGCCTTCGTTGGAGACGAAGCGGCCTTTCATGGCGGCCAGGACCAGGTAGGAGGACATCGGTAGCGGTCAGCTTTCAGCGGTCAGCGGTCTGCTTTTTTCGGTATGACTGCTGGGGCTGTTGGCTTTTTCCTCCTTGTTGAGGCTGAGGCGGGTTGGCTTGGGTGCAGCAAAGGGTCTGCGACGGTCAGCCTTGGCAGATTCTTCGTCGCTTCACTCCTCAGAATGACAGGGGCGGGACCAAAAAAGCTGAAAGCTGATGGCTGTTAGCTGACAGCTAGCCTTTCCGCAGGATGTGCACCGTCGTTACGTCTCCGGCGCCGGAGCATTGGGCCACCCCGACCCGTGCGTTGGCCACCTGACGGGGGCCAGCCTCGCCGCGCAGTTGGGTCACCGTCTCGTGGATCATGCGGATGCCCGACGCGCCGAAGGGATGCCCCATGGCCAGCAGCCCGCCGTCGGTGTTCACCGGAATATCGCCGGTCAACGCCGTGCGTCCCTCCACCGTCCCCTGCCAGGCCTCGCCGAAGGGGAAAAGGTGCAGCGCCTCGATCTGCTGTAACTCGCCAATAGTAGCCGCGTCATGGACCTGCACCAGGTCAACGTCCTCGGGGCCCAGGCCGCTCATCTCGTAGGCCTGGAGCGCCGCTGGCTCCGTGCGGTAGGGACTGAACGCCGAATGGTCGGCGCCACGTCCGTTGTACTCGCCTGAGGTCAACACCGCCGCCGCTATCGAAACCGCCCTACTCTCGTCGATGCCATACTTGGCCAGGTCTTCGCGGGCGCAGAGCACCGCCGCCGCGCCGCCCTCGCTGGTGGGGCAGCACTGGTACAGGGTCAAGGGGTCGGCGATCATCCGCGAGTTCAAGACCTCTTCGATCGTGTAGGTGTCCTTGCGGTGAGCGAAGGGGTTCATGGTCGCGTTCTGCCGGGCCTTGACCGTCACCTGGGCCAGGGCCGTGGCCGGAGCGCCGGTCTCCTCCATGTAGCGCTTGCCGCGCAGAGCGTACCCGGCCATCATGTGGTCGCCGCCGATGTACCGCTCCGGGGCGTCTTCGGGAGTCACAGTGACCGGCCCGCGCGGTACCTTCTCCGCGCCAAAAGCCAGGGCCATGTCATAAAGTCCGGTGGTGATGCCCCAATAGGCCTGCCAGAAGGCCGTGGAGCCGCTGGAGCAGGCGTTCTCGACGTTCACGATGGGAACGCCAGTCAGACCCAGCTTTGACAGCGTGGTCTCGCCCACGGACATGCCCTGGTAATAGACGTGCCCGAAGTAGGCGATGGCGATGTCCTTCCATTTGACGCCGGCGTCTTCCAATGCCGGAAGCACCGCCCCGATGGCCAGGTCGCCCAGGTCTTTTTCGGGAAAGCGGCCGAAGGGGTGCAGGCCAACGCCCACCACCATAACCTCACGGCCGGGTTTTATCTTGTTCATCATGGGATCGTCTTAAGACACTCCATATGCTTATTAGGGTCTGCCTAGCCAATACGATGGCCGACGACGATGGTGTGCAACTGCTAAGACTTCGACTGCTTCCTCGGATTCGCGGAAATAAACTGTGAACGGAAAACGCCTCAGCGCCGCACGGCGGATATCCGGGCCATGCCGGACGGGATACTGGGCGGGAGCTTCACAAACCAACTCCAAGAGCGATTCGAATTCGGCAAGATAGGACGTGCCAAGTCCCGCTCGTTGAGTCTCGTAATAAGCGACGGTTTCAAGATGCTCTGCTGCGGCCTCGAGGTGAAACCGGTAGATCACCGTAGCAGGGCTCTGGCCTTCTTTCGGACTTCATCGGCCGAGATGGGTTGGACATCACCACTGTCCAATTCCCTGGCCCTGCGCGCAGCTTCAATCAGCCATATCTCTTCAGATTCATCATCCGAAAGATCGTCGAGGCTCAGAAGAAGCTTTTGTGCGAGTTTTGCTCGGTCTTCGGGAGGCAGGCCAAGCGCCTCGTGTTCAATGGCTTGCGGGTCCATGTCGTCACCTCACGTTTCTCTTGTGCCTAGCCTACGCAAATGGTACACCAGCCGGGATTTTTCTTGTCGACGGACGTTCTCTTGACTAGGCAGGACGCCATTTATAGACTGCCTTGTCGGGTCCGCCGTTCTCGGCCGGCACCGCCTGGATTGTCATCTCCACCGCCATGCCTATTTTGAGGTCGTCGTGCTCGCAGTCGATGACCTCCGCCAGTACCTGGGGGCCCTGGGGCAGCTCAACCTGGCCCAACACGTAGGGAACGTCACCGGGCCAGCCGGCGGGCGGGATCCTGACGATTGTGTAGCTGAACAGGATGCCCTTGCCGCCAAGTTCCACGGCTTCAAGCTGAGTAGACGTGCACGACTGGCAGAAGATCGCGGGGCCGAAGACGGTCGTGCCGCATTCCTTGCAGTTGAAGCCGATCAACGTGCCTTCTAGCGCACCCTTAGAGGCGTCGTCATTGGTAATCTTGAGCCGGTTTGGGTCAACTGAAACCGGCAGTGCCGGTTGTTCTGTGTCTGGCATATCGGGCATTATACAGGCCCATTGACCGCCCATGCGTCTCATGTTAGCTTGAGTTCGCCTGGCGACTAGCGCAGGCAGTAATATCAAGGGGATTTTCCAGCACATGGCAACCGAATCAAAAAAGGCTTGGGAACAATCACTCGGCCAGTTTCTCGAAGAAGTTGTGGCCCGCGACCCAGGCAAGACATTCATCGAGATCGGCGGTCTCAGCCGCACCTACCAAGAGTTCTTTGACGGCGTCAAGAAGTCGGCCGCTATGTTCTCGGGAATGGGCATCGAGAAAGGCGACCGTGTGTGCCTGTTCATGCCCAACTGCATCGAGTACGTCTACTCCTGGTTCGGCTTGTCCTTAATCGGAGGCATCGCCGTCCCGGTGAACACCGCCTACAAACGCGACGAGATGGCCTACATCCTGAACAATGCCGAGGCCAAAGGTCTAGTCACCGACCCATCCCTGGCCGATGTTGCCGGGGCCGCTGCCGAGATGGCCCCCAGTGTGCAGGTCAAACTGCTGCGGGGGGTTGAGGGCGACGTGCCCGCTGGCTGGACCGACTACGGTGCTGCGCACGCTGATTCTCAGCCCCTGGCGACGCTACCCGAGATTTCTCCCCACGATATCTCCATGCTGGTCTACACGTCCGGCACCACCGGCAACCCCAAGGGGGTCATGTGCACCCACCTGATGTATGTGGCCGCCGGACAGGGGTTCGCCCACTGGACCCAGGCCACGTCCGACGACCGGTTCTTCACCTGCCTGCCCTACTACCACGCCAACATCCAGTACTACTCGACCATGGGAGCACTGGCTGCCGGCGGGACGCTGGTGGTGGTCGACCGATTCAGCGCGTCCCGGTTCTGGGGCCAGGTGCGCGACGCTAAAGCCACGGTGGTGAACTTCATCGGCATGATGATGCCGGTACTCTCCAAGAACGACCCGTCGCCCGACGACAAAGACAACACGGTCCGGCTGTTCTATGGCTCGCCGTCATTTCCGCCCGAGTTTCTGGGCGACTTCCAAGACCGCTTCGACACCAACATCATCGTCGGCTTCGGTATGACCGAGACCTGCTTCGGGACCATCGAGAATATCGGAGAAGAACGGCGCGCCGGTTCATCCGGAGGGCCGCGGCAACACCCACAGCCCGGTTTCGAGAACCAGGTGCGGATCGCCGACGCTGTCACCGGCGTGCACGTGGGCATCGACACCATCGGCGAGATCACCATCCACAACCCGGCCATCATGCCCGGCTACTGGCGCAACGACGAGCAGAACGTCGAGACGCTGCGGGACGGCTGGCTCTACACCGGCGACCTGGGCTGGGTGGATGCGGACGGTTTTTTGTATTTCGTCGACCGCAAGAAAGACATCATCCGCCGCCGTGGGGAGAACATCTCGTCCCAGGAAGTGGAGAACGTGATCAAGCGGCATCCAAACGTTCTGGATTGCGCAATCTTGGCTGTCCCCTCCGAGTTGGGAGAGGACGAGGTCAAGGCCTACGTCACGCCCCGGGAAGGCGCCACGCCCGACCCCGAAGAACTGATCCACTGGTGCGCCGAGAACCTGGCCTACTTCAAAGTGCCCCGCTATTGGGAGATCAGGGACGAACTCCCCCGCACACCAAGTCTGCGGGTGCGGAAAGACGTCCTCCGCCAAGAAAAAGAAGACCTGATAGAAGGCTGCTTCGACATGGAAGCCGCCGGCATAAAATTACGCTGACCGCTTACCACCCGTGAGGAACAAGCAAATGCCCGAGAAAAAATACTGGCTATTCAAATCCGAGCCCAACGCCTATTCCTTCGATGACCTGATGAATGAAGCCGACGGCTGGGCCGAGTGGGACGGCGTCCGCAACTACCAGGCCCGGAACTACATGCGCGATGACATGAAAGTGGGCGACCAGATCCTCTTCTACCACTCCAATGCCAAACCCATGTCGGTTGTGGGCATAGCCAGCGTCGTTCGTGAAGGCTATGACGACTTCCACGGCCTTGATCCAGACGACATGCACTACGACCCCAAAGCCACACAGGGGAACCCCATCTGGTCGATGGTCGACATCCATGGAGAACGCCCCCTGGCCCGGCCGGTAACCCTGGCCGAAATCAAAGAAAACCCCAAGCTACAAGACATGCTCCTCATCAGAAAGGGCATGCGCCTGTCCATCCAACCCGTGACCAAAGAAGAATACGACGAAGTCCGATCAATGGGTGGCGCCTAGGCGAGACTGCCATGCGTGCTATGAGAAAATAGCAGCCACGCCCAACCGTTCGTCCTGAGCTCCGTCGAAGGATGCGCATAAGTCATGGTGTTGATAATTTTGACTCTACCAAACAGATGGTTCGACAGGCTCACCACGAACGGGACCAGCATTATTTCTCATCATGATTTGCGGGACCGATAACAATAAAACCGGGAAGGCTCAAACCTGAGATTCCCTAGAGGATAGTGAATACCATGAGCGTTTATTGGAAAACCATGAGAAGGGGTCAGAACCTGATCATTGACGATACTTCAGGACTCGAAGAGGTCATCGGAGGGTACCGGGAGAACAAGGGCGGCATCGACGCCTATGCCAGGACCATGGGGTATGAACCGGACCGCTCGAGAAAGGGCTTCGACTCGGTCGAGGACGCCAAAGCGTTCGTGGAATCGTTCACCCCTTGGGACCTTTTCGGCGTCCGGGACATGACCGTTGAAACCGAGGTCAGGCCGATCGCCGACTGAGCTCCAGTATATTTGATCCCCTTCAAGGAGCGTCTATGTCACGCATACAAACCGCTCAGGAAACGAAGCTCTCTCCCGACATTCAGGCCAAGTACGAAGCGGCCACCAATACTGCCACGGGCCTGCCGTCCACCTTCCAGTCCCTGTTCGCCAATCCTCAGATCGGGTCCGGGCTGGCCGGACTTCACGAAGCTACCAGTAACGCTGGCCTGGAACCATGGGTAACGCTCACCGTGGCCCTCACTGTGGCGCACGAACGCGATAACCAGTCCCTATGGGCCTCACTCGATCCTTTGGCACGTGAGGCTGGCGTCAGCGACGCGGTCATCGACGGTATCGCAGCCGGGACAGCGCCGCGCGGACTCCTGCCCAAAGAGGGCATCTGGGTACACTTCACCAAAGAGGTGCTCCAGGACAAGATGCGCGATTCCACCTGGCAGTCCACAACACACCTGGTCGGCGATGAAGGCGCAGTCGCCCTGGCGGTGACGGCGTGTTACTACGACATGATGGCCCGCTTAAACCGGACGTTTGACTTGGAAACCGCTTAGCGAATTCACGGAGGCCCAACGACATGCCAGACTACAAATACGAAACGCTGCTGGTGGAACAGGATGAGTCCGTCCTGACCATCACCCTCAACCGCCCCGAACGGTTGAACGCCGTTGACCGGACGATGCACCGGGAGTTGGAAGAGGTCTTTGGCGAGGTGGCCTTCGACGGAACTGTCAGCGCGGTGGTGGTGACAGGCTCCGGCCGCGGGTTCTGCTCGGGCGGCGATGTCCGGGCCATGGACGAACGCGGGTCGGAAAATGTGCTGGAACAACGCCCCATGGGGGCCGTTTCCCAGAGCGGCCGCCGCATTTTACATAACATGCTCTGGGTGGAACAGCCCATCGTCTGCGCCCTGAACGGTGTGGCCGCCGGATTGGGCGCGACCATCGCCCTTTTCTGCGACATCATCTACGCATCGGACCAAGCCCGAATCGGCGACACTCACGTCAAGGCTGGTCTGGTGGCCGGCGACGGTGGCGCCGTCATCTGGCCACTGCTGGTGGGAGTAGCCAAGGCCAAGGAACTGCTGATGACCGGCGACATCATCGACGCCGCCGAGGCAGAACGCATCGGACTGGTCAACAAGGTAGTCCCCCACGACCAACTTATGACCGAAGCAATGGACCTGGCCCGCCGTCTGGCCAACGGGCCGGCGATGGCCATCAGAGGCACCAAGCACGCCATCAACAAGAAGATCTGGGCCGACCTGAACCTGACTCTGGACATGGGCCTTGCTTTGGAAGAGCGTAGCTCCCGCCACCCCGACCACAACGAGGCCGCCCGGTCTTTCGTGGAAAAGCGCGCCCCCGAATACAAAGGGACTCTTTAGCGAGCTCAAATCGATGAGCTACCTTGCCGATCGTTCGTGTTGATATGCGTTGTCATCCGTTCGTCCTGAGCTTCGACTGAAGTCGAGAGTCTCGATAGAATCGGACCCCGTCGAAGGGCGTTGGCGCAATCATGGTTCGACGGAGCTCACCACGAACGGATCACTCCGATACTGTCTAGAAATCAAGCATTCATTTGTTAGGTTAAAGGGAGCCCGGTCTTGGCCAACAACGACAAACAAGCTGCCAGGGCGTTTCACGACGCCACGAAATTGAGCTACATCAACCTGCTGACCAAGCCGCCGCTGTACAAGTCCTATCCCGGCCTGACTCAGATACCTTTGCCCGAAGCAGCGCCTCCTGGGATGTCTACGTTAGAGGCGATATCCGGCGCTCCATCAGCAGAAGCCAGCGATTTTGACCTGGCTGCGGTTGCCCAACTGCTCCACTTCTCCGCCGGCCTGATCAGAAAAAAGAACCTGGCCGCCGCCGGGGAGGTCCACTACCGGGCCGCCGCCTCGGCCGGGGCACTCTACCCCATCGAACTCTACCTGGTCTGCGGCGACCTGCCGGGCCTGCCGGCCGGCGTCTACCACTACGCCCCAGCCGACAACGCCCTTACCCAGTTGAGGGAAGGCGACTTCCGAGGCAACCTGGCTGCGGCAACGGCTGACGAAAGCCTGGCTTCGCTACCCGCCACGGTCGTCAGCACGGCAGTGTTCTGGCGGAGCGCCTGGAAGTACCGCACACGGGGCTACCGTTACTGCTACTGGGACAACGGCACGGTGCTGGCCAACCTGCTGGCAACGGCCAACTCGCTGGGTCAACCGGCCCGCGTGCTGACGGGCTTTATCGACCGGGACGTTGACGCGGTCCTGGGCGTTGATTCGGTACAAGAAGCGAGCACCTGTGTCGTGGCGCTAGGCCAGGTTGGTAGTCCAGGACCGTACGCGGCGCAGGCACTTCCTGACATCAGCTCAGGAGACCTGGGCTTCACTGACGCCATCGCCTACCCGGATTCTGACCTGCTCCACGCTGAATCTTGCCTGACCTCCGCCGAATATGTCATGGAGTGGCGAGGGCATGTACCCGGGAGAGAGACGACCGCCAAGGCAAGTGTGGCGTCCGGGCCATTGGGCGAGGCGGTACTCCAGCGGGGCTCTACCCGCCGGTTCGCGAGAGAGGATATCTCGTTGGACCAGCTTTCGGCCTTACTGACGGCAGCCTCTTCTACGATGCCCGCTGATTTTGGCGGCGGTCTGACGGAGCCCTACCTGATCGTTAACGCCGTGGAGGGATTGCAGTCAGGCGCCTACCACTTCTCCAGAGAGTCCGGTGAGTTGGAACTCCTGAAAGAGGGCGAGTTTCGCGAGGAGGCTGGGCACCTGTGCTTTGAGCAGGCTCTGGGGGCGGACGCCAGCGCCGTTATCTACTTCATGGTCGATTTGGAATCGGCTACGGAGAGATTCGGCAATCGGTGTTACCGGCTGGCACAACTCGAGGCCGGGGTGATGGGCGGGAACGTCTATATAGCAGCCCATTCCTTGGGATTGGGCGCCACCGGCATGACGTTCTTCGACGACGCCGTGACCGCTTTCTTCTCGCCACATGCCGCGGGCAAAAGCTTGATGTTCCTGGTGGGACTTGGCCGCACCGCGACGCCCAACCGGGTCAGGCCCTTCCGCTCGAAGTACGGCGTTCTTAAGGACTCGCTGGCCAGGGGCGCCGGCGGAGACCGGCGTCCCGTGCCAGACTGGCTCTACAGCAATTAAACGCCGGACTAGCCGATAGAATTCTTGCGGATATGCTCCAGCGCCATCTGCATGTGCCACTCCATGGCGCCCAGGCCGACCACTCTGACGCCCATGTCGAATAACCGCTTGGCGGCGGCGGCCATCGAGTCGAAATCAGGCGAGTCCAGGCCCATGTTGTACATGATGGCCGCGCCGTTATTCTCGGCGGTCTTCACGGCTTTTTCCACCAGGCGCATTACCTTGGGGTCTTCGTACTTGAAGGGCACGCCCAGTATCTTGGTGACATCGCCGGCCGCCAGCCAGACCAGTTCTATGCCATCGATGGCCAGGATCTCGTCCAAGTCGTTCAGGGCGCCTTCGCTCTCGACTGTTGGGACGATCAGGGTTCCTTTACGCACCTTGTCGGCGTAGTCCGGGAATTCTTCGGCCGTCCAGAACCGCCGGAGGTGTATCTGACGGTGCCAGTCTTCTTTGAGTTCCACAAGGTCGCGGACCTCCTGCGCGGAGCCCACCGATATTGTTACGGCGGTTGAGCCCAAAGAAAGGGCTCTGGCGGCGTCGGAGATGGTACGGCGGTCGGTGCCGTCGGCCCAGGGGAATGACTGCACGCGGATCATGGGGGAGATTCCGGTGCCTCTGGCTGCCCGCACCAGGTGGGCGATGTTGTCCCAGTCGTGGGCGGTGAACATCATGTCTGCCATGAAGCAGTCGATGCCCGCGATACCGGCAACCTCAACCATGTTGGGGTGGCTGAACACATAGGCGCAGAGCGACGGTTTACCGCTCTTCAGATTGGCCAGTAGTCGATCGGTTTCTTCTGTGGGGAAAAGCACGGTAGTGTACCTCTGGTGGATGCAGGTTTGGATGACCAGCAGGAAGTTTAGCCCAAATGAGCTCGCGGCACAAAAATAGGGCGTCCCGATAAAATCGGGACGCCCTGATGCGGCTTAAAGGGGTGCCGACGAGATGGCGGTTAGGCCGATACCTTCTTGCCTTTGAATGATGGAATGACCTCTTTGGCGAACCGGGTTAGTTGTTCTCTGAACCCGGCCGTGGTCTGGCCCATGGGGAAGCCGATCATTATCTGCTCCACGCCGGGGTACTTGTCCTCGATCTCCTTGATGTAGGCGATGGTGGAGTTAGAGTCTCCCGCGAACCAGGCTTTCTTGTCCAGGGTCTCGCGGAAGTCGGCACCCGCAGCGATGTGGCGTGCGACGCCTCCGGGGCCAACCTCTTTCATCTGCTCGTCGGTATAGCGGAGCATACCCAAGGGAGCAGCGAACTTGACGTGCTCTTCAAACAACGGCTCCAGGGCTTTCTCGGCCTTGGCGGTCGTGTCGTCTAGGTAGGCCCACAGGCCGATGCCCAGGTTGCCGCCCAAGGGCAGGTCACGGCCATGCTTCCGGTTGGCCTCCTGGAACTTGTGCATGTACTCGTCGACGTAGTCGGCGTGGGTGCCCAGGATCAGGCCCTTGATGCCGTGCTTGGCCATGAAGTCCATGCCCCGGTCGCTGCCGGAAACCACTGGCTGCCAGCTCTCGACCGGGTGCACCGGGCGGGGCACCACTGTGATGTCTTTCAGGGTGTAGCCGCGGTAGGGCACCTCCGGGGGAATGGTGTAGTGCTTGCCCTTGTGGGAGAAGGACTCTTCGTTGAAGGCCTTCATGACGATCTCGAATTGCTCTTCGAAGAGCTCCCGGTTGGCGTCCGGGTCGAGTAGCGGTGCGCCGAAGGTCTCGATCTCCCTGGTATGGTAGCCCCGGCCGACGCCGAAGATAACCCGGCCTCCAGTCAGAATATCGGCCATGGCAAAGTCTTCGGCCAGGCGGATGGGATGCCACATAGGCAGGATATTAAACCCGCAGCCGAACTTCAGATTCGTGGTGAACTGGCACAGATACTGGCTGAGCATCAGGAGGTTTGGTATGCACTCATACCCTTCTCGCTGGAAGTGATGTTCCGCCATCCAGAGCACGTCATAGCCCAATTCGTCCATCATGATGGCCGACTCTTTGGCGATATCGAATGCCTGAATAAGGCGGTCGTTGGAATACCATCGGTCGTCATGGGGGGTGCCGTCAAAGCCGACCCCTTCGCCTTCTAAGACGTGCCCCGTGTAGAGAGATGAGAATTGGGTTATCAAGGTTTTCTCCTTAGATCGGCCAGATCGGCCATGTTTCGAATTCGGGTTATTGTCGGGTTCTTATATTGCCCACCAGCCCCCGCCGATGGGTGCGAGTGGGATTTCTGACAGTATATCCCATGTCTCTGTCCAAGCACCGTGGCGGGCGGCCCGGTGGTGCGCAGCCGATGCCGAGTATATAATGCGCCTCACCAAATTCAGGCAGGTTACTCAAGCCGGACAGGCGTCGATCCGGGCGTGCGGCCGGGCCTCAAATCAAGGTTAAGGAGTCTCGCAGATGGAAACAGTAGGATTCATAGGACTGGGGAATATGGGCGGCGGCATGGCTGGGAATATCCAGAAGGCCGGGTACCCAATGATCATTCATGACATCAATGAAGGGGCCACCCGCCCGTTCTTGGAAGCAGGGGCACGGCTGGCCAGCTCGCCTGCCGATGTGGCCAGCCAATGCGATGTGACATTCACTTCATTGCCTGGTCCCAGGGAGGTTGAGGCCGTTGCCGTTGGTTTGGAGGGAGTGCTGCAGGGGGCCAAGCCCGGCTCGGTCTACATCGACCTCTCCACCAGCCGGCCGACTCTGATCCGTGAATTGGAACCCAAGTTCCGTGAGAAGGGGGTCCACGTCCTGGACGCCCCGGTCAGCGGCGGGAAGTCCGGGGCCCAGAGCCGTAACCTGGCCGTGATGGTCGGCGGCGACAAAGAAGTTTTCGAGCGGGTGAAGCCGCTGTTGGAGGCTTTCGGAGACAAGGTCTTCTACGCCGGCGAGATCGGAGCGGGCTCGGTGGCCAAATTGGTCCACAACATGATCGGTCACGGCGTCCGTCAGGCGATCGCTGAGGGCATGACTCTGGGCGTAAAGGCCGGCGTGGACACCGAGGCGCTGTGGCAGTGCATCCGCCGCGGCTCTCTGGGCCGGATGAACGTCCTGCACGAAGGGTTCGTCCGAACGGTCTTCAAAGGGGAGTACGAGCCTGCTGGGTTCGCCCTGAGCCTGGCTCGGAAAGACATCGGTTTGGCGACTGAGCTGGCCAAGGAATTCGACGTCCCGATGCCCATTGCCAACCTGTCTGAGCAACTGGCCATCCAGGCCATGAACCGTGGCTGGGGCAACCACGACAGCACGGTTGTAGTGAAGCTACAGGAAGAGATGGCCAACGTTGAAATCAGGGCTGACATCGACGTGGCCAAGGCCGCCAAGTTCATAACCACTCATCCCGACGAATAGTCGTTATGGCCGGGGTCCAACGGACCCGGAAGCAAAACGAATGGGAAATAAAAAGACCGGCGTCCCGATCTATCGGGACGCCGGTCTTTTTCGTTAGCGATTTAAGAGCCTAGGAATCCGGGTCGGCCGTGTTCAGGATCTTGTCTTGAGGTTTGACCACACCGTTCAGCAGATCACCGTCGGTGAATGTACCGTTGGTGAGCCTGGTGGCGATGTCTTCCCGGCCGTTCCAGAGCTTCTTCAGGTCGTCATCGATAAGTTCGATGATGGCCCTACGGACCCCGGTCTCTTCTCCGATGTCCGGGTACAGCTTCCAGGACTCCTTACTGACTGAGGCCAGCCAGCCTGAAGTATCCCCGTTGTTGCCGCCACGGACGTCTTCAAAGTGCCAGGCGTACCAGGCGTTGACCATATCGCGGAAGATGGCCAGGTCGGATACCGGCGCTCCAACAGTGGACATCTGGACCTCAAACCGGTGGTTGTCGCCGGGATGGCCTTCCACCGCGGCAAACTTCCGTCCACCACCCAGGCCCCTGAGGACCGAGTCGTGGAGGTTGGAGGCTGTGATTCCAACGCCCGAGGCAGAGTCGACGTGACCAACGCGGACGTCGCCGACGCGCCACATCTTCTCTTCCATGGCGGATGCGCCCATGTGCATGTCCACCAGCAACTCGCCCAGCTCTTCGCCGAACCGGGAGCCGTTGGACATGAGGGAGAGGAACCCGGTGTCGATGGACACTGTTTCCTGAATCTTATGGGCTGTGGCCCGGGCCAATAACTCTTGGAGTTCCATCGGGTCAACCCGGTTGGAGCCATAGACCGGCTTGCCGGCCAGGGAGTCATGGACCTTGTCAGCAATTTCGGCCAGTTCTTGATTGCCAAGTTGGAACCGGCTCAGGATACGCATGGCTATGTCCTGGGCCTGCCCGCCGGTCAGCAGGTTCTTGACCGTGGGGTCGTCGCTGTCAAAGGTCCAAGACTCAGCGTCGGTAACCTCTTGGTAGAGGCGGCCGCCAGTGGTGGCCAGACGCCTCAGGTCAACGACCAAATCCATCCAGCTGGCGGAGTACTCGTTCAATTCTTCAAGAAGACCGCTGATGACCTCGCCAACGTGGTTGAGGCATACCGTCTCCAGGTATTGATCGGTCTCTGCTTGCCATCTGGCCAACCGTTTTTTCCGGTCTTTGGGAGACACGTCGAGGTTGGCATGGCTCGGCTCGGAGACCATCGGCAGGTCGCGCCGAATGGCCCGGTCGGCCAAGGCAGTCCAGCGCCGCACCGGCGGCTCTTCGTCGGGAGCGATCACCAGTCTCTGGATGAAGAGGCTCTCCAACCGGGAACCGATGTTGATCAGCATCTCGTCGCGTTTGACGTCGGCAAAGGTGTTGGCGCGGGCCAGCTCGGCGCGGAGCTCAGCGTTGGCTTCCAATACCATCCGGTCGCTGAGATTTCCGTCCGGGCGTAAACGTTCGAACAATGAGCTGATCGAGCGCTCAACCTCGCTCAAAACACCATGAATGGCTCCATGAATCTGCGAGTACGCATCTCTGGAGGCCGTGCGGCCGCCGCCCAAGAAGTCCAGCGGGTCCACTGCGGACGGTACCCGGTTGGTCTGCTCGCTGAATGACAGCCGTTTTCTTCTAAAACTAAACCTGGCCATTCCTCTTCCTCCCTACAGCTGGGTCCGCCATTGGTTTTGCAGGTATTGCTTCGCCGTCTGCACGAAGAAACCTTCAAGCAGACCGACTTCACGGGAGCTTATCGAACCGAACCGTGCGTCGGCATTGTTGTTGGCCTCACGCATGGTTTCGTGGTAGCGAGCCCACCAGTCTTGACCGGTGCCCCAGGCGTCAGCTACCAGGCCCTCCAATATGCGGGCCACGTGCACCCGTTGGACCGGTAATGAGTCCTTGGGTGATCGGTGTAGCAACGCAACGTCGAAGTGAGGACCAGGGGCGTTGATGATCTTGTCCGGATAGACAGTCACGTTGTAGCTGTCCTTGCCGGTGTGCTCGCCTTTGCCCACCTCAATTCCGCTGGCGGCGCGCAGGAACTGCAAAGTTGAGTAGGCGTTTCTGAGCTGCAACGGGTAGGTGGTCTCCGGGTCACGGGACATTCCGCGCTGTGGCAGTACCAGGTGGAGCACAACGCTGAAGTTATAAGAAGTGCCGCGGGCCTCGGCCAATGCTGCGAGCAGCACCGGCAGGGCGCCTACGGTACCGCCTCCCAAGAAAGCGATCACATGCACCCTCAGATAGGTCACACCCTCGTAGTAAGGGCAGACCTGTTCGATGGTGGCGTCGATGTGTCCGCGCAGGTTTCCGTAGTTGAAGCGACCGGCAACACCGGCATTGGCCAGGGTTCCCAGCGCGCCTTCACGGGACAGGCTGAGGTTTTTCAACTCTGGCACGCACTCCGTGATCCACGGACGCATGTCCCGCAGATTGGAGAAATGGGGCAATGTGAGAGGGATGAACCGGGATGACCGTGATATCTCGCCCCTGGTCGCTTCCCTGGTATCCATATAGAGGAAGCCTAGACTCTTTCGGTCGGAGAAGCTCCAAGCGGATGATACTTCGTCCAGTCTTCGTGTTATCTGGCAGCTCGTGGAGCCGAGACCGATCACCACGGAAGGCGATGCGATCCGGTTTGCCAATTTTGCGTTGACGGCGCGAGGCCCGTCGAAGTCCCTGCCGGTTTGTGTGACCATTAAGCCTCCTGCTCCCTACACACCCCGATGTGCCTGATTGGTTGTGAGTTAAACCTACCGTAACGCGATATAACGGTATGCTCGTACAGTAACATAATCTATAATGCCAGGCGCTATGATGTCAAATTCAACAAGGGTATCCCGGCAGTTCCGTCTATAAAGTAGGTATTTCCGGCTGATTGCATACCAATCTTGGTGGATTTAAAACGAAATCGGTCTGTCTTGGCGATTTAACGCACCGACCGCCGCGTAGGCTCGAATGGGTATCCCACCTGAATCTGCCAAACTTACAAAATCTGGTGG
>CAVOAA010000066.1:0-15673 GCA_963693555.1 Dehalococcoidia bacterium | reverse complement strand
CGGTGGCTCTGACCACCAGCCCTTCGGGGTCTGATTTCAGTAGGTCCCATTGGTCGCGGTTGTTCATGAAGGACAGGGTGCCGTTGCAGATCAGGTTGATGGTCGTCTCATGACCGGCGATCAATAGTAGCGCTGTATTGCCCAGCACCTGCTCCCGGGTGAAAACGCCCGTTTTCTCGCCGTTGGCCAACACCGATATAAAGTCGTCTTTAGGGTTGGCCATGCGCTCTTCCACCAGTGGATTCACGTATTCGTTCATACCCTTTAGTCCGTCAACAACCATGCGCATGCGATCCGGGGCGCTCCTACCGTTAAAGAGCAGCTTCTCGGACAGGTCCCGCATGTATTTGCGGTCTGACTCGGGCACGCCCATCATCTCGGCGATAACAAGTACCGGCAGAGGCACCGCCAGGTCCCGCATGATATCGACTTCGCCCCTAGCTTCGGCCTCATCCAGAAGTTGCTTCACAGCAGACTTCACCAACGGCCGCCATTCTTCCATGGACTTGGGGGTGAAGTAGGCGTGCATCACCTTCCGCATCTCCAGGTGGTCCGGGCGGTCGAACTGGATGAAACGCTGCTGGTTGGCAGCCTTCATAAAGTCATAGAGTTCCGTGTCCGACTCGTTGATCGGCGGGTAGGCCGGACGGGGGTCATTGGCGAAAACAGCGCTGGAGAACTGCTCATGGTTCCGGGTCAGCCAGACCAAGTCATCGTGTCTGGTGACCACCCAGAGCTCATACAACTCGTTCCAGTGGACCGGGTCTTCGTCTCTGATCCGGCCGTAGTAATGGTAGGGGTCGTGCATGACCTCTTCCGAGAACATGTTGTCGTTGATCACAGTTACCATTTCACCACCAAATAGATGAGAGTTAGGCTGCCTGGGCCACTAGACCCGCAGGCATTATCGCGGGATAAACAAACCGGCTTCCAGTGATTTAAACACCGGAAGCCGGATATGGTGCTGGTTTGCGATGTCGGTCCGCTGATTAATTCAGGGAGACCGGCATACTCTTTACCGACCGGAATGTGAGACTGGGTTGGTACTCCATCTCGGTGGTCTTGGGCTGCATGTTCGGGTAGCGCTCCGCCAATTCCCGGAACACTTCCTGGCCTTCGACCCTGGCTATGGTCGCGCCTAGACAGTGGTGGATACCGGCGCCGAAGGCTACGTGGGGGTTCGGCCAACGGGTGATGTCCATCTTGTCCGGATTCTCAAACTTTTCCGGGTCGCGGTTCGCGGCGGAAATGAACCACCGGATCCGGTCATTTCTCTTGATCGTCTTCCCACGCATCTCGACGTCTTCGGCGGCGATACGCGTGATGGACTTGACCGGTGAGTCGTACCGAAGGGCTTCTTCGGTAGCCCGGACCATCATGCCTTCGGGATCGGCTTTCAGCAGGTCCCATTGGTCGCGGTTATTCATGAAGGACAGGGTGCCGTTGCAGATGAGGTTGATGGTGGTCTCATGACCGGCCAGCAACAGCAACGCAGCATTAATCAGTACCTGTTCACGGGAGAAGACTCCGGACTTCTCGCCGCTGGCCAGCACTGAGATAAAGTCGTCTTTGGGGTTCTTCATCCGCTCTTCAACCATGGGGTTGATGTACTCGTCCATCCCCCGCATGCCTTCCGCCAATACCCTCATGCGGTCGGGCTCTCCGCGTCCGAGGTTCAGCAGTTTTTCGGCCAAGTTTCGAATGATCGGGCGCTCGGATTCCGGCACGCCCATCATTTCGGCGATGACCAGTACGGGTAGAGGGACAGCCAGGTCACGCATCAAGTCGACATCGCCTTTGTCTTCAGCCGCGTCCAACAGTTCTTTCGTAGCCGACTTCACCAGCGGCCGCCATTCTTCCATGGACTTGGGAGTGAAGAACGCATGCAGGACCTTCCGCATCGCCAGATGGTCGGGACGGTCGTGCTGAATGAACATATCGGCTTGGTAGGACTTCACATAGTCGTAAAGCTCATTATCCGACTCGTAGATCGCCGGGTAGGCGGGGCGCGGGTCGTTCGCCATCACCTGGCTGGAGAATTGCTCGTGGTTGCGAGTGAGCCAGACCAGATCGTCGTGCCTGGTGACCACCCAAAGTTCGTAGAGTTCGTTCCAGTGGACTGGGTCTTCGTCCCGGATATGGCCGTAATACCGGTACGGGTCTTGAATGACTTCTTCTGTGAACATGTCATCGTTGATAGTCGTAACCATTACACCACCATTTTAGTTCGATTCGCGGACAGCTTATGTTGCCTGAACACTAATCAAATATTGTTTATCTGTCAACGACGCCGAGCCGCTGTTGTAGGCGTATTAAGGCGTATTAATAAGAAAAGACCGGCTCCCAGTGACTGGGAGCCGGTCTTTTTGTTCGCTTTTGGAGCTGCCTGTGGCTAGTTCAGCGTCACCGGCAGCTGTTTGATGGAGCGGAAAGTGATGCTCTCCTCATACTCCGTCTTGTGGTCTTTCAGCTCAAGGTTGGGATACCGCTCAGCCAACGCCTTGAACACTTCCTGTCCTTCCACCCTGGCAATGGTTGCGCCCAGGCAGTGGTGGACACCGGAGCCGAACGCCACGTGGGGGTTGGGCCACCGGGTGATGTCCATGGTGTCCGGGCTCTCAAACTTGTTGGGGTCCCGGTTGGCCGAGGACATGAACCACCGAATGCGGTCGTCCTTCTTGATTTCCTTGCCGCGCATCTCGACGTCTTCCGAGGCGATACGCTGGATGGATTTGACCGGTGAATCGTACCGTAGAGCTTCTTCCGTGGCGCGGACCATCAAGCCTTCGGGGTCGGTCTTCAGCAGGTCGAATTGCTCGCGGTTGTTCATGAAAGCCAGGGTGCCGTTGCAGATCAGGTTGATGGTGGTCTCATGACCGGCCAGCAACAGCAACGACGTGTTTACCAGAACTTGTTCCCGGGTGAAGACGCCGGACTTCTCGCCGCTGGCCAATACAGAGATAAAGTCGTCTTTGGGGTTCACGATGCGTTCGTCGACCATTGGGTTGACGTAGTCGAGCATTCCCTGCATTCCCTCGGTCAGGGGGCGCATGCGGTCTGGTTCTCCCCTACCGATGTTGAGCAATTTCTCGGCCAACATCCGTATGTGCGGGCGCTCCGACTCGGGCACTCCCATCATTTCTGCGATTACCAAGACCGGCAGTGGAACTGCTAAGTCTCGCATTAAGTCGATCCCGTCACCCCGGGCCTCGGCTTCGTCCAAGAGCTCGGCGATGGCTGATTTCACCAGCGGCCGCCACTCTTCCATGGACTTGGGTGTGAAGAAGCCATGCACGACTTTACGCATCTCGAGATGCTCGGGCCGGTCGTACTGGATGAACTGCTTGCCGTTATAGGAACGGACGAAGTCATACAGTTCAGTGTCGGATTCATAGATCGCCGGGTACGCAGGCCGGGGGTCGTTCGCGAACACGGAGTTCGAGAACTGCTCGTGGTTCCTCGCGAGCCAAACCAAATCGTCGTGCCTGGTTATGACCCAGAGTTCGTAAAGTTCGTTCCAGTGGACGGGGTCTTCATCCCGGATACGCCCGTAATAACGGTACGGATCTTGAATAACGTCCGCTGTGAACATGTCGTCGTTAATAGTCGTAACCATATCACCACCATAATATAGTCTATTCGAGCCTGTACAGGCTTGGGGAAACCCTAAACGAATAAGTAATATTTGTCAATGAATACGAAAACGCCATCGGCAGACTTATTTTGTTGCTCCTGATATAGGCCAAACGGCCCTTTGTAATTCAACCAGGCATGATAGATAATTGGCCCAACACCTCTGGCCCAGCCTCGTACGCTATTTTCCTGGGCCACCATTTTCCACTGTTTTAAGGAGAGTTTGATGCGCGTCCTACTGATCGCGACCAACCGCCACGACAGGTTACAAAGCAGATTAAACGCCCAGCCGATGCCGATAGGCCTTGCCTACATCGCCGGGCACCTGGACCACGACCGCCACGAGGTCAAGGTCCTCGACCTGATGTTCTCGGAAGATCATCTGGCGGAAGTTGAAGCCGCCGTGAGGGAGTTTCAGCCGCAGATGGTCGGCATGTCCGTCCGAAACCTGAGCAACCACAGCTACATGAACACCATCTGGGCGCTGCCCGTCAGTAAAGAGGTCATCGACCGCATCCGGACCGTGAGCGATGCCATAATCGTCTGCGGCGGCCCGGCATTCAGCATCATGCCGTCTGAATGTCTCGAGCTTCTAGGAGCAGACCTGGGTCTGGCGGGAGACGCCGGCGAGACATTTGCCACTCTGGCCGACCGTTTAGACGACGGCGAGCCCAGCTACTTTGACCTGCCTGGGTTGGTCTACAAGAAGAACGGTCAGATACTCCGGAATGAGGGCTATTGCACCTCGGAGTTCGCCAAGCCGCCACGATTGGAAGACCTGGATATGGCGCGGTACAACAAAGCAGGCTTCGGTATCGGCATCCTGACGAAGCTGGGCGGGTTCTACTACCCGGCCAACGCCTCTGAAGCCCAGATCGACGAGTCTGGCTGGCGGGTCATCCGGCCCATCGACGAGGTGGTGGCCGAGGTCAAGAACATGAAGGAAAAATACGGGATGAAGAAGGTCTTCTTCGTCGACAACGGTTTTAACCTGCCCTTGGACCACGCCAAATCGTTGTGCAGCCAGTTGATCGAGTCTGACGTCAATATTCGGTGGAACACCTGCCTGGCGCCATTCAACTGCGACACAGAACTCATTGGGTTGATGAAAGACGCCGGCTGCGGTCTGGTGATGATGGTCAACCGCAGCGGGAACCCCGGCGACATGGGCAGCATGGTCGAGGAGAACGAAGCGCTGGCCGAGGTCTGCCGCATGTGCGATGACGGCGGCCTGCATTACAACATTGGAAAGCAGTTCGGCGAGCCCGGCGAGACCCGGGAGAGCGTGGACAACAAACTGGACTTCCTGCGCAGCGTCAATCCGGCCGTGGCCAGTCTGCGGGTGGGAGTCAGCGTGATGCCGGGCACCGAAGTCGCGGTCATCGCCAAGAAGGAAGGCCTCATCAAAGACGAGAGTGAGTTGGTGAAGCCCACTTTCTACATCGCCGATGAGGTAAAGGACTGGATCGTGGACTACCTCAAGGAGCAGGTCGACAAAGACCCTCGCTGGAACCTGAGTTAGCCTTAATAAATACCGGACTTCGTAGGGGCGGGTTTCTAACCCGCCCTTTTTTATTCCCCTGGATCCCGGCCTGAGACCCGTCCGCTCAAACTGGGACTGCCTTTGCGGAGCAGGCCAAACCAGATGGTTACGACCAGTGTTGCCACCGCAGCCCCGGTCATTGCTGCACCCCATCCCCACTGTCCGGCGGCCAAGGCCAGCGGAAATGCCCCAAGGAAGTGGAACCCCGGTGTGAACTGCAGGACGCCCATCACCCGTCCTCGCACTTCAGAAGGGGACTCCAATTGGACGATCGTCGCGGCCAATGGCCAGACCGAACCCAGAGAGACCACGCCCAGGACCAGGAACAATCCCCACGAGACCCAGAACCAACTGGACCAGGCAAATAGCGTCAGGAACACCGCGAATAACATCAAGCTGATAATCAAAGACCGGTAGACGCGGACGACGCCCATGATAGGCACCAAAACGCTCCCGATCAGCGACCCGATTCCCGATGCCAATAACAGCACCCCAACCTCCCCTGCACCCACATCCAGGACCTCTTTGGCCATCGCAGGGATGATCTGAAAGTGTGACATTCCAAAGCCGCCGAAGGAACAGGTGATGACGATGACTGTGAGGACCATGGGGTTGTTCTTGATGTAAGAAAGGCCATCGGCAAAGTTTCTAAAGACTGACTGGGTGCTGGATGAGGCCTTTTGTCTGGTGCGGCCGATCTTGGCTATACAGGCCATACTCACGATGTAACATCCCGCGATGGCACAAAGGCTTGCTGCCAGCCCCCATATCTCGATTATGCCCCCCGCTATGGGCGGGCCGACTATGCGTCCAGCATGCACCGCCGCATTCTGCATTGCCACGGCGTCCAATAACGAGCTTTCATCGACCAGGTCAGACGCCAAAGTCATGCGGGCGGGCATATTTAGAGACTGGACCGCTCCCAACAAACCAGCTGCGGCATAAACGTGCCATATGACTACAAAGTTGGTTGCGGTCAAAAAGGCAAGTGCGGCAATGATCACACAAACCCCGCCCTGGGTCGCTATCAAAACATAGCGGCGGTCAAACCGGTCAGCCAATACCCCGGCGACCAGCAAAAAGGCGACGTTTGGTACGCCATAGATGAATATTACGAACCCCAACTGGGCTGAAGAACCTGTGATTTCCAACACCAGCCAGCCGATGACCAAGAACTGGGTGGCCTGAGCGATGGACTGGGTGGAACTGCCGAACCAGAACCATCGAAAGTCAGGTTCCCGCAATATCACCGAGAGTCGGCCCAGATAGGCGGATACCCCAGTGTTGGCGCTCGTGGTTTCAGATGGGGTCATCGACGGGTGGCCGAATATCGGCAGGCAACAAAATAATTGGAGGTGAACATATCTCTGAAGGGAAGGTGCCTTAGGCCGTCAGTATGGCGGTCAAGCACCATCATAACTTGGCCAATGGAGTCTCATTGGTCTTGGGATAGGTGGCAGCCCGAAAATCCAGTGCAGGCCGCTCACATTCTACTCCAATCATCCACCGGACCCAGGCTCTCTCTTCCCGCCGATCACGAAGTTACGTCCCAGTAGTGAAACAAGCGTTGTCAGACCCAGACCCAACAGAATACCGCCGATCAGGAAATTACTGTCTTTCGCGATAACCGGTTTGAACTTGGCATTGGATGGGGCGATCTCCCGCCGGGCATCGGACAGGTCTAAGAAGAATTCCCACGGTCCTATTTCTCGGGGGTCTGATTGGTCGGACTGGACTCTGACCCCGCTTGATATCAGTCCGCCTTCCACCGGTGCTAGGACGATGGTAAAGGTGGCCGTCTCGCCATTGGCCAGGTCGCTCAGGTCGCAGAGCACTGTTCCGCCGGCAACGCGACAGCTCGCCTGGTCGCCACTCACCGAGATCAGTATCACATCCACTGATAACACGTTGGTGAGGACCACGTTCGTAGCGGCCGACGGCCCATTGTTGGTCACGGTGAATATGCTGATTATCTCGTTGTCGTTGTGCTCCGGGTTATCTGACTTGGAACCCAGGCAATCGGTCCGTGTCAGCGAGAGGTCTGCCAGGGGCGTGATCGACAGAGTCGAGGATATCGAGTTGTTCTCAGATTCGAAGTCGGCTTGCTCTCCCGCGACCTTGGCTATATTCACCAGATCGCCGGTCACCGATGTACCTATGGCCAGAGTCAACGACATTGACCGGCTTTCTCCGCTGGCGAGACTGCCAATCCGACAGGTTAACTCACCGCCCAACACCGTGCACGATGATGGATCGGCGGCGGGAGGCACCAGCTGCAAGCCCGCTGGCAATATTTCGCTAAGTAAGATGCCGGTCGCGTCGGACGGTCCTTCATTTGTGATCAGGTAGCCAAATGTCACCTGGTCACCGGAAGCCGCGGAGGTTGAAACATCCTGCAGCAAGATATTCAGGTCCGACATCAGCATGACCGTGGTGCTTTCATCGGCGATCTTGCCTGTGGTTTCGGGGTCCTGTCCTTCCTGGACCAATTTTGCTTGGTTGTTCAGTATTCCGGGGGCTATGGGTTCAACGAGGATGGTCACTCTGGCCACCTGTCCCGGATGTAGCTCTCCGAGGGCGCAGATGACCGTTCCGCTGCCTTCGGTACACTCTCCCACCTTTGCGACGGAAACGGCGGCCATTAGCGATGCTACCTTTGGAGCTGTGCCGGACTCTTCTGACAGCCGACGCTGGGCGGTACCACCGCCGAAATTCAGCTCAACAACAGCCGAGGCAAAGTTAACCGCGCTCGGCAGAGATACGATCAAGTTAACGTCCGTGACCGTTTGGCTCTCACTGTTACTGACGTCCAAGTCGTAGGTGAGGTCGTTGCCCAGGAATACTGGGTCCGGTGAGTCGGTCAGCGTGATGCCGGTATCGTTCAAGTCGCCATTCGCGATCGACACTACATACGACAGAACGCCGACTATGACCTGGGTCTCGGCAGTGTCGACGTTATTGGTGTTATTAGAATCGGTCGGAGAACCCGAGACTCGGGAACTGTTTACCAGCGTTCCATCGGCGTCGGCGTCGACCGTAACGTCGACCAGGGCCACAACGCCCGCGCCGGAGGCCAGAGTGCCAATATCACAGGTCACCGTACCGGAAGCTACGCTACAGTTGAGCGACGCGGGATTCACGGCGTCGATGCTGACCCCGCCTGGCACTTCATTGACCAACTTCACTCCGGTTGCGGTTTTAGGGCCTCGGTTAACAACCGTTATCGTGTAGGTCAGCTGACCTCTCCTGACGATCTTATCGACGCTTGCCGTGACTCCCACAGATAGGTCCGCCGTATCACCAGCGATCGAGAATGAGCCGTTTTTAATGTCGAACTTCTGGCTAGCCGACGCACTGGAAGGGCCCGTGACTTTCACCGTAGCCGTGCCTTCGCTGCCGGCCGGCACCACATAGGTATAAGTCCAGACCAGGCCATCTGACGACGAGGTCATCACGACCGGCCCCACGTCAGGGCCAGATGTGTTGATGCTGATGCTTGGCGGCCCGGTGAACGATTTATCGAACTTGGCGGTGATCACGACGGTGGTACCCGGCCGGATATTCTCCTCCGGCTGGTAGCTCAGGGTCCAGACCTTTCCGTCAGATGAAGACTTCAGCGAAGTAGAGCTCAGGTCGACGCCCGAGGTATCGATCGCGATGGTCGGAGTGCCGGTGACAGTCCGGTTGAAAGTCACCGTAATCACAACGGTTTCTCCGGCCTTCAGGTCGCGGTCCGGTTCATGCTTCCTCCATTTTAGTTAGCATGAAGTGGGTAGTCATACCGAGCTGTTTTCGCCTATCACAGAAAACAATGGCGCGAAGTCGCGGGGCAATACCGAGCCGTTGCCAGAAGTCTCAGAAATAGATGGCCAGAATCGTACGACAGCTAACCAATATCGTTCGCGTTAATACTTTCTTCACTCGACCTTACTGATTCGGCAGGGTTTATCAGCTTTGCAACCGTCTCACCGGCATCGGCGGCGATGGCCGTCTCCATCGCGTGGATAGCAACTTCAATCTGTTGGTCGTCCGGCTGTCTGGTGGTCAGCTTCTGCAGCCAAAGCCCTGGTTGAGCGATCATCTTCCCAAACCAGGCATCTTGATGTTTTCCGCTGAACCGCAGAAATTCATAGCTCACCGCGGCAATCACCGGGAGAAGCAGGATGCGAGAGGCTATCCGCCACTCTAACGACGGCCCCAACAGCATGGCAAACACGACGACCGACACCACGACAACGGTCAGCAGAAAGGCGGTGCCGCACCTGGCATGGGGAGTGCCGAATTTCCGCACGTTCTCAACGGTCAGGGGCAGGCCGGCCTCAAGCGCATGTACGGTCATGTGTTCAGCGCCGTGGTAGGCAAATACTCGCTTGACGTCTTTGAGCCTGCCGATGAGGGTGATATAGGTCAGCAAGAATACCAACCGAATCACGCCTTCCACGATCTCGCTCAGCAGGTCTGAATTCAAGACCGGGTTCAGTGCCCAGGCGATCATCAATGGCGTAATGAAGAAAAGCCCGATGCCAAACACCAAGGAAATGGCCAGGGTCGATGCCATGACCCAGGCGGGGATGCCCTCTTCGGCGTCGGGGTCGCGGTCTATGGCGGCCATGTTTGCGGAGAGTTGCAGGGCTTTTACTCCCAGGACCATGGTTTCCACGAGAGTGAGAAAGCCTCTGACCAACGGCCAGCGGCGGGAGCGGCCGTTGTAGATCGAGTTCAATCGTTCGTGGTGGAGTTCAATGGACCCGTCTTCGCGGCGCACGGCCAAGCCGAAGTAATCGCGGCCTCGAATCATCACTCCTTCGATCACGGCCTGTCCGCCGTACATATGTGGGGGCTGATCTGCCAACTTCGGTCCTCTAAGTTCTGTGTTTTATCGCCAACGCCGTTCTCAGCGTTCCAGGGACATCCGATCCTAAATGAAAAATCGAAGGCTGAATGCCCTCGATCTCTCGTTGTTCTTTTTTATCTCGGTGACATGATGTCCCGCCGAGGCCTGTCCTTGCCCGTAATAGCCCGTCGTATTCCGTAATATACGAGGGACTAACCCAAGCTGTAACGGCGCTTCATGCGCTCGATGCGGCCCTGGGTGTCAACGACCCGCTGTTCACCAGTGTAGAAGGGGTGGCATTTGCTGCACACCTCTACGCGGAGAGTGGGTTTGGTGGCACCGGTGTTAAACACGTTGCCACAGGAACAAGTCACTGTTGAGTTATAAAAATATGGGTGAATATTTGCTTTCATTTCCTACCGGTCTTTCTAAAGATTTCTCTGTTGCCGGGTTACCTAGGCGGCTTCCACGGGGTATACGCTGACCCGGCGCCGGCCCTTGGCAGCCCATTCGAATTTAACTTCGCCGTCAACAGTTGCGAAGATGGTGTAATCGCGACCCAGGCCAACGTTGGTGCCGGGCTTGATGCGAGTTCCACGCTGCCGGACGATGATGCAGCCGCTGGTGACTTTCTCACCGCCGTACCGCTTCACGCCCAGGCGCTTGGAATTACTATCTCTGCCGTTATTAGTGCTGCCGCCAGCTTTCTTATGGGCCATTAGTTATTCCCCTCTCCGCCTTCAGCTTCGGTTGCCACCGTAGCAGCAGCCCTTCGCCTTGGCGCACTGGGTTTACTCAATTCGATGTCTTGGATGCGCAACCGGGTGTACGTCTGCCGGTGGCCGCGCTTTCTGCGGTAGCGGTTCTTGGCTTTGTACTTGAAGACCATCAGCTTTTTGTCTTTGTAGTGCGACAAGACTTGGGCTGTGACCTTGGCGCCTTCCACTAAAGGAGCGCCGATGGTCACCTCTCCACCGTCGGAGAGGGCCAATACTTCGCCAAATTCTGCTACGGTGTCTACTGCGTTGGGCAGGAGTTCAACGTCTAATGTATCCCCGGGCTTGACCCGGTATTGCTTCCCGCCTGTTTTAAATACTGCGTAATCCATATATTCCTCGACCTTCAATACTACGGGAGCCCCTTGCACCTGTCAAGGAATTCCGTGCCCAATCCTGCCTGTACAAAACTGCTCTGAAACCTGCTTTCCGCGTCCAAACCGGTTCCAAGCGGCCCGAATGCCATTCTCACACCTTGTTATATAATTGCCCATCAACTCTTGCAACCTCCCCTAGTGACCGAGTTTGATAGAGTTTTATCCAGAAGATTCTTCTGAATTCGCCTGACGGGGCGATCGTGAAGGGCTAAGCATGGACCACCTACGGGGACAGGAACTTAAAGACGCGTTTTCAGTTGCCACCGGATGCCTGGAAAAGTTCCGGGATTCCATCAATGCCCTGAACGTATTCCCGGTTCCTGACGGCGACACCGGCACCAACATGCTGCTGACCATGCGTTCCGCTGTGCAGTCGGCAGAGGAAGCGTGCCCCGACGGCCAAGACCATTCCGTGGCCGCGGTCTCTTCAGCCCTGGCCCACGGCGCGTTCTTCGGCGCTAGAGGCAACAGCGGCGTGATCCTCTCGCAGTTCTTCAAGGGTTTCTCTGACGCCCTGGCAGACAAAGAACATCTGAACGCCGACGACCTGTCGCTGGCGTTCAAGCTGGCTTCAGAAGGGGCCTATAGATCGGTAGGCAATCCGGTCGAAGGGACCATGCTGACAGTCATCAAGAAGGCATCCGAGGCAATTCAAGACGCCGAAGGCGACCTGCTAAGCGTGTGGGAAGCGGCCTACTCAGCGTCCCTGGAGGCACTGGACAGGACTCCAGAACAACTCCCAATACTCAGGGAAGCCGGAGTCGTGGACGCCGGAGGGTTCGGCATCGTGGTATTGATCGGCGGGGCGCTCCGGGCAATCTCCAATCCTGAGTCTGCCGACATAGACCTATCTGAACTGACCCGATTCGAATGTGAGATCAACAATAGCGGGTCGATCAAATCCGGGTTCCTAGACGCTACGTTGGCAGAAGACTGGGGGTTTTGCACCCAGTTCATCATTGGCAGCGTCAACGGCCGGGCGTTGGACCTTGACCAGGTGCGACGCCACTTCCAGGGGACTGCAGCGTCGACCGTGGTGGTCGGGGATGAGCATAACGTCCGGGTGCATATTCATATTGAAGACCCCGCCCCGGCTATCGAATACGCCGAATCTATTGGGGCCGTTACCGACGTCTCTATCGAAAACATGGACAGCCAGAACCAGCAGTTCGCCGGCCGGTCTCATTCTGGCCACGCTGATAGCCCGGCACTGGCTTTGTTGCCAGTGGCGCAGGGGGACGGGCTGGCCCACCTCTTCCGGGACTCAGGCTGCGCCGGGGTGATCGAGGGAGGGCAGACAATGAACCCAAGCGTTCAGCAGATATTGGACGCAGCACGGGATACTGGCGCTACCGACGTCATTGTGCTGCCCAACAACTCCAACATCATATTGGCGGCGGAACAGGCCGCGGCCGCCGAGCCTTCGATCCACGTGGTGCCGACCACAAGCGTGCCCCAAGGTGTCGCAGCTCTACTGGCATTCAATCCTGAAGGCCGCTGGCAAGATAATGTGGCGGCGATGACCGCCGCCTTCTCCGAGGTGAGGTCCGTGGAGGTCACCGCCGCCGTAAGAGGCGTCTCGATCAATGGCATTGAGGTTGTAGAGGGCCAGTACATCGGCCTACTGGACGGCGAGCTATCCCTAGCGGAGGACAACTCCGAGCAGGCGTTACGTTCCGCCCTGAACCGAGCCGGACTCAGCGGCGACGCCATAGTTACCGTATACTGCGGGGCTGGAAAGTCACCCTCCGACGCAACAGTGGTTTCCGAGGAGTTGGAGAAGGAATACCTAGGCATCCAGGTAGACCTGATAGACGGCGGCCAACCCCATCATCAATACCTAGCCTCGGTTGAGTAAATCTCGGGCTAAACACGAAAGGACGATATGACTATACGCATAGTTACAGATAGTTCATGCGACCTTCCCTCAGACCTGATCCAACAACACGGAATCACCGTCCTGCCGTGCTACGTGGTCGTGGACGACCAGACGTTCAAGGACGGTGTGGAGATTCAACCGGACGATTTCTACCGCCGTCTTCAAGCGGAGGGGCGGACGCCAACCACAGCGCAGCCAACAGTTGCCGACTTCCAAGAGGTCTACCGTGACCTGGTGGGCCAGGGTCATCAGGTGCTCTCCATACACGTTTCCGGGAAGCTCAGCGGAACGCTGAATTCAGCCGAGCAGGCCAAGGCTTCGTTGGATGCTGGCAGTTCGGTGGAGATTATCGACTCCCTGCTGGCTTCGATCCCATTGGGCCTGGCGGTATTGGACGCTGCGGACATGGCGGCAGACAGCAGCGACGTCCATCAACTCGCCGGAAAGGTGCGGCAGGGACTGGGTACCCACCACGGACTATTTGCATTGGATACTCTCGAATACCTGCAGAAGGGCGGGCGAATCGGCAAGGCGCGCGCGTTCATGGGCTCTGTGCTCCACGTGAAACCCATACTCAGGCTACAGGACGGTGAAGCCCACCCGGTAGAGCGGCCACGGAACCGGGAGAGGGCCACGCGCCGCCTGGTGGAGTTGATACAAGAGTTGGGCCCGGCCCGCCGGTTGGCTGTGATCTACAGCACCGACTCGGCACGGATGGCCGACCTGAAACAGCAGCTGACGGGTATCTTGACCGCCGATCAGATAATCGAGGCCCGGTTCGGCTCCACCCTGGGCACCTACATCGGCCCCGACGCCCTGGGCGTGGCGATCACACAAAAAGTCCAGTAGGTTTAGCTGAGCTTGATTCCAGCTACTTTATGTCATTTAAAGCTTGACGTGCCGCGCGGTGACGAGAATGATTGAAGTAACACTTCTCTCGCCTCGGAACGGAGCGAATCAGCGTGTTAGAGTAACCGCCTGATGGCCACTCAAGAGACCGGCGCACCCTCATGGGCCGCCGCCTTTCAGAACATCCTCAAGATCGAAGAGTCCCACGGCTACGACAATAAAGCCGTGATGGGCGGCTTGGACAAGTTCGTCGCCCGTTTTGCCGACGAGATGGCTGCCAGGGCCATCAGTGGCGAGCGGTTCCTGCTCAAAGAGTCCTACGACTCTATGTCCGCCGAGTTGCGCGCCCAATGGGTCGCACAGTGGCGCGAAGCCCTGGGCGGCGAGCCCGACCCTAGCCGTCCGCCCAGACCGGTCGCAACACCCCGACAGAAAACAACGGCTGCCAAGATGGCTGCCCCGGCTAAAACTGCTCCGGCAAAAGCTGCCCCGGCAAAAAAGCCCCCACCCAAGCCTACACCGGCCGAGATCACAGTCGATGCACCCGTTGACCGGCTTAAAGGCGTGGACACCAAGTTGACCGCCCGGCTGAAACGGTTGGAAGTGGAGACCATCCGCGACCTGCTCTACCTGTTCCCCAGGCGTCATGAAGATTATTCCAGCGCCAAGAAGATTTCAGAACTGACCCCGGGCGAAGAATGTACGGTGGTCGCCACAGTCTGGGAAGCCCGTGAAGTTGCCAAAGGCCCCAGAGGCGGCCGACGCGATACCGAAGCAGTGCTGAGCGATGACTCCGGCAATATGCGTGCGATCTGGTTTGGCCAGAAGTACCTGGCCAGAACCCTCAAGCCGGGCAGTCAAATCGCCATCAGCGGAAAGCCGTCGATCTTCCGGGGGCAGCTGGTATTCGAGAACCCCGAGCACGAGATGCTGGACGCCACTGGCACGGGTGTCCACACCGGCCGCCTGGTTCCGATTTACCCCCTGACTGAAGGGCTGACCCGTCGCAACATGCGACGGCTGACCTGGCAGGCGGTCCAGAACTGGCTTGGCGGACTGGAAGATGCGCTGCCCGAGGACATCCTCGGCCGGACCAAGTTGATGCCGCTGCTCGACGCGGTCTACCAGGCGCACTACCCCAAGGAGAGGGAGACCTGGGAGCTGGCCCGCAGGCGGCTCGCGTTCGACGAACTCTTCACCCTGCAACTAGCCGTGCTGGCTCGAAGACGGATGCAGCACGACAACGTGAAGGGCGTCGAGGTCATCGCTCCGGCCAACATCATCGATGGTTTCTACCAGACTCTCCCCTTCCCATTGACCAAATCCCAGACCCGTTGCATCCAGGAGATCGAGTCCGACCTGCGCCGGGGCACCCCGCCCATGAGCCGCCTGCTACAGGGAGAGGTCGGCAGCGGCAAGACTGTGGTCGCCCTCTCGGCTCTGCTGACTGTCGCTTCTGCCGGTTATCAAGGCGCGATGATGGTCCCGACCGAGATACTTGCCGAGCAGCATTTTTTGAGCATCGGCAATCTGCTCAGCGGGCTGGCCCGGCCGGTGCAGGAACCGCACCTGCTTACCGTCTATCTGGAGCACATGGACCGCCCGATATCGATCGGGCTACTGACCGGTAGCTCCCGCGCCCCCGTGAAACGTGAGCTGACAAAGATAGCGGCGGACGGGACTCTGGACATTTTGATCGGCACCCAGGCCCTGATTCAAGAAGGAATCTCTCTGCCTAAATTGGCCCTGGCCGTCGTCGACGAGCAGCATCGGTTCGGGGTG
>CAVOAA010000065.1:0-15945 GCA_963693555.1 Dehalococcoidia bacterium | reverse complement strand
CCACAAGAGCGACCAGATGCTGGTGGTCACCGCCGGCATCGGCATGGTAGCGGACGAGAGCCACGAGCAGGAGATCACGGTGGGCGACGTGGTCCACGTCTTACAGGGCGAGAACCACTGGCACGGCGCTACTGCCAACTCCTACATGTCCCACATAACCATCACCGCCGCTGAGTAGTTCACACCGGCACAGGAAATTAGCGTGGGGACCATCATCGTAGGCGCGGGTTTGAAACCCGCCCTGTTTAGGGTCTGCCAATTTCGACGTCACCAGGCTACTCGCTGAAGAGTGACCAGTCTTACTCCGTTTATGATGGTGGCGTAACAAAATGGGCGGGTTAGAAACCCGCGCCTACACAGTTTTTCCTGGCTAGGACCGTCTAACCAACGATCTTGCTGCCTTAATTCCCATTCGGAAGAGGGGCCGCAGTAGTACCCGCCTAGTCCTGCAGATCAGGTGCGCTTTTCCATTCTGGCTGGGGTGTTTCTCGGCCCACCTGGGGGACGTACTCAGACGTCTCGATTATCGTCTGTTTGTGGATGTAGCGCGGGCAGTTACGGTAGGACTCGGTGATTTTTACCCGAACGATGAACTGGGCTTCATGGTACTCAGCCAACAGCGGGTCGTTGTCGTCGATGGACGCCTCGCCCTGAAGCCGGAGCCTGGTCTGGCCCTGAAAATCGATGAACAGGATGCCAACGTTGGAATTCTGTAGCACGTTGCCCATCGATTGATACTTACCGTTGCCGTCGTAGTTGGGAAAAGCGATGGTGCTGTCGTCGACAACTCGAACGAACCCCTGATCGCCGCCCTTATAAGAGCAAGTTGGCAGGCCCCGGTCATCGCACGTAGCCAGGAAAAACATATTGGCACCCTCGATGAACGCCCGCTCATCGGGACCTAGAGTCTCGGTCGCCCTTGCGGCCAAACGCTCGGCCAGCTTCTTTGTCCCGAACTTCTCCTGGAGTTGGATATTGCCCGGGTGATAATCGTGGACTTTCATTACTATTCTCCAGCCGGCTAATCGTCTCGGCGGCGGTATATCTCTACTGTGGCGTTCTCGATGACCGACCCTCGTATGGGTGGGTGAGGTTTCTTTACCCGCACCGAGACGGCGTCCACCGGGAAATCGGAAAATACGCGGTCTACGATCGACTGGGCGGCCGCCTCCAACAAGTTACGGGGCTCGCCTTCCATGACATCTCGTACGGCACGGTAGATGTGGGCGTAGCTGATAGTGTCTTCCAGCCGATCGGACGCGCCGGCCGGCTTGAGGTCCATCTCAACAGCAAGGTCAACCAGATACTCTTGGCCCAGCACCCGTTCCTCCGGGTTAACGCCGTGGAATCCATAGAAGCGCATGCCTTCCAGGACTATCCGGTCTGTCTTTGGAAATTCTTCTTTCAAAATCGATCAGCCTCAGAGAAGGCGGTTAGCTCCCACGAGCTGCGATGGCGTCGGCAAAGGCCAACAGGTTCTGGGCGCGTTTAACCACTGGCACGTCAACCATGCGGCCGTCCATGGCCAGAGACCCGCGTCCTTCCGCTTCGGCTTTGTCCCAGGCTTCCATTATCTTGCGGGCGTAGGCGATTTCTTCTTCGGAAGGGCTGAAGACCTCGTTGATTATGTCAAGTTGGGCAGGGTGAATGGCGTGCTTACCGGTGTACCCCATCTGTCTGGCCTTCTGCGCGTCGGCCCGCAGCGCATCGGGGTCTTGGAATAGCACGAATGGCGAGTCCAAAGAAGCCACATTTGCCGCCCTGGCCGCCACCGGGACCAACGAGCGAGGCACCTGGACTTCTTCACCGTTATCCGAGCGTTCGATGCCCATATCGTTGGTGAAATCCTCGGCACCGAAAGACAAGGAAATCACCCGCGAAGACGAAGTTGCGATGTCGCGGGCGTCAACCAGGGCGCTGGCGGTCTCGACCCAGGCACTGATCTTGGTAGAGCCGGGCTCCACTCCAGCCATCGGCTCGATGGCATGCAGCATCCGGTCAACGTCCTTTATGTTCCACTTAGACTCGACCTTGCCCAGGCTGATGCCGTAGAGGTCTGGCGAAACCAGCGCCTCCAGTTCCGAGCGGGTCAGCCCAGTGTCCAGGGAGTTGACCCGGACCATGACCCTTTGCCCTTCTTGGCGCAAGGCGGGCACCCATTTCTTGGCCATGTCCCTGGCGGTTGTTTTCTCGCCGGCGGGCACCGAGTCCTCAAGGTCAACCATGACCACATCGGCCTTGAACGACTTGGCCCGTTCCAGCATGTTCTCCCGGTTACCGGGAACGAATATAAAGCTTCGGTAGATTTCCATGTTTAGTTATTTTTCCTGTTTGCTGCGGATATACCTGCAGCCTTTTAATCTTGGATTGGCCGACCCTATTCCATATCTCCCCAGGTCGGGCCCCACTTGGCGTCCACCTTTAGTGTCACGTCCAGGTCCATTGCGGCGGGCATCTCGTCGAAGACCAGGGCTTTCAGGGCCTCCATCTCTTCTTGAGGCATCTCAAAGACCAGTTCGTCATGCACCTGCAACAGCATCTTGGTGCGCAGACCCTCTTCGTCCAATCGGTTCTGCACCCGGATCATGGCCAGCTTCATGATGTCGGCCGCGGTGCCTTGGATCGGCATGTTGATGGCCATGCGCTCCGCCCCGCCCCGGACGTTGAAGTTGGAACTGTTGATGTCCGGTAGATAACGCCGGCGCCCTAGCAGCGTCTCAACATACTGCTCCGCCCGGGCTTTGACCTTCACCTGCTCCAGGTACTCGTTGATACCGGGGTATTTGTTGAAATAGGCCTCGATGAACGAAGCCCCCTGCTCCCGGCTGAAGCCCGTCTGTTGGGAGATACCGTGGGCGGACAGGCCGTAGATCACTCCAAAATTCAGTACCTTGGCGATGCGCCGTTGCTCAGAGTTGACCTCGTTCAGCGGGACATCGAACATCAATGAAGCCGTGGAAGAATGGATGTCCTCGCCCCTCCGAAAAGCCTCGAGCAGGCCGGGGTCTTGGGAGATGTGGGCCAGCACCCGCAGCTCGATCTGGGAGTAGTCGGCGGAGAACAACAGCCAGTCGGGCGCGCCGTCGGCCATGAACGCCCTTCTCACCTGGCGTCCCATCTCGGTGCGGATCGGTATGTTTTGCAGATTTGGGTCGCTGCTGGACATACGCCCCGTGGCCGAACCTGTCTGGTTATAGCTGGTGTGCACCCGGCCCGTCGCGGGGTTGACCATGTCCGGCAGGGCGTCCACATAGGTCGATTTCAGCTTGGAGACCTGGCGGTAATCCAGTATCTGGTCCACCACCGGGTGCAGGCCTTTCAGGTTTTCTAGGGAGTTGGCGTCGGTTGAATACCCGGTCTTGGTGCGCTTGGTCTTGGGCAGGCCGATCTCATTGAACAGCAGGTCGCTCAGTTGCTGTGGCGAGTTGATGTTCACCGTGTGGCCGATGGACTTGTAGAGCTCCTCTTCCGTCGAGAACATCTGCTCTCTCAGGTCTTCGGACATCTCCCGAAGCGCAGCGGCGTCCAGCTTGATGCCGTGACGTTGCATGGTCACCAGCACCGGGACCAGAGGCATCTCCATGTCGGTCATCAGTGAACTTAGCCCTTCCCTGACGATCGGTTCTTCAAAGGCCAGACGCAGACGGGCGGTCATATCGGCGTCGGCGGCGGCGTAGGGCGCAGCGCGTTGGATATCCACATGATCGAAGGAGATCTGCTTGCGGCCGGTGCCGATCAATTCGGTTATGGGGGTCATTTCCTGGCCCAAGACATCCAGCGCCAGGTTCTTGAGACCCAGTTGACCTCGGCTCAGGAGATGCGCAGCAACCATGGTATCGAAATCGACTCCCTGGCATTCGATGCCGTGGCTGGCCAATATCGTCATATCGTAATTGGCATTGTGGGCGCACTTACTGATGTCCGGGGACTCGAACAACGGACGCACCGCCGCCAGGACTTCTTCCATCGGGAGTTGCTCTCCCTCTTGGTGGCCCACCGGCACGTACCAGGCCACGGACGGTGCGGTGGAGAAACTCAGTCCCACCAACCCAGCCTGTACTGCGTCGAGTCCAGTGGTCTCGGTATCAAAGGAGAAGCTACCGGCGTCATTCAATGCAGCCAGCATCTTGTCCAACTGCTCTCTGGTCTGCACCACGGTGTAATCAGCGCCTTCGCCGGGGGCCTGCACGGGAGTCGTCGCGGAATCGGATGACTGGGCGGATGCGGTCTCCGGTATGCGGGGGATAACGGTGAAAAACTCAAGCTCGGTCATCAGTTTGACCACTGCGTCCCGGTCAAACTCGCCGAACTTGGCATTTTCCAGGTCCAGCTCCACCGGGCTTTCCCGGTCGATGGTCATCAGGTCACGGTTGAAAAAGGCGCGGTCCTTGAACTCTTCTAGGGATGCTTTCACGCTGGGACGGGTCACCTCTTCGATGTGCTCGTAGATACCTTCCAGGTTCTGGTAGTCATTGAGCAATGCGATGGCGGTCTTTTCGCCTACTTTTGGAACACCGGGAATATTATCCGAAGTGTCGCCCAACAGCGCCTTGAAGTCGGTCTGCTGCGCGGCGGTGAGGCCCGAGTAACGGTCCATCAACCCTGCTTCGTCGTAAACGCGGCGGTCCTGGATGCTAGAAGCCAGATCAACCCTGACCCTGGGTGAGATCAACTGGAATGTGTCACGGTCGCCGGTGAGAATCACCGAGTTCAGTCCCATCTTATCTGCCTGGGCTGAAAGCGTACCGATGACATCGTCAGCTTCCCAGCCTTCAAGTTCATAGACCGCCACCCCGAAGGCTTCCATGAGTTGCTTCACGCGGCCGAATTGGGGGCGCAGTTCCTCGGGCGTGGCCTCCCGTTGGGCCTTGTAGGCGGGAAACTGTATGTGGCGGAAAGTCGGCGCTGACACATCGAAGGCGATGGCGCAATGGGTGGGGTTCCATTCGTTGAGCGCCCGCAAAAACACGTTGGCGAAACCGTAGACACCCGTCACGTCTTCTCCGGTGGCGTTCACGGTCAGATGCCGTTGGGTGGAGATGGCCCGGAACGAACGGTGCACCATCGCGTGGCCGTCCATAATCATCAGCAATGGTTCACGCTCTTCGGCGGCGGCCGGCGCAGCCGGTTCAACCTGTGTCGTAGGGGCCTCTAACTGGTCATCACCGAACATTGGAATAGTGTGGGCTTGTTCATCCGCCATAACGGCACCTCAGGGTGGTCGCTGTGAGCCTTTGAAACCATCGGCTCAAGTGGCCGCATTATACAGTAGCCAAACGTGGCTCGCGCCCTTGGTCGGCGTCAGTGGCGGCGTTTATTGGCACCTGTAGATGCCACTAGATAACGCACCATGTTAAAATACATCCACGATATCGTAGTCAGCCACACCGCCAGCCACACTGGCTGACCTGGAACGAACACTTGCCTCTTTACGAATACCGCTGCGGCGACTGCCAGCAGATAACCTCTGTGCTGGTCCGCACTCCGACCACCGACGTTCAGCCGACCTGTGAGCATTGCCAGAGTGCGAATGTGGCGAAGCTGATCTCTAAATTCTCCTTCCGCGCGTCCTGGGGCGACAGCCTCAACTGGGCGCCAAACCGGGAGACGACCAGCGACGTCGACGAGAGGAGCGGCGCCAGCATCGACAAATACATGGGCCGGATCAAGAAAGAGATGGGCGGGCAGACCTCGCCCGAATTCGCCCGCGAACGGCGGGATATCAAGGATTCTTAGCTGACGGCGCTAACAGCCCATGGCCGCCGCTAGTCAACTGCCCAGAAACAACTCCCCAGAAACAGCTTCCCGGAGACAGCTTCCATGCCAATATATGAATACCGCTGTCAGGTCTGTGCCGAGGTCTCCTCTTTCTTCCTGAGGTCCATCAGCAGCCAGATAGAGCCGGTCTGCTCCCACTGCCAGAGCGAGGATATGGAGCGGCGCATGTCGTCATTTGCCATGGGCAAAACAGTGTCTTCCGTCCACGAGAATTTCTCCTCCGGCAGCGAACACCGTTCGCCCGACTTCTACAAAGACCCCCGCAACATCGGACGGGGCGTTGAAGCTGCTTTCACCAAACAGGGTATGCCGATGCCCCAGTCCGTCCGGGACAACATCGACGCCGCCCGCTCCGGGGAGACCCCCAAGGGCTTGGACCTTTGACCAGCGCAGGCCAAAGCCACTATCAGGTGATCTACCACTGTCTGGAGGCCGCTTCCAGGTTCGTCCCTCCGGTCCTATCGCCTGCCCCGGCCTTGCAGAGCCTGCGGGAGATGATCCCATCCATGCCCGCTGCAGCCGCCATGGCCGAGACCGACGACGGCCCGCCTACATCAGCTCAACAAGCCCTGGAACTGGCGGATACCGCCGCCCGGCTGCTGACCCATCTGGATGAGAAATCGCCCGCCAATCCCCTGGGCTGGGAGACTGTGTCAGGGGTGATCCGAATCCTGGACGACCTGGCCGTGCAGCTTGGCTCGACCGTCCGTAGGGAAAAGGCCGACCTGATTCGCGGCCTCTACGTGATAATCGACCCCGAGGTAACCGGGGGACGCGACCCCCTCGATATCGCCCGGGCTTCAATCCAGGGCGGGGCGCGGATGCTGCAGCTAAGGGACAAACTCCGCGACAAGGGCGAATCCCTGCCACTGGCCATCAGCCTACAGAAACTCTGCGCGGAGTCGGGCGTGTCGTTGATCGTGAATGACCATGCCGACATCGCTGCCATCGTTGGCGCAGCCGGACTGCACGTGGGGCAGACCGACCTGCCGGTTGACCAAGCCCGTCGGGTGCTTGCTCCTGGTCAGATCTTGGGCCGGTCCAATAGTGACGTTGAGCAATTGATCGATTCGGAGCAGTTGGGCGCTGACCATGTGGCCTTCGGTGCAGTTTTCCAGACCAACACAACCGGCAAGGGACTAGGCCGCCCACCCAGGGGGGTAGAACAATTGCGTATCGCCAGGGATAACGCCAAGACTCCGCTGGTGGCCATCGGCGGGATCAACGCAGACAACGTCGCGTCTGTCGTTGAAGCTGGCGCGGATGCTATCTGCCTCACTGCCGCCGTGGCGTCGGCGCCGGAGCCAGAAGCCGCAGCGGCCAGATTGGTGAAATTAATCGAAGAAGCCGGGGGACGTATTTAATGCCATCGCGTTATAGCGCAGACTTGAACCTGATCGGTACCGCCGTCATCGAGGAGCTCACCGAACGGAACCGCGACCGCGAGCAGGCCCTATCGGTCTCCAGAGAGGTGATTCGGTTCTCGGCCAACGCCATCCGGGCCGTGCACCGTGGGGCATTCGATGACGCCCGGGAGTTGATCGGAAAGGGCGATGCCAGACTCAGAGAGGCCGACCGCATCCGTGAAACCAGCCCTTCGATATTCAATGCAGGCTTCATGAATGACGCTCGCAAGGAGTTCACCGAGGCCAACGTCACTCTGGCGGTCATCTCCGGCGCTGACATCCCATCTATCAGCGACTTGAGAGTGGATGCCGCAGCCTACATCAACGGCATGGCCGAGGTGATCGGAGAACTGCGCCGTTACATCCTTGACGCCCTGCGCCGCGACGCGGTGGACGGCTGCCCCGAGTTCATGGACATCATGGACGAGATGTATGGTGTGCTGGTGACCATCGACTTTCCCGAGGGCGTAACCAGCGGCCTAAGGCACAATACCGACGCCATGCGCGGCGTGTTGGAGCGGACCCGAGGCGACCTTACCATGGCCCTAAGGCAGCACTCGCTGGAGGCCCGGCTGGCAGAGTGGGAGAACAACCGCACCAGCGCTTAGCGGCCACACACCCCATAAGTGGCATTGACATACCTCCGGGCCGTAATTACGATTCTTCAGACTCGTTGGCCCGTCATACGCTTGATTCACCCAAGGGGAGCGGAACGATGCTTTCAAATACGAACCCAACAGCAACACCGGAAGCCCTGGAGGATTTTTACCGTGATTTAGAAGGGTTCGCCCTGGCCCCTCTTTGGAATGTCCAAGAGGAGGCCCTGGTAAAAGAGCCCACCAGCAAGGCGTCTCCCTATATCTGGCGCTGGAAAGACCTTGAACCTCGGGCGTTGCGGGCTGGAGAGCTCATCGGCACTGCAGACGCTGAGCGCCGGGTGCTGATGCTCCTCAACCCATCGATCAAAGACCGCATCGCCACCACCAACAGCCTATTCTCGGGCCTACAGATCGTCATGCCCGGAGAGGCGGCCCGGGCCCACCGGCATACGCCCTCGGCCCTACGTTTCATCATCAACAGTGACGGCGGTTACACCACGGTCAACGGCGACCGCATACCCATGTACCCCGGAGACCTGATACTGACGCCCAACTGGACCTGGCACGACCACGGCAACGAGTCGGGCGACCCCATAATCTGGTTGGACGGCCTGGACATACCCCTGGTCCACCTCCTGGAAGCGGTATTCTTTGAGCCGTATCCGGAGGATGTCCAACCGGTCACTCAGCCCATCGATTCAACCACCAACAAGTACGGTGTAGGCACTCTCCGTCCCGTTTGGGAAGACCCCTCCACCGAGGCCTATTCGCCGCTGATGCGCTATCCGTGGGAGCAGACCTGGGCCGCGCTGCAAAGACTGGCCCCTGAAGTGGACGGCAGCCCCTTCGACGGCGTAATCATGGAATACACCAACCCGAACACTGGCGGCCCCGTCATGCCGACGATCGCCTGCCACATCCAGATGTTGCGGCCAGGCGAGAGGACCAAGGCCCACCGCCACACCAACGGCACCATCTACCACGTTGTGCAGGGCCAGGGCCATTCGGTAGTCCACGACCAGAAGATGGAATGGGAACCCAAAGACGTGTTCTGCGTGCCCGGCTGGACCTATCACGAGCACGTCAACGCATCCGACACCGAGCCGGCAGTCCTGTTTAGTTTCACGGACACACCGGTGCTGAAATCGCTTAGCCTGCTCCGGGAGCAGGCCCACCCCCAAGACCACCAGTAACGAGGCCGGGATATCGCCCGCCCTTAAATTTCCGGAGACGACCAGATGCCCCAGATGAAAATCAGCTTCCTCGGCACGGGTTCCGGCACATCGACCAACCGTGCCCATACCGCCATGGTCTACGAATGTGACGACGGTACCCGGCTGTTGATCGACACCAGCTCTGGCAATTCGGTGGCCAAGAACGCCTCTGAACTGGGGATGGCAGTCGCCGACTTCAATACGGTTTTACTCTCCCACCACCATCCAGACCATCTGTCCGGCCTGATTTTCATCCAGTTCGTGCGGGCCCTGGAACGGCAGGACGCACCGGCTCTGGACGTCTACCTCACCGAAGAATCTCTGGAGTGGGCGCAGAAACTTTGTGATTCCAGCCACCTGAACGTGGCCTCGGTCGACCAAGAAGGGGCTAATAACTCCGACGGACGCCAGGTGATGCGCTGGCACATCGTGGACCCGGGACAGCAGATCAGCCTCGGACCAACCACCACCGCCTCCTGTTTCCCCGCCGACCACATATCCGGCGCGGTGGGCTGGCGAGTGGACTCGGGCGGCATGTCGGTAGTCTTCTCCGGAGACACGAGGTTCAACCCCGCGTTGGTTGAGGCTTCCAAGGGCGCACGCTTGCTGATTCACGAAGCATTCCGTACTGACGAGGAAAGCGATTACGCCTACCTCCACGGCCATTCAACAGCCGGGGATGCCGGCCGGGCCGCCGCTCAGGCTGGGGTAACAGAGCTGGTCCTCACCCACCTAGACTCAGGCTTCAACGCCGACCCTCAGCCGTTGCTAGACGATTCCAAGAAACACTTCAACGGGCCAACCAGCGTCGCCGCGGACCTGCATCAGATCACCGTCAGCAGTTAGCAGCAGCGGTCATCCGCCCTTTCAGAACCTCTTGACCCACCAACGCCAGATTCGGAGACAGATTAATGCCCGATATTAAGATCAGCTTTCTTGGCACGGGGTCAGGCACGTCGACCACCGATGCCCATACGGCCCTCGTCTACGACTGTGACGACGGCACCCGGCTATTGATCGACACCAGCTCCGGAAACTCGGTGGCCCGCAGTTCTACGGCATTGGGGATCGCCCCCGATAGTTTCGACATCGTCCTGCTGTCCCACCACCACTACGATCACATGTCCGGCCTGATATCGGTCCAGCAGGTCCGAGGGTTGGCCCGGCAAGACGCTCCGCCCCTGGACGTGTATCTACCTGAGGAAACACTAGAATGGGCCATCCGGCTGTGCGCCAGTAACGTAAACAGACTTGATGCAGACCAAGAAGGCGTGACGAATGCCGCCGGACGCCAGGTGATGCGCTGGAATGTCGTTGAACCTGGGAAAGAGATTACCCTTGGCCCCAACACCACAGCGTCTTGCTTCACCGCCGAGCACATATCGGGCGCCGTCGGTTGGCGTGTGGATTCCAGCGGTGTGGCGGTGGTCTTCTCCGGAGACACCCAGTTCAATCCTGCATTGGTTGAGGCGTCCAAGGGCGTACGGCTTCTGATTCACGAGGCCTTCCGGACCGACGAAGAGAAAGAGCACGCCAATGGCCGAGGTCACTCTTCATCAGGCGACGCCGGACGCGCCGCCGCCCAGGCTGGCGTTGCGGAACTGATCCTAACGCACCTAGACTCGCCGTTCAGCGCAGACCCGCAACCGCTGATAACCGACGCCCAGAAACACTTCGACGGCCCGGTAAGCGCAGCCAGTGACCTTCTGCAAATTACCGTCAGCAGCTAGTCTCCTCCCAGCAGAAAAAGACCCCCCGTCTATCTACACCACCAGATGGCCGAATCCCCTGCGTCTAGAGCGGTAGCAACTCACCTTGAGATTGTGTGGCATGTTTTATACTGTCATTGATTAAAGACCGGCATCGTGCGCCAGATCCCAGGTGCGCCGTGATCCCTGTGAATAACCCAGTGGAGGCCTCCCATGAAGTTCCTGGCCATGACATTGATTCCCTACGCTCCGGACCCTGTAACCGGGGTCCAGCAATCCACCACCGACCGGCTGCGTTCGGTCGTCGACACCGCGGTCTTAGTCGAAGAATTGGGGTTCGACGGATACGGCGTCGGAGAACGGCACGAACGGCCTTTCCTTTCATCGTCCCCACCGGTCATTCTCAGCCACATCGCCGCCCGGACATCGGCCATCAGGCTGTTCACGACGGTCACTACGCTGAGCCTGCTGGACCCCGTACGGGCCTACGAAGACTATGCCACGCTGGACCACCTCAGTGATGGCCGCCTGGACCTGATGATCGGCAAGGGCAACGGCACAGCCCAGGCCGAGCTATTCCATGTGACAACCGACGACCAGTGGGAGCGCAACCGGGAGGGGTACGAGCTATTTCGCCGTCTGTGGCGAGAGGACAAAGTGACCTGGTCCGGGCGATTCCGGCCGTCTTTGGATGAAGCTGAGACCTGGCCTCGGCCTTTGCAGCAGCCGGTGCGCATCTGGCACGGCAGCGCCACCAGCGAGGCGTCGGTTGAGTTGGCTGCCAAGTGGGGCGACCCGCTGTTCTCCGCGAACGTCACCAACCCCATCGAACCCTATGCCGAGCTGGTCCGCTATTACCGCGAGCGTTGGGCAGCCCACGGACGCGACCCCAAAGATGCCTTGGTCGGGGCTGGCACCGCCGGGTATTACTGCGCCAAAGATTCGCAAGACGCCATCAAGACCTACAGACCCGCTTTCGATGCACGGAGAGATGCGTTCCGCCGGCAGGGCTTACCGGTTGTGTTCGAGACCCTGGAAGATGCCATCGAACGCAGCTCGGCTTTGATCGGCAGCCCGCAGCAGATCGTTGACAAGGTGCTCCGCTACCACGAGCAGATGGGACACGAAGTCCTAGCGCTCAACTCAGACGGCGCCGGGCTCACCTCAGCCGAACACCGAGCATCACTGGAGTTGTTTCAGAGTGACGTCGCGCCGGCATTACGCAGTGCGGTCCCGAGCCGGCCGTTAGCTGCCGTTAGCTGACCAGGCCATGCTGACTTGTTTGGTTTCAGACGCTTAGGCCTCTACCACGAAGCCTTGAGCAGCGGCTCGCAAACTTTGAACAACAAAGCCGGTCCTCCGCTATAATCTCGCGAGGCGATGTCTGGCCCCGACGAACGGGCCGGTCCGATAATCAACACATCAAGGAGCGCAATTATGGAGATAGAGAACAAGTTGAAAGCCATGGGGCTAGAACTGCCGACACCCGGCACTCCCCCGGCCGGACGCGCCGGGGCCGTGAAGGTCGGAAACCTGCTATTCGTCGGCGGGCACACGCCCGGAGCCGATTTCCGCGGCAAGCTCGGCGCTGAAATCACCGTAGAACAGGGTTACGAGGGCGCCAAACAGGCCATGCTCGCCTGCTTGGCCGATGTTAAAGCCGTGATCGGTGACCTCGACAAGGTTAAGCAGGTGGCCAAGCTGCTGTGCATGGTCAACTGCCTTCCTGATTTCGGGCAACAGCCGGCGGTTGCCAACGGAGCGACAGACCTGCTCAGCGAGCTGTACGGCGACGCCGGAGCACATGCCCGGTCGGCCGTGGGTATGGGCTCATTGCCCAATCAAGCGTGCATCGAGATCGAGATGATCATCGAGGTCGCAGACTAACCTATAACCTTCAGGAGCGCGCCTGGTCTTTTGTTCTAAAGCCTACGCAACTTGGGAACCAAAACGGCCAACAGTAGGACCAGGACGATACCCGTCACGCCGACGATGTATGAGGCTCGCGGCGCGCTCCAAACTCCGGCCATGCCCCCAAAGACATACTGCCCAAGGCCAAGGCGTAAATCGCCAGCGACCGCAGGCTCATAACTCGGCCCCGGTACTCCGGCTTAGCGTTACCCAGCAAAGCTGCGAGTATGAAAACCTGTGTTGAGCCAGATCCCGCTCCGGTTACCGACACGATCACCGACCCCACCCGGCGCGGCGAATGCTCCAGGGCCGAACGAAAAGAGCAAGAACCTCAGTTGGGCTGAATCGGTGCTCACCCTCCAGCCAGGCACAAACTCCATACACCTGCCTGCGAATACGTCAACCGCTTTACGAAAATATGGCCATTTGGCCTACAATCATGTGACTATTCGGTAATTACTTGACGGAATCGTTTATGTGATAATTTTCACAGAAGGAAGGGAAACCCAGAAAAAGGAGACGGACTGATGAAAACACTCAAGCGGCATCTCTGGCTCGGAGCGCTCGCGCTGGGCATAATCTTCGTAGCACTAGGGGCCATGTTCATGGTGACGGGTCTTAACGCCAAGACCATGATTTCTGACGAGCTGATCGCGCAGGACATCTACCTGGGCAAGGATGCCGTGGTCTTCGGCGGAACGCCGGGAGACCGGGTCGAAAACGGCTCCACGGCTGAGATCGAAGCCAAGATCATTGCTCTACACACCGATGGCAAGTACGGCATCTACTCCAGCCTTGAGCGGGACGACCCCCACCGGGCCGACATCATCAAAGGTCTGGCTCTACGGAACAGCTTGAACATGGCCGTCATGGGCTACGGGGTAGCGAACCTAGCCATCGGCACCGGCGCGCTGATCGCCCTGATGGGCACGGGAACAGTGGCCTTCCTGGCCCCGGTACTCTACCTCACCATGGCCAAAGAGGAAGAGGACGAAAAGGGTACGGTTAATACGGGAGCCCCGGCTCCCCACGCCGCCTGAGCAAGCCACCTCTCCCTGAGCAGCCCCGCCGGGAGCAGCCCCGCCGGCAATAAGAAGCCCCGCCCTTCTACGGAAGGGCGGGGCTTCTATTATTTCCCCAACTGTCAGCAGCCCATAGCGCGGGCTTCCGGTCTCACCTACAGTTACCTCGGCAACCGGCCCCCTTACCATCAGATGTCCCACAGATGTCCCAAATCTGACACTGAGCCGGCGCCAAAGGAGCGGCTGCTGTGCTAGCGAACGCCCAGACCTGCGCAGTCCTTGGCCTCGATGGGTTCGTGGTCCAGGTGGAAGTTGATATCTCTCCCGGCTTACCCGCCTTCAACATCGTGGGACTCCCCGATACCGCTGTCCAAGAAGCAAAAGAACGGGTACGCGCCGCGTTGCGTAACAGCGGTTGCGAATTCCCGCTCCGGCGTATAACCGTGAATCTGGCACCAGCCGACCTGAAGAAAGAAGGCCCGGCCTATGACCTCCCCATCGCTGTCTGCATGCTGCTCAGCTCGGGCCAGATCGATACCGTTCCCGCCGGGGCCGTCTTCTTAGGAGAGCTCTCGCTGGAAGGGGGTCTGCGCCATACCAAGGGCATCTTGGCCATGGTTTCGGTGGCCAGAGATCAGGGGTATACCTCTGTTTTTGTTCCCAAGGCAGATGCCCAAGAGGCGTCTCTTGTGGAGGACATTCAGGTCTATCCTGTTTCCAGCTTGAGGCAACTGATAGAGCATCTGAGGTGCGAAAGCGAGATCCAGCCGCTGGACGACGATGTCTGGCAGACCATTGACGACACTACCGGCCATTACGAGATGGACTTGGCCAGCGTCAGGGGGCAGGAGCATGCCAAACGCGCTCTGGAGGTCGCCGCCGCGGGGTTCCATAACCTGATCTTCAACGGCCCGCCAGGCAGCGGAAAGACCCTGCTTGCCAGGTGCCTGCCGTCGATTCTCCCCCGCATGGCCCAGCAAGAAGCCTTGGAAGTCACCAAGATCTACAGCGTAAACGGTGCCCTGCCGGCCGATAACCCACTCGTGTTGCAGCGGCCGTTCCGGTCGCCTCACTACACCATCTCCAACGCCGGCCTGGTCGGCGGCGGGCGTACGCTCCGGCCTGGTGAGATCACCATGAGCCACCGTGGAGTACTGTTCTTGGACGAACTCCCGGAGTTTAATCACACAGCCTTGGAGTCGCTGCGCCAGCCACTGGAAGATAAAGTTGTGACCATCAGCCGGGTTAGCGGCAGCGTCACCTACCCGGCCAGCTTCATGCTGGTGGCCGCCATGAATCCGTGTCCCTGTGGGTATTTCACTCATCCCACCAAAGAATGCACTTGTTCACCATCCACCGTGGCCCGGTATCAGAAGCGCATCAGCGGGCCATTGCTCGACCGCGTCGATGTTTTCGTCGAGGTGCCGCCGGTGGAATACGAGAAATTGATAGACGACCAGCCAGCTGAGGATTCCAGCCAGCCCCGGCTGAGGGTTGAAGTAGCCCGGGATGTCCAGAGGGAGCGGTTCAAAGAATCCGGTTTCTTCTGCAACTCCGAGATGGGGCCGGCCGAAGTGTGGAAGTTCTGTCAGCTGGACGATGGCGCCAAAGGCCTTCTGCAGACGGCCACGCAACGGCTCAATCTATCGGCTAGGGCGTTTCACCGAATATTGAAGGTCTCACGGACGATCGCCGACCTGGAAGGCACGGAAGGAATCAATATCGCCCATCTAGCGGAGGCGCTGCAGTACCGTCCCAGGACAGCAGCCAGCTGACACCGGTCACGAAAAACGTGTTAGATGCCGAGGCTGCTGGGCTTGAAGGCGCGGTCCAACGCTGCGTCCAATTCGCACCGCTCCCAGGGCTTGGTGATGCAATACTCAACGCCCAGCTTCCGCGCATTCTCTTCGGTGTCCAAGGCGTTCATGACCGTAACCAACGCCATCGGAATATCAGCAAGCTCTGGGTCGCGTTTTAGTCGCGTTATCAGGTCAAGTCCGTTCATCACAGGCATATAAACATCGACGAATATGATGTCCGGTTTTTGTTCAGCGACGATTTTCATCGCGATCTCGCCATTGTCGGCTGCCAATACCTGGTAGCCTCTATCTTCAAGCTCTTCCAGCAATAGTTGCTTGATATCTTCTTCGTCTTCGACTACAAGCGCCTTGAGCATCTGGGGGCCTCCATGACATTTACTCTATTATCAAGTTAGCAATCCCCGCGTTAAGTTCAACTCTCCAGGCGTGAAATCGGCCTAAATAAGACACCTAGCCGTTTATAAAACACCCCGATCAGAAAAACAC
>CAVOAA010000064.1:0-16038 GCA_963693555.1 Dehalococcoidia bacterium | reverse complement strand
TTGACAACAGTAAGTTCATCCTGTCCTTTGGCGCCGACTTCCTTTCAACCTGGGTCTCTCCCACCCGCTTCAGTCGCGGGTACGGTGAGTTCCGCCAGGGAGCAGGAAGAGACCGGGGGATGTTCTATCAGATAGATTCCCGCTTCTCCATGACCGCGGCGAGCGCCGATAAATGGCTGCCGGTGCGGCCCGGTTGGGAAGGCTACCTGGCAATGAGCTTGGCACAGGTGATCGTCTCGGAAGGTCTACAAGACAGCCGTGTCGATATTGACTCGTTCGTCGGCGGAAGTTCCGGCAGACAGACATTGGAAGTGTTTAGGCCCGAAGTCGTTGCCCCTCTGGCTGGGCTGACCTCGGAAATGACTGGCGGCGACCCGGTGGAGTTCTTGAAAGACCTGGCCCGCAAATTTGCGGCCAGCCAGCCCAGCATCGCCATCGGTGGTGGTTCGGCCGGTGCACAGAGCAACGGCCTCTTCAACCTTGAAGCGATCTACGCGCTGAACCATCTGGTGGGCAGCGCCGGAAAGAAGGGCGGGCTCAAATTCAATCCTGCCAGTCCTTGGTCCGATGTACCCAACGCCAGCACGGCAGGCAGCCTGGAAGACTGGACGCGCGTTACCGAACAGATCCGCAGCGGCCAGACGAAGCTGTTACTGCTGCACGGTGCAGACCCGGTTCATGGGCTGCCCGATTCTGTGCATTTGAAAGAGGCTATCGCCGAGGCAGATGACCTATTCGTGGTCAGTTTCTCGCCGTTCTTCGACGACACCAGTGCGATGGCCGACCTGATCCTTCCCGACCGCGTGGCTCTGGAGGACTGGGGCGACGATATCTCCGAACCGGGACCGGGCTACCAGACGGTGGGCCTGCAACAGCCGGTGGTAAACCCGCTGTTCGACCTTGACCCGCTGAGCTTCCCGGACGTATTGCTGTCGGTGGCCCAGGAATTGGGCAAGGAATCCGACCTGCCTTGGGCCAACTTCAAGGCTATGCTGCGGGAGGGTTCGGATGCCCTATTCAACCTGAACCGTGGTTCGATCGAGGCTACTACAGCCGACGAATTCTGGAACAACATGCTACGGCGCGGCGGCTGGTGGGACGAACGTAGAAACGGTCCTACCACAGTTAAGCCGGCCGACGGCCTACTACAGACCATTGCCCGAAAAGCGGCTGAACCTGAGTTCTCGGGTGTTGGAATGGGGGCTGATTCCCTATATCTGGTGCCCTTTGCCCACAACACGCTGCTAGACGGATACAACGGCCACCTCCCGTGGCTGCAGTCTGCGCCGGACCCATTGTCCACTGTCACCTGGCAGACCTGGGTTGAGCTGAACGACACGACGGCCGACCGGTTGGGTGTGAAAGAAGGGGATATCCTGAGGATCGAATCTTCCAAAGACTCGATCAGAGGTATTGCCTACCCTAGCCCGGCAGTTCCGCCGGATACCATAAGCATTCCATTTGGGCAGGGCCGGAAGCACGGTTCCGACTACGCAACCGACCGCCCTGGTAACGAGAGCTCCAACGTCATGGACGTCTTGGAGTTGACCACCGTAAGCGGGACAGGCTCCTTGGCATGGGCCGGGACTAGAGTCCGGGTCGCCAAGACCGGCGAAAGCGTCAGCATAGCCAAACTAGAGGGCAATGTAAGGGCCGTCGAGATTGGTATAACGCCTGCTGAAGACATCATCAAGACCATCGCTCCGGAGAACGCCTAACGGGCGCCCGGCTGCAATAGCTAAATAACGTAGATTTAAGAAGCGTAAGTAGGTAAACCGATGGTAACTCAAAGAGTAGATCATAAATGGGGAATGGTAATCGACCTGGACCGGTGTACCGGTTGTCAGGCCTGTGTTGTTGCCTGCCAGGCAGAGAACAACATCCCCATCAACGTTAAGTCTTTCTATCAGCAGCGGCGGGCCTATCAATGGATCCGCATCGAACGCTATTGGGAAGGCGAGTTCCCCAATGTTAAGGCCAAGTTCATACCGATCTTGTGTCAGCATTGTGAGAACGCCCCTTGCGAGCCGGTCTGCCCCGTGTTCGCCACCTATCACAACGACGAAGGCATGAACGTCCAGATCTACAACCGTTGCATAGGGACCCGTTACTGCTCGGTGAACTGTCCCTACACGGTCAGGATGTTCAACTACTGGGAACCCAAGTGGCCGAAGAGCCTTCGGAATCAATTGAACCCCGACGTGACCATCAGGACCCGGGGAATCATGGAAAAATGTTCTTTCTGCGTGCAGCGCTTGCGCCGCGGAGAGGTTAATGTAGAACGTCGCGGCCTGGAGCCTCTGACCGGCGAGCGGATTCCCGTTGCCGACCGGAACCTGGACAGTCGCCGCATGAAAGAGGGCAATTACATGCCCGCCTGCGTCCAATCATGCCCGACCAACGCATTGCAGTTTGCGGACCAGCATGATGATACGAGCCCGGTGAAGGCGCACTTCGAAGAAGCCAACGAGCAGATTGAGACGCGACACCAAGGCGGACACGTTGACGAAGATCACACCCGGGTCTACCGGTTGTTTGAAGAGATTGGCACTAAACCCAACGTGCTGTATCTGAAGAAAGTCGAAGCATTCCCGCTGGAAAAGGCCTAAATAAATGGCGGCTACCGAAGCAAAAGGACACGGACAACACGCTGGCATGTGGGTATTTCCCGATGTCACGGTGATGAGCCGTGAGGTTGGGGAAAAGACCAAGTCCTCACCCCAGGTCTTCAAAATGGCCCTGGTGGCGACTGGAATCTTATTCATTATCGGAATAGTGGGCTTCATAGCCCGCGCCGCCGACGATGGGTTTGATGACATCAGCGCCTGGGGTTATTACATGTCGGTCTTCTCCATGGTGTTCATGGTGACAGGCGCGGCCCCCTTGGTTGCGGTAGCTTTCCGGTTCACCAAGAGCCATTGGCGCCGGCCATTGTCCCGGGTAGCCGAGCTCTTCGCCATCGTCGGAATCTTGAACCTTCTGATGTTCATCCCCCTGATGTTCATCCTTCCGTCCATAGGCAACCCTGACGCCATCGACGGCATTATTGAAGGCGAACTAGCCGTCCGCCGGACGATCTGGTTCGAAGCACCCATCGGCGCACCCCACGCTTGGAACTTGGCTGGCGTGGCCGGCCTGGTGGTGACATCGATGTTCATACTGTGGCTGTCGGCGATGCCGGACATGGCAGAGTGCCGCCACACCGCCACTGGCTTCAGGCGCTGGCTCTACAGCAAGCTGGCCAGCAACTGGTACGGCACCAAGCGCCAATGGAACGCCCAGAAGGCAGGTCTGGCCCTGCTCGGCGCCTTCTACTTCATGACTCTGATCTTCGTCCAATTTTTGATCAGCTCCGACTACGCTCAGAGCTTGATACCTGGTTGGAAAGACTCGATATTCCCGGTGATCTACACCATCACCAGCTTCCAGATGGGCCTGGGAGCTATCTTGGTCACGCTCTTTATCCTTAGGAAATGGGGTGGCTACGAGGGTTACATAGGCAAGTCGACCTTCTGGTGCGGAAGCAAGGTGCTCCTCGGCATCACCCTGCTCTGGGTCTACCATCTTTTCGCTTTCTTCATCACCTTCTGGTATGGCCGTTTGGAAGTTGAAGAGAACATCATCAAGTACTTGCTCACTGACACCTACGCGATAATCTTCTTGCTGAACCTTGCGTTCAGCTTTGCCTTACCGTTCGCGGTACTGCTCTGGAACCCCGTTCGCCGCAGTGCCTGGGGTCCGGCCCTTGCCGGACTGCTGGTGATGATTGGCGCCGTCATGTTTAACATCAGGATCTTCGTGGGGTCGGCCAACGCGGCTCCCGGTAAAGAGATATATGAGTATTTCTTTGAACACGTTCCTGCTCCGGTTTATCCAGACATCTGGGACGTCTTCATGGTGATTGGAGGGATCGGCGCAGCAGTATTCGTCTATCTCCTAGCCACCAGAATATTACCTGTCCTCTCGATCTGGGAGGTCAAAGAAGGCGCTCTCTACCAGAAGTGGGGCAAGTTCATCCGTGGCGAATATTTGATACTAGGCAAACCTGAGTAATCAGACCGGTTACTCCGGTGGAGCATCATGCAGGAAGGCAAACCTCTACAATCTAAACAGATAAACAGGGAGCTGTTGGTCAGCATCCTGAACTCGCCTAAGTGGTTCTTCGGGACCATTTCAGTGCTTGGGCTCATAGTGCTCATCGCCATGAGTACTGCGGGTTTCATGATCAACCAGGGCTTTGGTGTTACTGGACTGAACCGCCCGGTGATGTGGGGATTCTTCATCACCAACTTCGTGTTCTGGATCGGTATCAGCCATGCCGGGGTGATGCTTTCTGCCATCCTGCGTCTTTCGAAAGCTGAATGGCGCCGGCCTGCCACCAGGGCAGCAGAGATTCTGACCGTCTTCTCACTGATGACGGCCATGACCATGCCATTGATCCATACCGGCCGCCCCTGGCGAACGGTTTACTGGATCTACACGATGCCTTTCATACCTTATGACTACGCACGCGGCATCTGGCCAAACGTCCGGACCCCCCTGGTCTGGGACCCCAGTGCTGTTTACACCTACCTAACGTCGAGCATCTTGTTCGTACTGGTAGCGTTGATACCCGACTTTGCGGTTTTACGTGACCGCACCACCGGCATCAGCCACCGCATCTATGGAATGCTGGCCATGGGCTGGCAGGGCAATCCAAGGCAATGGAAGCTGCAGATCATCGCGGGAGTCCTGCTCTCAGCTCTGATCCTCCCGGTGTTCGTGTCGGTCCACAGCATAGTCTCCTGGGACTTCGGTATGGCAGTGTCGGTTAAGTCCTGGCACTCAACCATCTTCGCCCCCTACTTCGTTGTGGGCGCGGTGCACTCCGGAGTGTCTGCAGTTGCCTTCGTACTGATAATCCTTCGCTATATATATGGATGGCAGAACTACATCCGCCACGAGCATATTGATGCGCTGGCCCGCCTACTGATAGTGGTGGCCACCGGATGGTTCTACTTCTTCGTGATGGAAGTCATCTTCGGCTTCTACGGCCGGGAGGCAGACGAGATCGCGGTTAGAAATCTCCAGTTTATGGTCAGTCCATGGAACATATGGATGATGATCTTTGTGGGAGTGACCTATTTCGCCCCGGTGGCGATCTGGCTGAGTAAATCGGCCCGTAGAAATCTATGGATCATGTCCTTGGCATGTATCCTCGTGAACATTGGTATGTGGCTGGAACGGTTCTTGATCATCGTTCCCGGCCTGGCCCGGAAGCAATTGTTGGTTTTTGACTGGTACACCTACCGGCCCAGCTCGGTGGAGTGGATTATTATCATCGGCACCTTCGCGCTGGTCTCCATGTTGATGCTGATTATCGCCAGGGTAGTGCCCCTTATCCCGCTCTATGACATAAAAGAGGGCGAGATATTAAGAACAGAGATTAAGATTGGCCGGGTGACAGTGCCCGCCGTCTTTAGAGAAGACTAGGCCCGGAAAACTAGGCCCAGAAGACTAATAGAGTAGGCATCTAGAGGAAAGGGAAAATGGCCAAAGCACCGATATTAGGGCTGTTTGAAACCGCCGACAACGCCGCCGATGCAGGCGATGCGCTTAAGGCGGCAGGCGTAGCTCCGACTGATTACGATTTTCTAACGGACACCCCTTATCCAGAGGGCGCATTCGGAGAGAGAGAAGAGCCGCACCGGCTCTACATCTTCCCGTTCGTGGGCGCACTCATCGGCCTGACCGTGGGCATCATGCTCACTTCCATGACCCAGATGGCCTATCCGTTGGTCCAGGGCGGCAAGCCGATCTTGTCCCTGCCTCCCATGGCTGTGGTCACCTACGAGAGCACTATGCTCACGGCCATAGTGTTCACGATCATTGGAATCATCTTCGAGTCGCGTTTGCCCGCGTTCAAGCAGGGCCTGTACGACACTCGGATCACAGAGGGTTATATCGGCGTCTTGGTTAGCGTTGAAGAAGACCAGCTAACTCAAACCCAGACTTTGCTGACCCAGGCGGGGGCCGTCGACGTGGTACTCAAAGACGGAGGGCCGTCGGCCTAATGATTAAGCGGGTCATTTTACATTCTGCCCAGTCGGACCAAGCGGTCCTAGACGGGCCTCGGACGGCACACAGTAAGCGCGGACTTAAGCGTTGGATCTTTGGCTTTGCTACGCTTTTCGGCATCGTGTTGGTCGGCTGTAGCCAGGGTTCCTACCCGGTTGATATCTTCTACGAACAGCATTACCAGCAGTCCTATCGCTCCCAAGAGCCGCCCCGGTTGACTGGAGTTGTCGGTGCGGTCGCATTCTATCCACCGGTTGCCTCCGTGGTGACCGATACCGGCGCGGACCTGTTCCGGGTCAACTGTCAGATGTGCCACGGCGCCGACGCCAAGGGCACCGGCCCGGTCTTGGCCAAGATGACCGAGAACTACGGGTACGAGCCAATCGTCTCTGCAGACATCACTAACAGGCCGATCGCGTTCATCGAGTCCAGACTGGAAGCAACCAGCAGGCCGCTGGGTCCCACATCGGTCATGCCGCCTTTCGGCAAGCTGTTGAGCGGCGACGAACGCGCCGCCATCGCCCAATACATCGGTTCACTACCCAAGTAAACGCTCCGCGACGAAAAACCCGGAGCGCATTGGGGATGTGCTTCCGGTTGCGGTTGAGATATGAGACTTTTGAACCAACCCCACTCTCCGGCTACGCCCACCTGTAAGGCAGTCCTTTTTCTGGCTGCCGTTTTCCAATTTTCCTTGATCGGCGTCTCTCAGATAGGCACGCTACACGCCCAGACCCCTGAGCCAGCCTACAGCGAGAGTGAAGCCCAAGGCATCGACCGCATGATCATGTGTCCGGTCTGTCCGGCTGAGACCATCGATCAGGCCCAAGTCCAGATATCCATGCAGATGCGTCAGGTCGTTCGGGAAATGCTTGCCGCGGGCAGCGAACGGGACGAGATACTGGATTTCTTCGTTGAACGCTACGGCAAAGACATCTTGGCGGCCCCGCCCAAGTCCGGAGCCAACCTGGTGGCCTGGCTGGCCCCGGTCGCCGGGTTTTCTGCCGCATTGGTCGCGGTGTATTTTATCCTCCGTTCCATGACCCGTAAGGGGCCGATACTAGCCGTGCCACAGCCGCTCCCAGACGCCGGTCTGATTCCCTATCTGCAGCTGGTTGACCGCCATCTGGGCATGACTCGCAGCGGTCCCAGTCAGAGCAGTACATCCGGTCAGGGTGGACCCACCGTAGAATCATCCGGACAGGAAATTTCCAAGAACCCTAAAGAGGACCCAGAAGAGAGCGCATAGATGGCTGACCTCGGTGCAATAAGCCTTTGGATAGCCCTGGCCCTGGCCGCCTACTCCACGGTAGGATCGGTTGCCGGGAAGCTGCGGACGTCGCCGGCGTTGGTAGAGAGCGCCCAGTCGGCCATGTATGCCGCCGGGTTGGTCCTGTTGGTTGCCACCCTCAGTCTGATAATTGCCTTCATCAGCCGGGACTTTGAGATCGCCTACGTGGCGGCGCACAGCGATCTGGCCATGCCCGACCGGTTCACTTGGGTGGCCTTCTACGCTGGAAACGAGGGTTCGTTGCTGTACATCGCCACTGTTTTGTCGATCATGTCGGCGATAGCGATCTGGCGCGCACCGGAGAAGCTCAAGGACTCCCTGCCGTACACCACAGCGGTCCTGATGCTTGTGTTGACCTTTTTCCTGGCCGTGACTGCGGTCATGGCCAACCCATTCGATAAGTTGCCCTTCATTCCCATCGACGGCGAAGGGATCAACCCGCTGCTGACCCATTTTGGCATGTTTTTCCATCCCCCGGCGTTGATGGCCGGCCTGATCGGTATTACCGTCCCGTTCGCCTTCGCGACGGGAGCACTGTCGTCCGGAAAGACCGGTGACGAATGGGTTGATGCCGGCCGGGCCTGGGGCATTTTCTCCTGGGTTTTGCTGGCTGCCGGGCTGCTGCTTGGCTCCTGGTGGGCCTATACCATCCTGGGCTGGGGCGGGTTTTGGTTCTGGGACCCGGTTGAAAACGCGGCGTTCATGCCCTGGCTGGGTATCACGGCCTTTGTCCATTCGATCATGGTCCAGAAGCGGCGGGGCATGTTCCGGATGTGGAACATCGTCCTCATCAACGTGTCGTTCGGGTTGGCGCTGTACGGAATGTTCATGAACCGGGGCGGTTCGGTGCCGTCGGTCCATTCCTTCGGGTCATCCCAGCTCGGTTGGATATTCCTGATGTTCTTGGCCATCGGAGTGATCGTGCCGTTCCTGATCTTCATCTGGCGGTACCCGCTGCTGAAGAGCGCACAGAACCTGGACTCGATGCTCTCCCGGGAAGCGGCGTTCCTGGTCAATAACATGCTGCTGCTGGCCATCGCCTTCGTCACGCTGTGGGGCACCGTCTACCCCTTGATTTCAAGATTGACCAACGATGAAGAGATCACGATAGCCCGTCCGTTCTACGACCAGGTGAACGGGCCATTGATGCTGGCTTTGGTATTCCTGATGGGAGTTGGACCACTGATACCGTGGCGCAAAGCCGGAATGGCCAGCCTCCGTAGGTCGTTACTCCCGCCGATCACCGGCGGTCTGCTGACCGTTGGCATCCTGGCGGCGTTGGGCCTGCACAAGGAGTACGCCCTGATCGGCTTCGGTCTTTCGGCATTCGTGACCACCGGTATCTTGATGGAATGGTACCGGGGAACACGCTCGCGGCACCGCAGCTCCGGGGAGAACTATGTCACAGCGTTCCTGAGGCTCATCATGGCCAACCGGCCGCGCTACGGTGGCTACATCGTCCACTTGTCCGTGGTGATGGTTACCCTGGGCATCGTTGGTACGTCATTCTTCAGCGTGCAGAAAGACGTCGTCTTGGCTCCTGGAGAAAGCGTCTTGGTCGAAGACTATGAACTGGTGTACCTGGGGACACAGGAAGTGTTCAAGGGCAACCGGACCGAGTTCACGTCTACGGTGCAGGTTTTCCGCGATGGCAAACGGCTGGAGACCATCCGCACCAAGCGGGACTTCTACCCCAGCTTCAACATGGCGGCCACCACCGCTGCAATCCGCTCCACGCCCGTGGAAGACCTGTATATCGTGCCCAGTGAAAACCTTCCGGACGGCAGCGTCGGGTTCCGCATACTGGTGAACCCGCTGATCTGGTGGATGTGGGTCGCTGGCCCGGTGATGTTGGTCGGGACGGTGATAGCACTCTGGCCCCAAAAGATACGCGCGCCGGCCCCGGTGCCAAGTCCACGCCGTATCGCGAACGGGCCACGCCCGTCGGCCGCCTAGACCCATTGCTGAGCCTGGTAAACTGAATTTCATGGACGCGGAAACCGCCATATCCATATTATTGGGCGCATTATTGGCGGTTTTCAGTTTTGCCGTGGTCTGCTACACCTTCCTGAATGGCCGGCAGCCAATGACCGCCGCCGCCGAGAGCACGGCCGCGACCGACAACCAGGCGCTGGAAGACATCTTCGACGCCATCAACACCCTGGACCTGGAATTCCAACTTGGCCGCATGGCTCAAGAGGATTTCCAGACGCAGTTCCAGGCCTACCGGGTGCAGGCGGCCAGCGTGTTGCGAGACCAACTTGAGGCCGGCCGTGGCGACCCCGCCTGGCTCCTGGAACAAGAGATTCTATTGGCCCGCGGCGACCAGGCGAGCGCTGATGGCCGAGCAGTAGCCTGTCCGAACTGCAGCGCGGCCGTTTTGGAGGGAGACTTAACCTGCCCCCATTGCGGCACAGAGATGGCGCAACAATCATGACGATAAAGTTGGCTTTCCTGGCGGCGTTGGCGCTTGCGATGTTCCTGATTCCAACAAACGGAGCTCTCATCCAAGCTCAGGAGACGACCGAGGTACGTGGACAGGTCGTGAACGGCACAGAGGGAGCGGACCTACCGGACGACCTCAGTGTCTTGATGTTGATCACCGGGGCCGACGGCAGGCTTTCAGGCACCGGGCAGGCATCTCCAGACGACGGGGGTCGGTTCGTGTTCGAGGACGTTGAAGTCCGTGAGGGTAATTCCTACACCATTAGCGTTGACCACTTGGGCATCTTCTACGGCACGTCGTTGGAGGTGTCCGACCTCGCTGACGACATAGTATTGACCGTCTTTGAGACCACGAGAGACGCTTCCATAATCGAGGTGCAGCGGCAGGTGATGGTCATCGCAGCCGTGAATAAAGGCGAGCAAACAGTCAGCGCCATCGAGTTCGTTCAGATCACCAACCCGACCGACCGGACCCTGGCACCCGACCTGACCAACCTGACATCGATCAGCTTTCTCCGCTTCGCACTGCCACCCAACCCATCGGAATTGACGGTTAATTCCGACATGCCAGCAGGAGATATCGTGTCCATCGGCACCGGTTTCGCCCTTACCTCTCCCGTGGTTCCGGGCGGCCATAGCGTCGATTTTTCCTATACCTTCCCGTTCAAGGACGAGACTCTGTCATTTCGCCAGAGCCTGGTGCAGGGCGCAGAGGTGTTCCAGGTCTGGATACCTGAGTCGATCTCGGGCGTTGAGATTATAGGACTGGCCAGCATCGACCCGGTGAACGTCCAGGGGGCTTCGTACCGGGCGTATGAGGGCACCGATCTCCCCCCCGGACAGGGCGTGCAGTTGGAATTCACCGGCCTTCCCCTGCCCGGAGTGTGGGCGCGGTTCTCGGACACCGTAACCGGGGGCAAGTTCTGGCAGTTAGCCATCCCCAGCGCCTTGGGCGCAACCCTGGCTGCCATGTTGCTGTGGGGCCTGATACGCGGTTACAGCCCGGCCACAGCAGTCAATGGGCCAGGTGGGGCTTCCAGGGCCGTGGATGCGGCTGAGAGGGCCAATGTGGTGCGGGCGGTGGCGGGTTTGGACCAGCGATTCCAGGAGGGCGACCTCTCTGAACCTGACTACCGTACCCAACGCCTGAAACTGATGGCGCGGATACTGGATCCGGCCGGTGCAGAACAAGACGGGCAGACCAAGCAAACCGAGGGAGACGACCAGGAATGACCAAGCGGGGCTGGATAATCCTGGGCGGCGGAATCCCCATAGCGGCGTTGATCGCCCTCCTGGCCTGGGCGTCGATCAGTACCGGCGGGAACCCCGGCGGCCTGGCGACGAACTCTGACCTGGTCGAGTTTGACATCGACCCCGAAATGGCCCGCGACTTTGAGGTTGAGCTGATCGGCGGTGGGACTATAAAGCTCTCCGATCTTCGGGGCAAGGTGGTGATGGTGGACTTCTGGGCCTCGTGGTGCCAGCCCTGCCGTATAGAGGCTCCGGCGCTGGCCAAGGTTTACCGGGAGTTTCAGGGCCAGCCGGTGGAGTTCGTGGGAGTGGATATCTGGGACAACATCGGCGACGCGGAAGTCTTCTTGTTGCAAGAAGGGCAGAATTATCCCGTTGGGTTCGACGCAAGCGGGACCGTGGCAATAGACTACGGTGTACGTGGAATCCCGGAGAAGTATTTCATCGACCGGGACGGCATCCTGGTTAAGAAGTTATCGGGCCCGTTGACGGAGGCGACCCTCCGCGACACGATAAATGAGTTACTGGCGAGATAAGACCCTCCGCAAGACAGGCAACGAATCGCTGGCAAGATGAGTACCAGAAAGGTAAAGAGTGGGCTATGAGCACACCACAAGTAGCGGTCGCCATGGACTGGGGCGGCACCTGGACGAGGACCGCAGTTATCAACCGACAGGGCGAGATCCTCTGGCATACTCGGGAGCCGAACCCCAAGAACGGCACCAAAGAAGAGTATCTGGATAACGCTGAGAAGCTGCTGACCACCGCCATCGAGCACGCCGTTGGCCCCGTGGCCGGCATCGGTGCGGCGGTGGCCGGTCCCGTAGAACCCACCACCGGAACATTCTTCCAGCCGCCCAACCTGATGGTCCTCGATGGCGTGGCCTTCAAACCCCTCTGGGAAGAGGCTTTTGGCGTGCCTGTCTGGGTGGGTAACGACGCTAACCTGGCCGCCCTAGGCGAGCATTACTTCGGCGCCGGGAAAGAATCGGCAGACAACGGCCGCCCGATAAAGACCCTGTTTTACGTCACGGTCAGCACCGGGGTTGGCGGCGGGGTCGTGGATAAAGGCTCGGTGTTCCTGGGCGCAAACGGTCTGACAGCAGAGATCGGTCACACGTTGGTCGACACGTCAAAAGATGCTCTGGACTGCCAGTGCGGTTCAATAGGTTGCCTGGAAGCGACTTCTTCTGGCACCGCCATCGAGCGCATCGCCAAGCAGAAGTTGGCCTCTGGCGATCACGCAGATTCCACTCTGGCCTCTCTAAAGATCGAAGATGTGGATTCCGAAGCTGTGTTCGACGCTGCAGGAAAGAAAGACCAATTGGCCGTTTCCATCCTGGACGGGGCGGTCGCCGCCCTGGCCATCGGGCTGACCAACATCGTCCACCTGTTCAATCCGGACATGATCGTGCTGGGCGGCGGGGTGACCGAGGGCCTGGTCAAGCTCGACCAACTCAGGCGCATCCGCGAACAGATGATGGGCCGCATAATGAGCGAACTCCACAAAGACTTCCAGCTAACCTCAGCCCGCCTAGGAGACTCCGTAGGCCTAGCCGGAGCCGCCGCCCTAGTCTGGGACCAACTAGAAAAATAAGACTACATCCGCCGTCCCCTCTCTCATCCCCGCAATCCAAACCAATCCAAGAAAACCCGGCTGAGCCGGTTAGGAGATGTAGCGGCCTCCCATTACGTTTATGCTGTCGCCGGTGATGTAGCCGGACTCGTCCGACGCGAAGAATAGGCAGGCATTGGCGATGTCCTCCACCGTGGCCTGGCGGCCCATGGGAATATCCTTCAGGTGTTCGCTTGAGCCTCGGGTAACATCCGCCTGGAACTCGGGATACCAATCGGGGTTGTCGCGGGAAGTGTCAGTGGAGCCTGGGTTCACCATGTTGGCCCGTATGTTGTAGGGCGCCATCTCAGCAGCAACGGCCCGAATCAGACCCATCATGCCCGTCTTAGCCGTGGTAACGATACTGGTGTTGGGACGGCCGGTGACCGCCGACTGTCCGCCCAGGGCGATGATACTGCCAGTCTTGCGCTCCATCATCCCGGGTAGCACAGCCTTGCACAGGTAGAAGCCGGCGTGCAGGTTCACGCCCAACGTGTGGTGCCATTCCTCGACGGTCACTTCCAAGATCGGTTTGTGGGGACGGATAGCCACGTTATTGACCAGGATATCGATCTTGCCCAGGGCCTTGATGCCCTCTTCGACCATCTTGACGACGCTGGCGGAGTCGGACACGTCCGCCATCACGACGTGGGTCTTCACGCCTAGCTCACGGCACTTGGCGGCCACTTCTTCCAGCTCCGCCTCGCTGGTGCGAGTGTTTAGAACAAGGTCAGCCCCCTCGCGAGCAAAGGTCAAAGCGATCTCCTTGCCGATATTCCGGCTGGCACCAGTGATGAGGGCCGTCTTTCCTTCCAGTCGCATGGTTGTTCCACCTTATGGTTGTAGCTGAATTCTTGTGATTTGCCTGGCGGGCTAGATTTTAACACCTTGTTTCCCCAGGCATCGGCTGGAGTCTGCTTGACCAGCAGATAGGGCGGTGTAGAATTGCCCTGAACGATTTATGGCCGCCGCAGCGACCGGGGCCAACATGAGGTGAATCAGACATGAAATGGTGCAGATTTTCCAACGGGGGACCGATCTCCTACGGCATCATTGAGGGCGACACTGTGACCGAGGTCGAAGGCACTCCCTTCGACAGCTACAAGAAGACTTCCAACACCCACAAACTGGACGCGGTGAAGCTGGAAGTCCCGGTGATACCCCCGACTTTCTATGCCGCTGGCATCAACTACCCAGAGCATGTGACCTGGGCTGCCCAGATGCGTGGCGAAGAACCGGTGCTGCCCCACCAGGCCGACGTTGGCTATCGTGCCATCAACGCCCTGGTGCCGGACGGCCACGACATCATCGTGCCTAAAGACGCTACCGAGATGCTGCAGTACGAGGGTGAGCTGGTGGTGGTCATCGGTAAGACCTGCCGCAACGTCACCGAGGAACAAGCGTTGGATTACGTGCTCGGCTATAGCATCGGCAACGATGTCAGCGAGCGCACCTGGCAGCGCGGCGACCGGACGATGTGGCGGGCCAAGAACACGGACACTTTCAAGCCGATGGGTCCCTGGATCGTGACTGACCTGAACCCCGACGACCTGCATGTGGTGATCAAGGTCAACGATCAGATCGTGGGTGAGTATGACGTGGCCTCGGCCATCTTTGGCGTGCGCACGTTCATCAGCAAGATGAGTGAGTACCTGACTCTGGTGCCGGGGGATGTGCTGTGGATGGGCACCGACGGCGCAACAGAGAATATGGTTGACGGCGATGTCTGCTCGATCTCGATCAACGACATAGGCACGCTAACAAACAAAGTAAACTGGCAAAAATAGCGGCACAGCCGCGTTTCCTGGGCATGGTTTCAAGAAAGCGCCCCTGCCGAACAGGGGCGCTTTCTTTTTGAGATTATTACTTCTCGAGGCCGATGCCGGTCTCGGCGGACCAGGCTTGGAGGCCGCGGCGGTAGGCCAGCGCGCCCATGGGCATGATCACGCACTGCATGGCCTCCAGCACCTCCATGGGCGAAGCGCCCTCGGCGATTGCCACGCGGATGTGGGCCTGAATCTGATCGACGTCCGCCTTGAGTGCGGCTTCAACTGCAACCTGCAGCAGTTCCTTGGTCTTCCGGTCCAAAAGTCGCTGTCCCGTGTAGGTGGCGTCGATGAACTGGTTATATGCGGTGACCCAGTCAAGGTCGACCTCCGCCATGATCCGGTGCATCTCCAGAGAGTAACCCCGGTTCGCGGAGATCCTCTTCAGCATTTCCTCTTTGGTTTCTTCAGCCATAGTTTTTGCTCCTTGATCTATTTCAACTTACTTAAGCTCGGCAAATTGTAAGCCCTGCAACTCCACCCCACCAGTCAACCCTAGCCCCATACACACAACATGAAAACGCCACGAGTGGCCGTGGTACAATTCGCCGGAGCCGCTGAGGCGCGCCTAATCGGGCGGCTGGGGGGCGACATCGCAGAGTCTAGACTTACACCCGAATATTTCCAGCGCGAGGACGATCAGGACGATTCCTACTTCTATCAGACACCACGGCTGGTGGTTCATATAGACGATGGGGCAATCTCGGCCCTTGGCCAGTTCTTCAAAGACCAGATACCGGAGAACTCCGAAATCTTGGACCTGATGAGTAGTTGGCGGTCCCATTGGCCGGCCGGTCACCCAAAGAAAAGGATGATCGGGCTGGGTTTGAACGACGTTGAATTACGAGAGAACCCGGACCTGGACGGATATGTTGTTCATGATGTGAACAACAACCCGATATTGCCCTTTGAGAGCGAGACCTTCGACGCGGTGGTAATAACGGTCTCCGCCCAATACCTGACCAAGCCCATCGACACTTTCCATCAGGTTGGGCGCATCCTGAGGCCTGGCGGCGTGTTCATCGTGAGCTTTTCCAACCGGATGTTCCCCACCAAGGCTGTGCTGAACTGGCGGAACTCGACCGACCGGGGCCGAGTTGATTTAGTCGGGACCTACATGGAAGCCGCCGAGAACCTTGAGGACATCCAAGGCACGTTTCTGAATCCGAAAACCAGCCCTCCGGACGACCCGATGTACGTGGTCTCCAGTCGCAAACCCAGGTCTGTTTAATCGCCTACCGGCGTCGCTGCTGGCTGAGAAATGGCGCTCCCCTGAGGCAGAGGGCCGGGCGGGGTGGCGGCCAGCACCATCACTGCCGCAAAGGCCACAACTATCCCGAACAGGGTGAAGGGAGTCTCGTATCCGCCGGTGGAGTCGAACATGAATCCGGCGATTATCGGCCCCAGTGCCTGACCGCCAATCTGAGCGGGCAGCGTCAGGCCCCTAATGCTGCCCAGATGCAGCCTTCCGTAGTAGTCGGCCCAGGTGAGCCGCAGCAGCAGATGTATCCCGCCAACTCCCACGCCCAACAAGAACCCCATAGGTATGCCAG
>CAVOAA010000063.1:0-16176 GCA_963693555.1 Dehalococcoidia bacterium | reverse complement strand
CTGCCCGTAGTTTCGGGGGACGAGTTAGTCCGAATCTTAGGGCAGATTGGCTTCATCTGGGACTACACGCAGGGCAGCCACATGATTCTGCTGAACCCTGATGGACTCAGGGTTTCAGTGCCGAGGCATCGTGAACTTGGACGAGGCCTGCTTCGAGCATTGATCAGGGATGCCGGGTTATCCAGAGATGAGTTCTGGGAGATTTACCGGCAGTAGCGAAAACTCTTTCTCATTCCGGTTGCTCATCCCTAGATCAACCTCGCCCCTACCTCGGGATATTCTTCTCCACCCACTTAAGCTCTTCCTCAGCCGTGTCGAAGTAGTTGAAGCGGTGGAACAGCTTGGTTGGACCCCGGGAGGTTCCGAGCTCTTGCCGCAGAGCCGTGGTGACGCGTTGGTCGACGACCAGTGTGTCCGGGTCGATGACCACACCGTACGAAATCTTGGCTGCGCCGACGCTTACGAAACCGTCTAGGACGTCGTCCAAGACCCGTTCCGTTTCCCGTTCCAGCGGGTCGCCCCAGCCGCCACCTCCGGCCGTGTAGACGCGTACCAAGTCGCCTTTCTTCCAGATATTGTCGTCGGAGAACGGCCGGATCTCCCTTTCCTGTGGTGTGCCAGGGTTAACAACCACTCTGGAGGTCCCGCCGCCCATGCCGCCGGCCACGCCCCAGGTTGGGAATATGTTGTTCTCCACCCGCAGCCCAAACGTCCCCTCGTCAGCCAGGATTCGCACGTCGCGGATGATGCCGCAGCCGCCCCGGTTCTTGCCGGGACCGCCCGAGTCCGGAGCGATGGCGTAGCGCTCCATGCGCAGCGGGTATTCCATCTCCATGAACTCGCCGGGGTAATTCTCGTTGTGGCGGCTGTATATGGCGTCCAGACCGTCGGCGAAAGGCCGTGCCCCGTGGCCAACCGCGATCCCATCAGTACAGAGCAGCCAGTCGCCGCCGAAGTCTCTCATCCGCCAGTAGGCGATCACGTAGACCGCCGAGCCGGCCATGACATTGCCGCCAGTGGCCTCGGCCAGCAGTGCGCGGACCGAGCTTTTTAGCTTGGTGAACGTGTGGGCGCGGCACCCTAAAGCCGCCGGGAAGTTTGGCTGCAGGATGCTGCCCTGTCGTAGCTGCACATCGTCGATGGCGGCTAATAGGCCGTGGTTGGACAGCAGAGACGGGTCGTATTGGTGGAAATACTGGCCGAAGTAGGCCGCCAGAGCGCCGTCGCTGGCGACGAAGTTTATCGAGCCGTCGGCTTGGTCGTCGCTTTCAGTGGCGTCCAGGGTTATGTGGTCGCCTTCCCTGGTGAGCTTCACGTGGTAGGAATGCCAGCTATCGTTTAGTCCGGAGTGGTCCATGAAATCCCTGACGCTGAAGCTGCCCTGGGGGATGATTTCCAGTGACTTCTCACGCACCATGGCTGCCGTGTCGGCCTGGTCGGCGTCCAGTGCGGAGAGGGTGGTCTCCTTGCCGAAGCGGGCGAACATCTCGAGCAGCCGTTCTTGGGCACGGCTGGCGGCCGCCATCAAAGCTCGTGTGTCGCCTTCCAGCAGGTCGGGGTACCGGGAGTTGCGCAGGATGATACGGTAGGCCTCGTCGTTCAGCTTGCCCTGGTCGACGATCTTGATCGGCGGCACCAGCGTGCCGTCGTGGAAGATCTCCGTGTTGGCCGGGCCGATGCTGCCGGGCCTGGAGCCGCCCAGGTCCCAGAAGTGGGCGAAGGAATGGCAGTAGGCCACCGGCTCGCCCTCGAAGAACACGGGGGCCAGGAAGGTCATATCCGGGGTATGAGTGACGCTGCCCTTGGAGAGATACGGGTCGTTGTACCAGTACAGGTCACCGGGTTTCATGGTCTCCACGGGATAGTTGTCCCAGACGCATTGCACTATGTCGCTGCCCATGCTGTCGCCGTATAACTCGTGGCCGTTACGGTCCAGGAAATTGACCTGGTAGTCCTTCTTCTCGCGTATAAAGGCCGACATCGCGGTGCGCTCAATAAGAAGTTCGCACTCCAGCCGGGCCGCCCGTAACGAGCCGCGGATAAGTTGCCTGGTTACCGGGTCAACAGCCGGTGTTTTATCTGAGTTGTTGGACGCTGTCATTGGGTCGGCTCCATGATGCAATTGCCGTACTTGTCGATCTGCCCGGTCCAGCCAGGGTTGATCAGGACAGTGGAGTCCATGCCTTCCAGGATGGCCGGGCCATTGATACTGGAACCAGGGGCCAACCGGTCGAAATGGTAGATGTCGCAGTCCACGAACCCGTCCGACTCATCGAAGAACACCTGCCGTTGGCTGGCGATCGCTTGGTCGGGGGCAGCCAGGCCGTCGGGGCGCTCGGGCATGTCCACCGAGCCAACGTCTCCCGATGCCGAGACCCGCAGCGTCACGATCTCCACCGGCTGGTCCAGGGCAAAGCCGTAGAGTTTGTCGTGCTGGCTATGGAACTCGTTGATCACCTTTTCGATGGCGCTCGCTGTTACCTGCGAGGCCCCGAAATCCACCGTGACTTCCGAGCCCTGGTGCGTGTAGCGCAGGTCGGCCCAGCGGGAGAAGACGTGCAGGTCTGCCGGGACGCCTTCTTCGTTCAGCCAGGCACGGCCCTCCGCCTCCATCTCGGCGTAGACGCGTTCCATGCCGTTTGGGTCGTAGTCCGGCGGTGTCTGGAGTGACGTACGGGCGTAGTCGTTCTTCAGTTCGGCCACCAGCAGTCCGTAGGCCGACGCGATGCCTGGATGCAGGGGCGCAACAACACGGTTGATGCCCAGCAGGTTGGCGACGTCAATGGCGTGCATCGGACCGGCGCCGCCGTAGGCCACCAGGGCGAATTCGCGGGGGTCGTGGCCGCGCTCAACACTGACGCCGCGTATGGCTCCGACCATAGTGTTGTTGGCGATGCTGAGTATGCCGCTGGCGGCGTTGTGCAAATCCATGTTCAGCGGCCCGGCGATCTTTTCTTGGATGACTTTTGCCGATGCTGCTGCGTCCAGGGGCAGTGTGCCGCCCGCGATTTGGGTGTTGATGCGGCCCAAGACCAGGTTGGCGTCGGTGACCGTTGGGGCCGTGCCTCCCTTGCCGTAACACACCGGGCCAGGCACCGAACCGGCGCTGGCTGGGCCCACGGTCAGGCTGCCGTAAGGCGAGACGTTAGCGATACTTCCCCCGCCACAGCCAATGGTAGCAATGTCCAGCATCGGGAGCTGGATGGGCCAGTTGCCCAGCCGGCCAGCCAGGTTGGTGGTGGGGCGTCCGTCCCGCAGCAGAGAGACGTCGGTGCTGGTGCCGCCCATGTCGAAGGATATCGAGTTGGAAACGCCGGTGTTCTCGGCTATCTGCAGCGTGGCCATGACCCCGGCGGCGGGACCGGACAGGGCGGTGTGCACCGGCTGGCGGACCGCTATGTCCGCCCCGATCATGCCACCGTTGGACTTCATGATCGAGAATGACGAGTCGACTGCGTTGGCGTGCAGAGCACTCTCCAAGTTGCTGATATAGCTGCTGACCCTAGGCATGACGTAGGCGTTCAGCACCGTGGTCATGGTGCGTTCGTATTCCCTGAAGACAGCCAGCACCTCCGACGAGATGGAGACCTGGGCGCTGGGGTATTCCTCGAGTATCAGTTCCCTGGCCCGGTTCTCGTTGTCCGGGTTGGAATATGAGTGCAGAAAAGAGACGGCGATGGATGCGATCTCGTCGGCCCGGAACTTGCGGGCGGCGGCTCGGACCGCGTCCTCATCTAGTGGAGTCAAGACCTCTCCGTCGAAACCGGTCCGTTCTGCGACTTCAACGACGTCCCGAGGGCGTACCGGCCTCTCTGGTTTGACCCAGGAGTTGGGGTTCACCTGTCTGGGTGTCCCGTGGCGGCCGATCTCCAGCACATACTTGAAGCCCTCAGGCACCACCAGCCCAACCGGCGAGCCCTTGTTCTCCAGGATGGCGTTGGTGGCGATGGTCGTGCCGTGAAAGACGTGCTTCACCTGGGAAGGCTCCACCGAGTTCGCAGCGAGCACCTCCCGGAGTCCGGTCAGGAAGCCGGTGCTGGGGTCGTCTGGGGTCGACGGGGTCTTGTGAACTTGCTGCTCGTTCGTGGCCAGGTTGCAGAGCACGATGTCGGTAAAAGTCCCGCCCACGTCCACTGCAACGGAATAGTCGTCCATAGGGGTATCTGATCCTGAAGGTTTATCCAGTAACACGCACAGGCGACCATTCTAGCAAAACCCGCCAAACTCATCAGCCAAACCCGCCAGTTGGAAACGTGGCTGCGCCACCGTCGTTGACACCCTCGCGCCTCGTGACTACACTCCCCCGGAATGACATAACCCCCGAAAAAGGGGACTCAGAAAGTGGGGCAAGGCATGAAGAGATTTGAATATCAAGAAGCCCGTACCGTGCGACAGGCCATTTCCATGTTGCAGCGGTATGGCGACAGCGCCCGCATCGTGGCTGGCAGCACCGATTTCCTGGTGCGCTGGCGTGCCGGTGTGTGGAACCCCGAACAAGTGATCAATATTCAGCGGGTCGCCGGGTTGAGTCGTATCACCTACAGCTCCCGGAACGGACTGCGCATCGGGGCGTTGGTAACCGTCCGGACGCTGGAACAACACCCGACCGTGCGCCGGCGCTACCCTGCTTTGGCTGCAGCGGCTGCGTCGTTCGCCGGGGTCCAGGTGCGGAACCTGGCAACCGTGGGCGGGAACATCTGCAACGCCTCGCCGTCCGGAGACACCATCCCGGCGCTGCTAGTCTTTGGCGCCGAGTGCAAGATCGCGGGACCCGACGGCGAACGCTGGGTGGCCCTGGACCAGTTCTTCAAGGGCCCAGGCCAGACAGTGCTGGAAAATGATGAACTGCTGGTGGAGATCAGAGTGCCGCCGCCGCCCCGAAACACCGGTTCCCACTACATCAAGCATAGCCCCCGTGGCGCGATGGACATCGCCACTGTCGGCGTGGCTTCCCTGATATCGCTGGACGGTCGCCGTGGCCCCTGCTCCGAAGTCCGCATCGCCCTGGGAGCGGTGGCCCCGACCCCCATCCGGGCCTACTCGGCTGAAGAGATGCTAAGGGGGCAAGGCATTGGCCAGGAATTGATACAGACGGCCGCCAACGCCGCCCGCGACGGTGTGAGACCCATCGACGATATCCGCGGCTCGGCCGAGCACCGGAAAGAGATTGTGGGTGTGTTGACCCGCCGCACATTGGAACAAGCCCTGATTTCGGCCGCCCGAGGGCCTCTGAATTTTGAAGAACAACGGAGGCTGACGGTACAAGCCGCTTTCTAAGCAGGCCAGCACCGAGATTAACCATGAAGAAACAACTCAATATTACGGTGAACGGCGAACCTCAGCAGGTGCTTGTTGAGCCCTATTATTCACTGCTGGACACACTCAGAGACGAACTTTACCTGACCGGCACCAAGAAAGGCTGCGACGAAGGTGACTGTGGCGCCTGCACGGTCCTGCTCAACGGCAAACCGGTCTGCTCCTGTCTGGTGCTGGCCCATGCCGCCCATGACAGCGAGGTGACAACCATTGAGGGCGTCGCCAACGGCCAGGAGCTTCATCCGGTACAGCAGGCGTTCGTCGAGCACGGCGGCCTGCAGTGCGGTTACTGTACGCCTGGGATCATCTTGTCCACCGTGGGCTTCTTAGAAAGCGGCGAAGAGCCCACCGAAGAAAACATCAAACACGCTCTGGGCGGCAACCTCTGCCGCTGCACCGGCTATTCCAAGGTCATCGAATCGGTGTTGGTGGCCGTGAAAGCCACCGGCAAGGGGACGGAGTAACGATATGGCCGACTTTCAGACCATCGGTAAGAGCCACATCCGCGTGGACGCCCTGGAAAAAGTAACCGGCAAGGCAACCTACGCCGGAGATATATACCTGCCCGGCATGCTCATGTGCAAGCTGCTGACCAGCACCCACAGTCACGCCCGTATCGTCAGCATCGACACCTCTGAGGCCGAGGCCCTGCCGGGAGTTCGCTGCGTCATTACCGGCAAGGACTACCCCGACCAACGGTTCGGCTCGGGCGCGCTCAAGGACCGCCGGGTCATGGCCATCGACGAGGTCTTCTACATCGGCGAACCCCTGGCTGCCGTGGCCGCCGACGATGAGATGACGGCCTTGGAAGCAGTGCAGTTGATCAAGGTCCAGTACCAAGATATCGAGAACGTGGTCGACCCGTTGCAGGCAATCACCGGAAAGTCTGTCGACGTGCATCCGGACCTGGAAGATTTTGAAGGCTTTGGCTTTGCGTTGGGCGGCAACAACTGCACAATGCTAGAGGCTGACCGGGGGGACGTGGACCAGGGTTTCAAAGACTCCGATGTCATCATCGAAGAGACCTACCACACCCAGCCCATCAGCCAGGGGTTCTTGGAGCCCATGGCCTGCGTGGCCGACGTTGAAGCCAACGGCCGGTTGGACATCTATGCCTCAACCCAGGGTCCCTACCAGGTGCGCGCACAACTCGCCTCGGTGCTGGATATGGCCATCGGCAACATCCAGGTCACAGCCATGGAGATGGGCGGCGGGTTTGGCGCCAAACTGCGTCTGGCCCTGGAAGCGTTCCCGGCAATGCTGGCCATCAAGACCGGCCGGCCGGTGAAGTTGATCAACACTCGGGAAGAAGCATTTACGCTGAACGGCCCGAGACTGGAGACCAACATCTACCTGAAGACCGGGGTCAGCAACGACGGGCGTATCTTGGCTCGTGAGGCACACAGCATCTTCGATGTGGGCGCCTACCTGGGCGCCGGACCCAACGCCGGGGTCGGCCACGGTCTGGGTGCCTACAACATCCCCAACTTCAAGCTGCGGTCGTACGGCGTCTACACCAACAAGATCTATGTCGGCTCGTACCGGGCCTCGGGCGTGGCCGATATGACCTTCGCCACCGAGTCCCACACCGACGTCATCGCCCACAAGTTGGGCATGGACCCCCTGGAGTTCCGGATCAAGAACGCCTATAGCGAAGGCGACACCGCAGTCAACGGCTCGACCATCCCCAAAAACGGCTTGATGGAAACGATGCTGGCCCTGAAGGAAAGGATGGGCCTGCCCAAGAAGTTGGATTCCAGTCCCAAAGAAGCACGGGGCGTGGGCATTTGCGTGGGCGAATGGCGTAGTGGCAGCGGGCCGTCCACCGCGGCCATCAGCGTCAATGAAGACGGCACTGTCAGCCTGCTTACCGGGTCGGTGGACATCTCGGGCAGCGATACATCTTTGGCCCAGATTGCCGCTGAGACTTTGGGCTTGCGGTTGGACCAGGTGATCGTGGCCAAGCGGAACACCGACATGGCCCCATTCACCGGCCCCAGCGGCGGCAGCCGTATCGTCTACAGTCAGGGCCGCGCCGTGCAGAACGCTGCCGAAGACGCCAAGGCCAAGCTACTTGATCTGGCCGCCGACCGGCTGGGCGTCCCCGCCGACGCGCTGGAATGCTCAGGAGGGGCGGTCTACGTGCAGGACAACCCGCCCCAGTCCATGGATTTAGGGCAGTTGGGCCGTATGAGCCTGAGTTCACGGGGCGGGCCGATCATTGGCACAGCATCCCTATCCAGTCTGCCCTACGCTCCAGTGTTCAACGCCCAGGGCGCAGAGGTCATCGTAGACCGGGAGACCGGGCAGGTGCGCGTGACGCGGTTCGTGCAGGCCCAGGACATCGGCAAGGCCATCAACCCGATGGGTGTGGAAGGCCAACTCGAGGGCGGGGCCGTACAGGGCATCGGCCGGGCGCTCAGCGAAGAGATACTCATCGACAAAGAGACCGGCGAAGTCCGGAATGCCTCCCTGGCGACCTACCTGATGCCGCTGTCGGTGGACATGCCAGAGATCGAGAATATCTTGGTGGAAGTGCCCAGCGCCGACGGACCCTTCGGGGCGCGAGCAGTCGCGGAGTCGCCCGGGTTCGGCCCTCCCGCAGCCATCGCCAACGCCATTTTTGACGCGGTGGGAGTTAGGATCAAAACCCTACCCCTGTCGGCCGAACGCGTCCTGGCCGCCATCCAAGGCCGCACCGAAGACGAATACACGGTAGACGCCGACGAACTGCGAAAGGCCGAGACCCAATAAGCTGACGGCTGACCGCAAAAAATACCCGTGACGGTGTTACTAACACTCTTTGGCGGCCGGGTAGGGTCGAATGGCATGCCTATTCGGCCCCTGCTTAAACTTGTCTGTTCAGCCCGATGTGATTATGCTAGCGACAAATCAGGATCGGAGAGCCAGGCACGGGCAGGTCCGTTTCCAAGCAGCCAAAATCCTAGAGAACCAAAAAATTGAAGGAAGATTGTAATGGCCGATATAATTTCCGCTAAAGACCTCAGTGCACTTCTGCAGGGTAAGTCCAAGTTCGGCCTGATCGACGTGCGTGAAGCCGGCGAATACAACAGCTCCCACATCGCCGACTCAAGCCTGATTTCGCGCAAAGAACTGGAATTCCGGATGGACGTTTCAGCGCCAGTGAAGAGTGAGAAGCTTGTCATCTGCGACGACGACGGCCGCCGGGCGACCCTGGCCGCTGCCACGCTGGAGGGCATGGGCTTCACCAACGTCTTGGTCTTGGACCGGGGCGTGAACCAATGGTCCACCGAAGGCTTTCCCACGGAATGGGGCAGCAACGTGATCAGCAAGGACTTCGGGGAACGGATGGAAGTCGAGCATCACGTTCCTGAGATTGAGGCGACCGAGCTCCACGAGCGGATCGAACGGGGTGATAAGTTGGTCATCCTGGACACCCGCACCCCCGAGGAATACCAACGGTTCTGCATCCCCGGCGGCCGTAGCGTGCCGGGCGGTGAGCTGGCCCTGAGAGTTACCGACATCACCAAGGACCTGGACCCGGACACGACGGTCATCGTCAACTGTGCCGGCCGGACGCGTAGCGTCATCGGCACCCGGGTTCTGCAACGCATGGGCCTCACCAACATCTTCGGGCTGAAGAACGGGACGTCAGGCTGGCTCTTGGCTGGCTACGAGTTGGAGACCGGCGGCGACCGGCTGGACCTGCCGGAACCGTCTACTGAAGGCCTGGCCGCAGCCGAAACCTACGCCGCAACCCTGGCGAAAGAGGACGGCGTGCGCTACCTGGACGTGGACGCCGTCCAGACCATGTTGGACGAACGCGGCCAGAAGACCTGCTATTTCGTGGACGTCCGCACCACCGAGGAATATACCAATGGCCACATCCCCGGCTTCCGTTGGTTCCCCGGCGGGCAGGTCGTCCAGCGCTCCGACGATGTCCTGGTGGTGAAAAACTGCCCAGTGGTCTTCTCCTGTGACGGCCACGCCCGCGCCACGTTCATCGCTTCGTGGTACCGCCAATTCGGCTTCGAAGAGGTCTACGCTGTGAACGGCGGCACCACCGCCTGGGCCGACAGCGGGCGTCAACTGGAGACCGGATCTGGAAACAACTCACCCAACGGCCTGGATGAAGCACGCTCCCAGGTCAAGCTGGTCTCACCCCAGGAACTCGACGGGAATAAGCCGGCATCGATCATAAACGTGGAGAACAGCCAGGACTTCTCCAGCGGCCACGTTCCCGGCGCACGCTGGGTCCCCCGAGGCTCTCTGGAGCTTCAGATTGCGGACATCGCGGCCGATAAGACGGCATCGATAGCCGTCACCTGCAACAACGGCCAGAACGCGGCGCTGGCTGGGGCCACGCTGAAAGGGCTGGGCTACCAGGACGTCTCGGTCTTGGAGGGAGGCATGGCTGCCTGGCGTCAGGCCGGGCTGGGAGTGGAACAGGGATTGTCCGGCGTGATGCGGGCACCCACCGACGTGGTGGTCTCCGGGCCGGAGCGCAACTTCGCCGACATGATGAACTACCTCCGCTGGGAAACTGCCCTGGGCGAGAAGTACGCCGCAGACTAGCCTATAGCGGCCCCTGGTCAGGGAATAAAAAGTGCCCGTACTTCCGCAGAAGTACGGGCACTTTATTTATTTTGGTGTTGGCCGGTTTCCGGCCGCCATCAATCTGCCGGGGACGGCGCGGTCCTGGCCTCCTCGGGTAGCGACTGCTCCCAGTCCGGAATGAGCACCTCTGTGCTGGGAGATAGAGTCAATACAACCAGCATCCCAGTGAAACTGAACCCCATGGAAATGACGATCACAGGGTTGAAAGAGCCGGTGGCGTAGATCACCAAGCCAGCCAGGCCGGTCGCCAGGGCGTGTCCCAAGAATGCGCCCATCATCTCGATCCCGTAGAACGTGGACAGAGGCCCTGAGCCGAAATACTGACGGTTCACCACCGGGTAAGCCGACATCTCACCACCGAACCCGATCCCGAACAGCGCGCCGAACAGATAGAAGGTCCAGGCGTCTGATGCCCAAAATAGCATCAAGACAGTGGTGCCCTGCAGGGCCAATGCTGCCGCCATGGCCGGTTTGCCGCCGAACCGCTCGGCGAACATTGGCGCCAGGAACCGGCTGATGATGCTGAAGACGGATATCAGGGTGAGTATGACTGCGGCGGCGGTCAGGCTGATGCCCTTGTCGACCGCGATGGGGACGGAATAAATCAGGATGACCGCGTGCCCGGTGCAGCCCAGATGGTGGATCAGCGGCAGGTTCCAAAACTCTTTGGTCTTCCTGATGTGCTGGTTGAAGACCTTCATCCGGACCCCCTGCAACCGCTCGCTCCAGGCGACCTCAGCCGGTTCGTCAGCCTGCACTCCGTAGGCCCGTAGTCCCATATCGGCCGGCCTGCTGCGGAAGAACGCCGCTGCCAGGAGGATCAATACACCACCGATCAAGGCGATGGACCAGAAGGTTGCCCGCCAGCCCACACTCTCTAATAGAACGGCAACACCGCTGGCCATCAGGCCGGCGCCAAGACCCTGAGCTCCCCAGAGCAAGCCGGCGGCCATTCCCAAGCGGTTCCGAAACCATACGTTGACCGCCGCGATCATGGGCCCCATGGCGATGGACTGGGTGATGGCCAACATCAGGCTAAAGACCAGGAAAAATTGCCATAGGTTGGTCACGAACCCGAGCAAGAACATGCTGCTGGCGAACAACACGCCGCATAACAGCATCACCTTGCGAGTGCCGTAGCGGTCCGCGAGCCAGCCGCTGATGGGCGAGAAGATGGCGCCAACCAGGAAAAAGGTGGCCAGTGCCCCTCCGATCACCGCCATGCTCCATCCGAAGCTGCCGTCGGGGTCGTTTAGCGGCGTGACCATTATCCCGGCGGCCATGGAGATGGACGAGCCGATGATCTGAACGATGGCTAGAGTGCCCAGCACTACCCAGTGGTAGTTGAACTTTGTCTTTACGCTTGAGTCGTCGGCCGTCTGGCTGGTTTGGGGCTTCACGAAGTTACTATCCTTTACGGTTGAGAAATGGGCGGGGTTAAGTTTATATCTCTTCCGAAATACCTTATTTGTAGCTTTCTTATCTTACTGTAACTCGCCTTGGTGAACTAGGCCGCTGCGGTGGCAGGCGAGCTCGGCTGTCTGTGTTCTTTGATGGATAAGACCGTCCCCCCGGCCAAGAATAGTAGCGCGATGTTGCTCCAGATGCCGATGGCGTAGGTGCCTTGGCTGTCATAGAGGAGACCTCCCAGGTACGCGCCTAGGCCGGACCCCAGCGGCATCACCGCGAACATCAAACCGAAGATGGTACCCAACTTGGACACCCCGAAACGGTCTGAGGTGTAGGCCGCAGTGATGGTTGTGGGTGCGTTCCAGGAGAACCCGACCATGAGCATTCCAGCCAGTAATGCCGGAATGCCCAGGGACGGAATGTTCAGGAAGGGTATTCCCATCGACAACAAGACCAGGATGAACCCCAACCCCCGCAGGTGGTAGGACATGCCCAATATTCTGCGGCGGCCGTGCTGGTCCGACAGATGCCCCAATAGCAGCGCCCCGATGATGGCGGCCGCTCCGATCAGGCTGAAGGCCCCGGCGGCCACCATCTTATGGTAGCCAAGGTCTTGAACGTAGGTGACGAAGTGAGCGTTCACGAAGCTCATGGAGTAGCCTCAAACGAAGAACCCCAAGGTTAATCTGGCGAACATAGGGGTCCTGATGGCTTCTCGAAGTGTTGCGTCCCGGCCGAATATCTTCTCCACATCCGATCCGGCGGTGCGGCCCCTTACAGGCCCACCAGCTGATGCCCCGTACGGCTCCAGCCCCATGTCCTGCGGACGGTTACGGATCAGCTTGAACCCAACCGGGAGCACCACCAGCAACAACAACAGCGCAAGGAACCAATAGGCTTCCTTCCAGTTAAAGAGCACCAGGAATAATGAGGCGCCCGGGACCAGGACCATTGCCCCAAATGAGCTTGCCCCGCTGACCAGGCCCAGTACCAGCCCTCTTCTGGTCTGGAACCAGCCGCTGACGATCTTGGTCAATATGGGGCCGGTGCCGAGGGTGATGCCGATGCTCATGATGGCGAACAGGGCGTAGAGCTGGGCCAGGTTGTTTATGAAGGGGATGAACAGGAGGATCGTCCCCATGACGGTGACTCCAGAGAGGACGGCGAGCTTGGAACTGTACCGGTCGGCCAGATAACCCGCCAGAGGACGCAGTAGCCCGGAGATCATGAACGTTAGAGCGAAGGCCAGGGACAACGAGCCGCGGCTCCACCCGAACTCTTCGGTCATGGGCTTGAGGAACACCCCAAAGGAAAACTGGCCGCCGGCAACTCCGAAAGAAACCAGCACGCAGCCGGCGACGACGAACCAGCCGTAGTAAGGTTTTTGGCCGAACAATTTCATGTGCGCCGCGCTCCTACGGTTCTATCGTTTTATGGGTATGGGGGTCTACGCTTCTATGGTTCTAAGGGCGGGCTGGCAAAAGATACCGGCGACGGCTGAAACAGCCAGATCTCAGTCTCGGATGGCAGGCCCTGGGGCGAGAACTCGGCGCTGGAACCCTCAAGGCGCTTGACCCTGCTCTGGGTGGCCAGCCAACCTTCCGGTGGCTCCAGGCCGGTGTCATCGGCCATCAGCCCCGGTATCTGATAATGCATCGGAATCACGACCTTTGGCCCCAGCCGCTGGACCAGAGAATCCACGTCTTGGAAGGTCAGCAGATGGTTGGAGTCGTCGACCGTCACCAGTAACACGTCCACCTCGCCGATGGCCCGTGCCACGTCCGTTGGCCAATCGGCACGGTTGTCTCCAATATGCAGGAAGCTGACTCCGCCGGTCTCCAGGCGGAACATCACGTTGGGAAATTCCCGCAGCCGGGAAGCGCCTGAGTGCAGGTCCAACACGCCCCGTATGTTCATATCCTGATTAGCGAACTCCCCTGGCATCCGAATCAATGACGCGCCTTCCGGCAGGCGTTCGGCAGCGTCATGGTCGAAATGAGCGTGGGTGATCAGGCCCAGGTCGCACTCCACGTCCGGAAATAGCCTCTTGAACCAGTAACGTTCCGCAAGGTTGCGGTAGGGATCAGCCAGGACTTTTAAGCCAGCTTCCGTCTGCCATTTAAACGCGCAGTGGCCGTAGTAGGTCAGGGTCAGTGGGCCGCTGGCCCCGGAAGCGGAATCTGTGGAAGCGGGATCTGTGGACATGGATATCCTTGCCTGGGAACCGGATAAGGGACAGGCCGCTATTCTAGCGGAGGCGACCCGCTGCTGCCAGCCGCCTTTCTGGAATGGCGATGGTAAGAGTCCGTGTATTAACGGTAAGATATATAGATGTTTTGGTGATAAAACGGCGATTAAATAGAATGACCATTTATACAACCGGCCGGACGCTAAGCTGGACGCCAGGCCGGGATATTGCGTTATCCCGGTCGATCGCTGAGCACGGCGGGGAAAAGATCCCCGAGCGGCTGCTGGCCAAGTTCTGGAAAGAGCGTGCTGCAAGGCAGACCGGCCTCCGTACGGAGGCCGGCAAGCGGGTTAGGGTGGTCTATCCGGGCCGCTCCGGGGTGACCGCTGGCCCGGACTTCCGGGACGCATTGTTGGAAGTTGAAGGCTTGGGGTTGGTCCGCGGCGACGTGGAACTCCACATCAAACAGGCGGATTGGAACTCCCACGGCCACGGCGGAGACCCCAACTACAACGGCGTGGTGGTGCACGGGGCGCTGGAGGTCTTCTCTGAAGAGACGCGTCTACAGAGCGGGTCATTTGCTCCAGTGGTGGACCTCCAGTCGCTGCTCACGGACACCCCATTTCCGGAATCTGCGCGCCAGGAAACCACGCTCCCGGAACCCACGCTCCCGGGACCCATGAATGATGGGCCGGCCTTCGATCTCTGGCAGGTATTATCGCGGAAGGGGTTTTTCAAGCCGGAATCGTTGGATGAGGCCGGGAGAACCCTGGACCGGGCGGGGGACGACCGTTTTCGGGCGAAGGCCGACTGGCTTGCCAAGTGCATCCAGTCAGACGGGCCTGACTAGGCGTTGTACGAGGTCCTGATGGAAGGTTTGGGCTACAGCAGCAACCGCGTCCCCTTCACTCAACTGGCGTCTCTAGCGCCGTACGAAGCGTTGGCAGGGGCGGCGCTGAAACTCCCTCCTCAGGGGCGCGTAGTGGCGATCGGAAGGTGGCTGATGTCCTGCTCGGGGTTGGGCGAGGCGGGTGCACCGGTTGCATCCAAACGGCGCCGTCCCAAGGGATTGGGCCGCGTCATGGACCGCCGGGAATGGCATCTATTCAGGGTCCGTCCCAGCAACCACCCGGGGCGGCGTATCTTGGGCGCGGCCGTGATTCTGGACCGGTTTGTGGAGCGCGGCTTGGCGGTGGGTCTGCGGCAAGAGGCCGGGGAAATGAGTCCGGCCGGTCTCACGGCGTCTCTCTGCGCGGTAAGCCGGGCTGGTCCGGCCTATGTGGGGCAGAGCAGAGGCCGGGATCTGGCGGTAAACGCAGTGCTGCCTTTTCTTCATGCTTGGGAAGAGGGTGAGGCTGACGGCGGGGGTGCCGGAATCGCGCAGGCCGTTTACGAGAGATTTCCGATGTTGGCAGGCAATGAAGTGACCCGGGAGATGACCGAACAACTGCTGCCGGTGGGGTGGCGAAAGGCCGTGAGTAACGCCCGGCGTCAGCAGGGGCTATTGCACCTGTCGGCCCTGTTGAGAGGAGCTTATTAGTGAAAGGCGCATGTTAGTGAACCGGGGCTCACCCTATCAGGTGAGCCCCGGTCCGATCCTTTATTTCGGACTAGGTGGGGTCGGCGAGGGGGACTGCCAACGATGCGCGGGGCGTGTCGCCCAGACTGCGGGCGATGTGCCCGTGGCCTTCCAGGTCCTCGGCCACGAGGATGTCTCCCGGTTCCATTTGACACTTGGTCCCGTCGGCGCACTCGAACTCGGACGTGCCCGCCAGGTTAATCACGTACTGGCGGCGAGGGGCGTTGTGGTAGTCGGAGAACGAAGGGGACGGCCGCAGGCCCAGGCTGATGTCTCCGGCGCCGATCCGTTTGGCAATCTCGACCATCTCCTCAGGAGTTACGTCCTCGAAATGGGACTCGCCGTCATCTCCTGAATACACTCGGACTATCTTCATCGGTGATTCCTCACAATATAGATTTAAGCTGGTGCTAGGCTTCCGCCAGAGGCACGGCAAAGATGTAACGTTCGCCCTCGCCCAGACCGCGGGCGATGTGCCCGTGGCCGGTCAGGTCCTCGGCCACCAGAACGTCGCCGGGGACCAGCTGACGTTTGGAGCCGTCGGCACATTCGTACTCGGCGGTGCCCAGCAGGTGGACCACGTATTGCCGACGGGGCGCGGTATGGTAATCGGAGAACGACGGCGCTTGGCGGGCGTTCAGTTGAATATCGCCCTCGCCCAGACGCTTGGCGATCTCGACCATCTCCTCAGGAGTAACATCCTCGAAATGAGACTCGCCGTCGTCGCCGGAAAAGACTCTGACTATCTGCATATCTGTAATTCTCTCCAGATTATTTATTTCTCACTGCCTAGAATGACGCTTGATGGTGATCAAACGCCGAAGGCCCGAGACCGACTTAGTCGGCGGCGGCTAGGGGTACTGTGCAGGTTATTCCGGGGCCATCACCGATGGTCCTGGTCGTGTGGCCCTGGCCGGTGGTGTCTTCGACCAGGCGGGCGTCGCCGGGACCGAAGGTGTGGGTGGAGCCGTCACCCAGGCCGATCTCGATTCCCCCGGAGATGCAGATGACATACTGACGCCTCGGGGCCGGATGCCAATCGATGAAGCGGCCAGCCTCATTCTCCCGGAAGGTTATGGTCGTG
>CAVOAA010000062.1:0-16198 GCA_963693555.1 Dehalococcoidia bacterium | reverse complement strand
CACCTGGAACGGCTGGAAGAGGCTGAGCGCCGTGACCACCGGACCCTGGGCCGGCAACTGAACCTGTTCAGCGTCCATGAAGAGATCGGCCCCGGCCTGATCGTCTGGCATCCCAAGGGCGGCCGAGTTCGTTCCCTGGTCGAAGACTACTGGAAGGACCTCCACTACCGGCTGGGCTATGACATCGTCTACTCGCCCCATATCGGCCGGGCCCAGCTCTGGGAGACCAGCGGGCATTTGGATTTCTACCAGGAAGGCATGTTCGCCCCACTGGAGATCGACGACCAGCAATATTATCTGAAACCCATGAACTGCCCGTTCCACATCGCCATCTTCAAGAACGCGCTGCACAGCTACCGGGAGCTGCCCTTGCGATTCGCCGAGCTGGGCACCGTCTACCGTTACGAGCGCAGCGGCGTCCTGCACGGGCTGATGCGTGTGCGGGGCTTCACCCAGGACGACGCCCACATCTTCTGCACGCCAGACCAGGTGGAAGACGAAGTCGGTGGAGTCTTGGAACTAACCTTTGAGTTGCTGGACGCCTTCGGATTCGAGGAATACTCCATCGCGCTTTCCACCCGGCCCGAGAAATACGTCGGCGACCCGGATATGTGGGAGCATGCCACCCAGTCGCTGCAGGGCGCACTGGAGAAGCGTGGTTTGCCCTTCACCGTCGACGAAGGCGGTGGAGCGTTCTACGGCCCCAAGATCGACATCAACATCACCGATGCCCTGGGCCGGGCCTGGCAGTGCACCACCGTGCAGTTCGACTTCAACCTGCCCCAGCGTTTCGATCTTACCTATCAGGACGCCGAGGGCGGCCGCAGCCAGCCCTACATGGTCCACCGGGCCATCCTGGGCTCCATGGAGCGGTTCCTGGGGGTGCTGATCGAGCATTACGGCGGCGCGTTCCCGCTCTGGCTGGCGCCGGTGCAGGCCGTGTTGATTCCCATCGCCGACCGGCACATCGAGTACTGCGAGTCGGTGCGGGCCAAGCTCGAAGCCGCCGGCTTCCGGGCCGAGGTGGACACCCGTGGTGAGCGCATGAACCAGAAGATACGCACCGCACAGATGCAGAAGGTGCCTTACATGCTGGTGGCCGGCGACCGGGAGCAAGAAGCCGACGCCGTAGCCGTTCGTCACCGCGACGGCGAAGACCTGGGCGCCATGCCTCTGGACGATTTCATGACCAAGCTGGGCGAAGAATCGCAGATTCCCGTGCGGTCTAAGGCTTAGATATCAAATATTGCTAACTGAGACGCTCATAGCATAAGAGGTGACATGCCTGAAGATATTCGGTCTTTCCTTAAGCGGTTCACCCCAGAAGAATTGGCGGACAGAGGCGTGCTGTCGACAGACTCGAGATATGGCTATCTGCTCCGCGGGAAAAATCTAGAGTCATTGATTCTATTGATGGTGGAACAAGACGTATTTCAAATCGAAGCTACAGAGCGAAATTGGTTTCTAACGACGGGGCATGATTTCGAAAACTCGCTCTCAGGAGAGCAGACGAGCGGCAATACTAGCGGCCTTTCCAGCCTAGGGAGCGTGTTCAATCTTCAAAACAGGCATATCAATCCCTTCTTCGGTTCACCAGCCACCCAAGATATATCAGATGTAGAACCTAACGGCGTCCTTGGCTCATCAGCAGAGTCTGGTGAAATTAAATTCGGGCTCGAACGAGATCTTCAACGCGCCCTTCGAATCAACATCGACCATCTAGAGCAGGGGTTGCGAATAATAGATGACGGTTCTGAACGCTCGGTAGACGCGGGGCGTATTGATATCACAGCCGAAGATGCAGACGGCCAAATTGTAGTGATTGAGTTGAAAGCCGGGGCAGCCCAACCCGAAGCTATCGCTCAATTGCTGGCGTATATGGGTACTATCGAAAACCCTGAAAGTAAGCCTATCCGAGGCATTCTAGTCGCAAGTGACTTCAATCAGCGAGTTGTCTACGCGGCCCAAGCAGTACCCAACTTATCCCTGAAATCTTATTCGTTTCAATTCAGCTTCCATGATCGGTAATACACACAGCCTTCACTCGGTAAGCCCCTAGATATTTTACCCGCTGTTGCCGAACTTGGCTGTCCACAGCGGCGCTCCGCCGTCCATCACGCGCTGGATGTTTTCGAAGGCGTTGGCTGCTCGTTTGGGTATGGATTCCAGAGTCGGGCCGGCGTTGTGGGGCGTGACTATGACGTTGTCTAACTCCAGCAATGGGTGACCTGCCGGCGGGGGTTCTTGCTCCAAGACATCCAAACCGGCAGCGGCGATTACCCCGGATTTAAGCGCCTGAGCCAGGTCATCTTCGTTGATGATTCCACCTCGGCTGGTGTTGATTATCAGCGCGCTCGGCTTCATCAGCGCTAGTTGGTCTTTGGCTATCATGTTGCGGGTTTCCGCGGTCAGCGGCACGTGGATGCTGATTACATCTGAAGTTCTGAGCAACTCCTCGAAGCCCACTTCCCTGATCCCCAGTTCTTCTTGCTCCGCCGCTGAGAGACTGGCAAACTTATCGAAGTATTGGACCTCTACATCGGAGGCCCTGGCCCGCTTAGCAACCCGTTTGGCGATGTTACCAATGCCGATCAGGCCCAGTGTCCTTCCCTCGAATTCGAACACGTCAGGGCGGCGTTCGCGGCTCGCACGCCAACCACCAGCTTTGACATTATTGGCGTTGAACACAATCTTCTTCAGTGAAGCCAAGATGAGCATTATTGTGTGCTCGGCCACCGCCACACTATTGGCCCCTCCGTTGTTGGCCACTGGAATACCCAGCTCGGCGGCCAGGGCCAGATTAATCTTGTCGTAACCGGCGCTGAGACACTGGACCAACTTACATTTTTTAGCCGCTCTAAGTACTTCGTCGGATATATGGGCTGGCCAGATGACCAGGTAATCCGCGTCCGACACCAATTCCATCTGTTCGCCTTCGCTTATTCCCAAGGGCTCTGAGATCACTTCCATTCCCGGCAGCGCCTGGGCGGCAACCACCTGCCTGAGTTCGGAGTCCAGGTCCGTGAGGCACACTACTTTCGTTCCAGCCATCTGATCCACCCCGATAACCTGATTGTTTAGGCCTTTCCTAACTCAGTATACCCACTGAAGACCCTGGTATTCTCCACCGATTTACCAGACAATAGGCGTCAGAATTTCCCCTGCTGTCATCAGCGGGTTTTTATATAGGTGCATCATGGCCAATAGGCTAGCCAACGAGACCAGCCCCTATCTTTTACAGCACGCCAACAACCCCGTGGACTGGTATCCGTGGGGCGATGAGGCGCTGCAGCGGGCCAAAGACGAAAATAAGCCCATCCTGCTCAGCATCGGCTATTCGGCCTGCCACTGGTGCCACGTCATGGAGCGCGAGTCCTTTGAGAATGAGGCCACCGCGCTGTTGATGAACGAGCATTTCGTCAGCATCAAAGTCGACCGGGAAGAACGGCCCGACCTGGACGCCGTCTACATGGAGGCGGTGCAGATGCTGACTGGCAGCGGCGGTTGGCCCATGACCGTGTTCCTGACACCCGACGGCCGCCCCTTCTACGGCGGCACCTACTTCCCGCCCATGGATAGCCACAACATGCCCGGATTCCCCAGGCTGCTTCAGTCGGTGGCCCATTCCTATCACAACAACCGCGGCGAGATCGACCGGGTCACGAACCAGTTCACCGAGCAGATGGGCCGGACCGGCCAGATGCCCAAGGGCGACGCTCCCGTGACGGTTGAGACGTTGCATCAGGCCTACACGGTCCTGGCCACCAACTTCGACTACCAGAACGGCGGCACCGGCTCCGCACCCAAATTCCCCCAGGCCATGAACCTGGAGGCTCTGCTCCGTTATTACCGCCACGGCTACAACGACCGAGCCCTGGAGATGGTCGACCTGACTCTGGAGAAGATGGCCCGGGGCGGTATCTATGACCAGATCGCCGGCGGGTTCGCCCGGTACTCCACCGACGCCTACTGGCTGGTCCCTCACTTCGAAAAGATGCTCTACGACAACGCCCTGCTGGCCCGGCTCTATATCCACGCCCACCAGGCCACCGGACGGGGCATGTACCGCCGCATCGCCGAGGAAACCCTGGACTACATCCTCAGAGAGATGACCGGCCCCGAAGGCGGGTTCTTCTCGGCCACCGACGCCGACAGCGAGGGAGAAGAGGGTAAGTTCTTTGTCTGGACTCCCGACGAGATCGAAGCGGTGTTGGGCAAAGACGAAGCCGCCATATTCAACGGCTTCTTCGGGGTTACCCAGGCGGGCAACTTCGAGAGCAAGAACATTCTGAACATCACCCAGAAAGCATCAGATTATGCCCAGAAGAACGGTATCGCGTTAGAACGGCTGGTGGACGTTGTGCAACGCGGCAAGATGGCGCTGCTGATCGAACGGGAAAAACGGGTTCACCCGCTGTTGGACGACAAAGTCCTGGCGTCTTGGAACGGCATGATGCTCCGTAGTTTCGCCGAAGCCGGCGCTGCACTTGAGCGTCAAGACTACCTGGACGCCGCCATCAAAAACGCCGGGTTCCTGCTGGAAACCATGCGCTCAGACGGAAGACTGTTGCGGACCTACCGGTCCGGCCAAGCCAAGCTGCCGGGCTTCCTGGAAGATTATTCTTTCGTGTCCGACGGACTCCTGGCCCTATACGAGGCCACTTTCGATCAGCGGTGGCTGACTGAATCTATCAACCTGGCAGACCTCATGATCGAGCTGTTCTGGGACGACGCCGTCGGCGGGTTCTACGACACCAGCGCCGAGCACGACCAGTTGGTGGTCCGGCCTCGGGATGTCCTGGACAACGCCCAGCCCTGCGGCGGCTCGGTGGCCACGGATGTGCTACTCAAGCTGGCTGTGATAACCGGAAACGAAGACTACCGGGTGAAGGCCGAAACGCCACTCCGGACTCTGCGCGAACTGATGGGACGCGCTCCGACGGGCACCGGGCACTGGCTGGCCGCCCTGGACTTCTACGTATCCTCACCCAAAGAAGTGGTCATCATCGGCGCCCGTGACAACCCGGCCACCACGGCCCTGCTGCAGACGATCAACGGCAAGTTCCACCCCAACAAGGTCTTGGTGGGCGCCGATGACGCCGCCGCCGCCGCAAACCACGGCCTCCCCCTGCTAGAAGCGCGCGGCATGATCGACGCCAAACCCACGGCCTACGTCTGCCAGAACTACGCCTGCCAATTGCCGGTGACCACGCCCGAAGAGCTAGCGGCGCAGTTGGATTAACCGGATGAAATTCCACCTGAGGAAGGCGATCTAACTTGGACGATGCGGGCATGAACGTAGTTACCGGCGCCTTTGGCTACACAGGAAGATACATCACCCAAAAACTGCTTTCTGATGGGCGCCAAGTCCGGACCATCACCGGACATCCCGACCGGGCGAACCCGTTCGGAGACCAAGTCAAGGCGTACCCGCTGGACTTTGGTGATCCCAAAGCGTTGGCCGAAAATCTCAGTGGGGCAACCACCCTCTACAACACCTACTGGGTCCGCTTTCCCCGCGGCGGCGCCACCCATGACACCGCCGTCGAAAACACCAAGGCACTGGTGAACGCGGCGAAACAAGCCGGAGTCCAACGGATCGTCCACATCAGCATCACGAATCCGTCCGCCGATTCGACCCTTGACTACTTCAGAGGCAAGGCGCTGGTGGAAGAGGCCATCATCGGTTCTGGACTGGCCTACAGCATCATCCGGCCAACGTTGGTATTTGGGGCTGAAGACGTCCTGATCAACAACATCGCCTGGTTCCTGCGGAAATTCCCGTTCTTCGCGGTTCCCGGAGACGGGGAATATCTGGTGCAGCCGGTGCATGTCGAAGATGTGGCCGAAGCGGCGGTCAACTCCGCTGATTCGAGCGAGAATACCGTTCAGGACTGCGTTGGGCCGGAGACCTATGCCTATGGCCAACTGATCCGCCTGATCGCCGAGAGCATCGGCGCCAAAACAAAGATCGCGCATCTGCCGCCTGGCCTGACCCTGTTCTTTTCCCGGCTGGCTGGCTACCTGGTGAGGGATGTGGTTTTGACCCGGGCCGAGATCGACGGCTTGATGGCCGGTCTTCTGGTGTCGGACGGCCCGCCCAACGGCCGGACGAGCTTCAGCCAGTGGCTGGAGGATAACGGGGAAACCCTAGGCCGCAGGTACGTTTCGGAGATGGACCTCCATTACCGCTGACGCACGGCCCAATGCCTGGTAAAATCGAGCCAGTGTTTCAGCCAATAATCAGGCAGGAGACCCCGAATTGACCTCTACCCACAAAGACCCAATCTTGGTCGTGGTCCAGCTGACCGGCGGTAACGACTACATCAATACGGTCATCCCCTACCAAGACCCGTTGTACTACGACAGCCGCAAGACCCTCAGCGTCGCCCAAGAAGAAGTCTTGCCCATCAGTGACGAACTGGCGTTCAACCCTGCTCTGACCGCCATTAAAGACCTGTACGACCAGGGCAAGGTCGCCGTGATCAACGGCATCGGCTATCCGGGGCCAAACCGCTCCCACTTCCGATCCATGGACATCTGGCACACCTGCGAACCGGCCAAGGTGGGCACCGAGGGCTGGCTGGGCCGGGCCATCCGAGACCTGGACCCCAAGGCTGAAAACGTGCTGACCGGAGTCAATTTCGGCCGTGGACTGCCGCGGGCCATGGCCCTGACCGGAGTCCCGGTGGCATCGGTTGCCGTGCTGGAGACCTATGGCGTGCTAACCGGGATATCAGGCGAGCAAGAACGCACCCAGGCACTCGACCTGTTCTCCCGTATGTATTCCCCCATCATGGGCACCGGCCCGGTGATGGACTACCTGGGCGCTACCGGCTTGGACGCCCTCAAAGGCGCGGATATCCTCAAAACTGTCCCCGGTCAGTATCAGTCGAGCGTCGAATACGCCGACTCGGTCATCGGGCGGAACCTGCAGGGCATCGCCAAAGTTCTGACGGCCGACCTGGGCACCCGCATTTTCTACACCCAGCAGCCCGGCTACGACACCCATGCCAACCAGGGCCCGGTGCACGGCGTCTTGCTCGAGCACCTCTCCCAAGCCATCGCTGATTTCTATGCCGACCTAAGAGAACACAACACCTCCGAAAATGTCCTCATCTACCTGTTCACCGAGTTCGGCCGCCGGGTCAAAGACAACGGCTCGGGCACTGACCACGGCGCCGGCGGACTGTCCATGGCCATCGGCGACCCGGTTAAGGGTGGCATCTACAGCGAGTTCCCTTCGATGAAGGAGGAAGACCTGGAAGAAGGCGACCTGAAGTACAACATCGACTTCCGGGGCGTCTACGGAACCGTAGCCGAGAAGTGGCTCGGCTTGGATGCCGCCGGGATCGTAGGCGGTAAATTTGAGCAGTTGGACTTCGTGTAGATAAATCAGTGTCTAATTTCGGAGATTTCCCTCACCTACATCCGTTCGTAGCGAGCCGCGTCAAACGTTCGTGGTGAGCTCCGTCGAACCATGATTGCGCCACCGCCCTTCGAGAGCCTCAGGAAGAACGGTTGGGTACCTACTGGCGCAAACGATACAAGGACACGAACGGTTGATTGCGTACTGGCTTAAGATACAAAGACAATCGCATGGCAACATCGTAATCTCACAGGAGATTGAACAGCATGCCAGGGACTGACAAAGCCCTTTTGGCGCACCTCTTGCGCCGCGCCGGTTTCGGCGCAACGTTCCAGGAATTGGACCGCTACTCCCAGCATAGCTATCAGGCCGTGGTGGACGAATTGCTCCATCCGGAGCAACAACCAGCCATCGAAGAGGACCTGATTGAGCGGTATTTCATCGACTGGAAGGAAAGCCGCAACGTGGAAGGCGCACTCACTGAGTCTGTGTACCGGATGAATGCCTACGCCGGGGGACGGCCGCTGCAGGAGAAGATCGCCCTGTTCTGGCACCAGGTGTTCGCAACTGGCCTGGCTAAGGTCTTACACGAAAAGACGATGCTCAACCAGATCGACTTGTTCCGGGAGCATGGCCTGGGTAATTTCCGGGACCTGCTGGTGGGCCTGGCCAAAGATCCCGCCATGATCTTCTGGCTGGACAACAACTTCAACCACAAAGACGCACCCAACGAGAACTGGGGCCGCGAACTGCTGGAACTGTTCACCGTGGGTGTGGGCATGGATGGTGAGGAAAACTACACCGAAGAAGACGTTCAGAGCGCCGCCCGGGCATTTACCGGCTGGACCATCGACGACGACAACGTGGCGTCATTTCCTTATGGAAAGACCCCTTGGCTTTTCCGTTACCTGCCGGAGGACCATGACGAAAGCGAAAAGTCGTTCATGGGCCAGACCGGCAATTTCAACGGCGAAGACATCATCGACATCATCGTCAAGCAGCCGGCCACCGCCCGGTTCATCTCGCGGCACCTCTACAACTTCTTCGTTGCCGACGAGCCCCAGGTGCCTGCCTGGCAGCACACCCCGCCCAACGACCTCGAAGCCATCAAGATACTGGAAGAAGAGTACTTCCGGTCGAACTACGACATTCGCTCCATGCTTAACGTCTTATTCAAATCAGACTTCTTCAAGTCGGACCAGGCCCGCTTCGCAAAGGTAAAAAGCCCTGCCGAGGTGGTTGTGGGCACCCTTCACCTGCTGGGCGATTTCAAATTCCCTAACCTAGGCATCTTCGATGTTGCCCTGGGTTGCCGATACATGGGCCAAGACCTGCTCAACCCGCCGTCAGTGGAAGGTTGGCATACCGGCGAAGAGTGGATCGATTCCGGAAGCCTTGTGGAACGCGTCAATTTCGTGGCCGACCAGGTCAGTGACATCAGTCAGGCGGGAGTCCGGGCCATGGTCGATACCCTGCTGGACCGTACGGCCGAGCTGGACCCGATATCGGTCATCGACGGCTGCCTGGAACTGCTGGGGCATGTACACCTACACGAGAAGAACAAGCAACATCTCGCCGGGGAAGTCCGGTCGATGCTGGACCAACGCAGCGGTCTCGTGGCCGGCAGCGCGGAGGACCGTCAGTCGGCCGAGAACGCGGTGCTGCATACCATGAAGATGATCTGCTCCAGCCGCGAGTATCAGTTCGCCTAGCCCTTCCCATCCGATATGAAATTTGAACCACCACCGTTCGTCCTGAGCCTGTCGAATGGCCTTGACTGCGGCGCGTCCATGGTTCGACGGAGTTCACCACGAACGAGAAGTAGCACAGGTATACGAATGATTGGCAACGCGGATATACGAACGGTTGATGACGCAGGTAACGAATAGGAAACAGCAGGAGCAGATTGACTCAAAAATCGTTATGACCACTGATACTCAAAACCCCACATCGGTAAATGGGCACTTCCAATACCATGACGTGATTGGCATGTTGAACGCCGCGGGTCCTGGTTTTAGTGGCCCGGTGTCCGTCGTCACCGGCCCGGATGGCAATCTTTTTGTCGCCAACCGAGCCAACCCTAAGCAGACCGAGGCCGTGCGCATCACGCGTTGCACCAAGGAAGGCGATTACCTGGGGCAATTCGGAGAATGGGGCGAAGAACCAGGCAATTTCATCTGGGTTACATGCATCGCATTTAGCCCACAGCGCCAGTTATACCTCGCCGACGAGAACACCCACCGGATCACCGTTTTCGACTCGGAGAACGAGCTTGTTCGTTGTTTCGGCGAACAAGGGAGCGGCCCAGCCCAGTTCGACCGCCCATCGGGATTAGCGTTCGGCCCCGACGGAAACCTCTACGTTGTGGACACACTGAACCACCGCGTTCAGATACTGACTCCAGACGGCGATTTCATATCCCAGTGGGGCAGTCTGGGGTCAGACGACGGCCAACTCAACATGCCCTGGGGCATCGCCATTGATGGCGCTGGAGATGTGTACGTCACAGACTGGCGTAACGACCGGGTGCAGAAGTTCGACGCCAGTGGCGGTTTCCTGATGGCGTTCGGCAGTTCCGGCGACGGCGAAGGCCAGTTCAACCGGCCCAATGGCATCGCCGTGGATCAGGACGGCGACATCTACGTCTGCGATTGGATGAACGACCGCGTCCAAGTATTCGACCCGTCTGGCGGTTTCAAAGACGTCTTGATCGGCCACAGCGGCCTATCCAAATGGGGCCGGACCTTCCTGGATGCCAGCCCGGACATCGAGGCAAAACTGGAGCTGGCTTCCCAGAACATCGAGCTAAAACGGCGGTTTTACCGTCCAGTCTCTGTCCATGTGGACGACAACGGCATGATTTTCGTTGCTGACTGCTACCGCCACCGCGTCCAGATATACCGGAAGCTCTAGGTCTTATCTGAGCAGGGGTTCAAAATACTCGTTCACCCGCTCCACGTACTCGTCAGGATGGGTCAAGAAGGCGTCCACGTGGTCGACAGCCGGCACAAGCCATATGGAACTTCCTGCTTCAGCAGCAGAGGCGACTCGCTGGCCGTGCTCCCACGGTATGCGGTCGTCGGCTATCCCGTGTATCACTAAGATCGGATAGCCCAGTTCGGCCACCGATCTCTCCGGTACCAGCGAACCGATGTCGATTCCGTAGATCGTCCTGGCCATCAGCTTGGTTGTCGGGATGAATATGGGCATCAACCACTCCGGGAAGGGAGTCTTTCTAGCCGATTCCCGGGCGATGAGGTCTGACGCGTCAGCATAAGGGCTATCTGCGGCCACGGCGGTGATTCGAGGCTCCTCGGCTGCCGCCATGATTGATGTTGCCGCCCCCATCGAGAACCCCATCAGTCCCATTCGGCTTGGATCGACGCCTCGTTCAACGAGATAGTCAAAAGCGCCCAGTACGTCCCACCGCTCAAAATACCCGCCCTAAACCTTGCTGCCCTCGGACGATCCGTGTCCCCGGAGATCAAACAGCAATAAGCTGTAGCCCAAGTCCACCATCCGGGCCGCCAACTCCACAGCGTTGTCTCCGGAACGGACACTTCCGATGCCATGGACGAATATCAGGTAGGGGCCCGAATCCTCGGCTGGCAGATACCAGCCGCTTAGTGAGACATCTCCGCGCCGGGAGGGGAACTCAACGTCTTCAAAGGCCAGGTTGTAATCTGATGGGTGCTCTTCCTGTGGGTCACGGTCAGCCTTGGTGACACCCTGGGCGATTAGGAATGAGATCAGGCCATAGATGATAACGATGACCACACCTGTCACCAGCATTCCCAGCCGGAACTTTGAATTTCCGAATATGTACCGCAATCGTTTCCTCTTTGCCTGCCTGAAAGCTCTCATTTATTTGTAGTGAAGTTCCGCCAATGGTACCAGTTGCCTGCCCGGCTTAGGCACAGGACTAGGCAATGACAGTCAACAATCCTATAATCCCTATTGATTCATATGGCCGGGACTATGGATTACCACCTCTTGGCAACTCGTAGCGGCCGGTGAAACCTAGCTATTGTGGAGAAGAACATGCCAGAAGCGTCCCAGATTATTTACACCAAGATCGATGAGGCTCCGGCCCTGGCCACGCACTCATTGCTGCCGATTCTCCAGGCTTTTACCAAGGGAACTGGGGTTGAACTGGAGTCATGGGATATCTCCCTAACTGGCCGCATCATCGCGAATTTCCCGGACAAACTAACGGACGATCAGAAGATCCCGGACTACCTGGCCATGTCCAGCGTGCTGTGTGATGACCCGAAAGCGAACATCATCAAGCTGCCCAATATCAGTGCCTCCATCCCGCAGTTGAAGGGCGCGATCGCGGAACTGCAGGAAAAAGGGTACGACATCCCCGACTACCCGGACGATCCGGCAAACGACCAACAACGCGCACTGTTTCAACGTTTCTCCAGAGTTTTGGGAAGCGCGGTCAACCCGGTCCTGAGAGAGGGAAACTCTGACCGCCGTTCGGCCATCGCTGTCAAAGAACACGGCAAGCGCAATCCTCATCGCATGATGAAGGACTGGCCGGAAGGGTCCAAGACCCGAGTTGCCCACATGACCGGCGGCGATTTCTACGGTAGTGAGCAGGCCGTGACCATCGGGGCTGCAGGAACTGCTTCGATCGAATTTGTCAGCCGCGATGGCCGTTCGACCGTTCTCAAGTCCGATATTCCCCTGACAGCCGGTGAGATCGTCGATTGTTCGACGATGAACATCCGGGAACTGCGCGAGTTTTACGCCGAGGAAATGGCAAAAGCTAAAGCCGATGGCGTGTTGCTGTCTCTGCATCTGAAATCGACCATGATGCGCGTTTCCGATCCAATCATCTTCGGTCATTGTGTCTCGGTCTACTACGAGGATGTTTTCAAAAAACACGCACCTGAGATGGATGAGCTCGCGGTGAACCCCGACAACGGTATGGCGGAGCTCTACACAAAGATTCAATCCCTTACTGACGAAAAACGTGAGGAGATCGAGGCAGACATCCAGGCGGTCTACAGCGCGCGCCCGGAGCTGATGATGGTGAACTCCAACCGGGGCATCACCAATCTGCACGTGCCGAGCGATGTGATCATCGACGCCACGATGCCCGTGATCGTCCGTGACGGCGGCCGCACCTGGGGTCCCGACAACGAGCTGCACGACACCATCGCGATGATCCCCGATCGCTCTTATTCAACTCTGTTTCAGGCGATGATCGAAGATTGCCAGAAGAACGGAGCCTATGATCCGGCCACCATCGGCAGCGTCGCCAACGTTGGATTGATGGCCCAAAAGGCCGAAGAGTACGGGTCTCACGATAAGACCTTTACCGCCCAGGACAACGGCTCGATCCGAGTCCTGGACGCGTCCGGCGCAACTCTGATGGAACAAAGGGTTGAGGAAGGCGATATCTTCCGGATGTGCCAGACCACCGACGCTGCGATCCAGGACTGGGTCAAGCTGGGCGTCAACCGTTCCAGAATAACTGGCTCGCCGGCCATCTTCTGGCTGGACTCGAACCGGGCTCACGACTCTGAGCTGATCAAGAAGGTAGACCAATACCTGCCCAACCATGACACATCCGGCTTAGATGTTCGCACCATGCAAACTGTGGCCGCGATGGAGTTCACCATGGAGCGCAGCAGGGCCGGCCAGGACACGATCTCGGTAACTGGTAATATCCTGCGTGACTATCTGACCGACCTCTTCCCGATCCTGGAATTGGGTACCAGCGCCAAGATGCTCTCGGTTGTTCCTCTGCTCCAGGGCGGTGGTATGTTTGAGACCGGCGCCGGTGGATCGGCCCCCAGGCACGTGGAACAATTCCTAGAAGAGGGCCATCTGCGGTGGGACTCCCTGGGCGAATTCTGCGCCCTCGTCGCATCCTTCGAGCACCTTGGACAGGTGTTCAAGAACGAGAAAGCGACGCTCCTGGCCGAGACCCTGGACCAGGCGATCGGGCAGCATCTGGAACACAACCGTGCGCCATCGCGCCGGGTGAACGAGCTGGACACCCGGGGCAGCCATTTCTACCTCGCACTTTATTGGGCGGAAGCGCTGGCCAAGCAAACCAAAGATGCAGAGCTGCAGGCCCGCTTTGTCCCGATTGCTGAGCAGTTGTCCGCAAACGAGGACAAGATCGTACAAGAGCTAAACGACGCTCAGGGACAGCCGGTGGACATCGGTGGTTATTTCCATCCCAATCAGAAGATGGCCTCCGAAGCCATGCGCCCCAGCGCCACCCTGAATGCGATCGTAGACGCTCTCTAGTAAGCATTTCGGGTGGCCTCAGGCCCGTCGGGGTACCGCCGTACAGGGTTCTAATATATAATGGGCCGGTTTAGCAAAGGCATCAAAAAATCCCCCTGTAGTCACCCTTAACAAAGGGTAATCGGGGGGGATTTATCAGGCCAGGCAAGTTTCGAAACAGAGGAGCAAACACAAGATGCGAAGCAAGGTAACAGTTGTCGGTGCAGGCAACGTTGGCGCCACCACCGCACAGAGGATTCATGCACTTGGTTACGCCGACGTTGTGTTGGTGGACGTGGTGGAAGACCTGCCCCAGGGCAAGTCACTAGACATGCTGGAGTCGGCCCCCGTCATGGGCTCCGACGCCAAGATCACCGGAAGCAACAGCTACGAAGCTACCGCTGGTTCCGAGGTGGTTGTCATCACCGCCGGAATCGCCCGCCGGCCCGGCATGAGCCGTGACGACCTGCTGCTGACCAACATGCGGATCACGACGTCGGTGACCGAGCAGGTGGTCAAGTACTCCCCTGACTGCATCATCATGCCGGTGACCAACCCTCTTGATGCCATGGTCCAGAATGTTTACGAAGCCAGCGGATTCCCCCGCAACCGTGTGTTCGGCATGGCCGGTGTGTTGGACACCGCCCGTTTCCGCACCTTCATCGCCGAAGAGCTAAACGTTTCTGTTGAAGACATCCAGGCCTTCGTGTTGGGCGGGCACGGCGACGACATGGTGCCATTGGTCCGGTTCACCAACGTCGGCGGCATCCCCATCAGCGAGTTGATGGCTGAAGAGAAGATCGACCAACTGGTCAAGCGCACCCGCGGCGGCGGCGGCGAGATCGTCGAGCTGTTGAAAGAGGGCAGCGCCTACTACGCCCCGTCTGCTGCCATCACCCAGATGGTGGAAGCTGTCCTGCTGGACAAAAAGCGCATCCTTCCGGCCTGCGCCTACTTAGAGGGCGAGTTTGGCATCAACGGCCTCTGCGTCGGCGTCCCCGTGAAGCTGGGAGCAGGCGGCATGGAACAGATCATGGAGATCAACCTCACCGCTGACGAGAAGGCCGCGCTCCAAGCTTCAGCCGCCAGTGTCCAAGAACTGGTTGATGTCATGAACAAAGCCAGGGCTGAGGCGTAATCAGCTTAGGTATAAAATAAACTGAAATAATTCCTGGAGGAGGGTGGTAATGGTCCGCCGCAGCGACGCTGAGCAACGCTTATTGGAGAAGGCACGGCGTTACTTGCCGGGCGGAAACAGCGGCAACCTCGCCCTCCCCCCGGAATTGGAATTCCTGGCCTCCCACGGCAAGGGCTCCCACATCTTTGACGTCAGCGGCAACGAGTATGTCGACTGGCTGATGGGCTCTGGTCCCATGATTTTGGGCCACGCCCACCCCGCCGTCACCGAAGCCGTCATCAAAGCTGTCGAGAACGGCAGCACATTCTTCGCCACCAACGACAAAGCGGTGGAACTGGCCGAGGTGATGGTCAACGCTGTCCCCTGTGCCGAGCAGGTGCGTTTCACCACCAGCGGTACCGACGCCTGCTTCAACGCCATGCGCGCCTGCCGGGCGTTCACCGGCAAAGAGAAGATCCTCAAATTCGAGGGCGGCTTCCACGGCACCAGCGACTACGCACTGATGAGCCTCACTCCGCCGGCATCAGTAGAATACCCTCAGTCCAAGGCCAGCAGCGGCGGCATCCCTAAGGCCATCGAAGACCTGATGCTCATCGCGCCCTACAACGACCTGGCGACCACCGAGACGATCATCAACGCCCACCTGGACGATATCGCGGCGGTTATCGTCGAGCCCATCCAGCGGGTGATCGCGCCCAAACCCGGGTTCCTACAGGGACTACGCGACCTGACCAAACGCCACAACATCCCTCTCATATTTGATGAGGTTGTAACCAGCTTCCGGCTGGCCTACGGCGGCGCTCAGGAGTTCTATGGTGTCACGCCCGACCTGTGCACGGTGGGCAAGATCATGGGCGGCGGCTACCCGTTGGCGGCGGTCTTGGGCCGCGCCGATATCCTATCGGTCTTCGACCGGGGAGCCGCGGATCGCGACACTTATGTCAACCAGATAGGCACCCTGAACGGCAACCCGATAGCCTGCGCCGCCGGGCTGGCCACGCTGGCCGTGATGCGGGAAGAAGGGACCTACGATAAGATTCGCGGCGCCGGCGCAGCCATCCGGAACGCGCTGGTCGACATCTGCAATGAGAACGGCGTGCCGGTTCAGAACTGCGGCGAAGACGCCATCTTCGACATCTACTTCTCGGATCAACCGGTGTCCAACTACCGGGACACGCTGGCCGCCGACGGTGCCATGATGACCCGCTTCACCAACGGCCTACTGGAGCGTGGCATCTTCAAAGGCGTCCAAAAATACTACCCTTCGGCAGTACACTCTGACGAAGACGTCGAAAAGACCATCCAAGCCATGCGGGAAGTGGTGCCGCTGATCCGCTAGATCAGCGGGGGCGGGTGGTTCGACGGGTCCGATTCCATCGAGACTCACGACCTGCGGTCGGAGCTAACCACGAACAGTTAAAAAGCGTAGGGGCACGGCAATA
>CAVOAA010000061.1:0-16235 GCA_963693555.1 Dehalococcoidia bacterium | reverse complement strand
AGGGCCTGTCGCCGATTCGGTCGTAAACATAGCTGACATTGAAGACGTGTTCGCTGGCCCAGACCGATTCAAACCCGAGTTCTTCGGCTCGGACGGCCAGGTCTACCACTCCTTGGGCATCTTCCATACCCTGGTTGTTGGACAGCGAATAAGCGATCTTCAAACGGGGCTCCTATCAAATCAGGTCGGCCATCAGTTTACATCCGCTGCTAGGTGTCCACAAATCCCCTGTGAGGCGTCAGGCCAGCTTGATGCCAATTCCTGATTCCGATAAGCTGACGGCGGAAAGCTGATAGCTACGACTACGGAGTAATCACATGGCAACCACGGCGGCGAGACGGGTCCACGCATCGGAACGAGACGATATAGAGAACGCGTTGAAACGGCGGGTCTCAGGTGAAGTCAGGTTCGACGCATTCTCCAGGGTGCTCTACAGCACCGACGCCAGCATCTACCAGATGGAACCGGTGGGCGTGGTCATACCCCGCAACGTAGAAGACGTTCTAGCGGTGGTCGAGGTCGCCAAGGAGACCGGCGTGCCCGTTCTTCCCCGGGCCGGTGGGACCAGCCTAGCCGGGCAGACGGTGAACCATGCCATCGTCACCGACTTCAGCAAGTACCTGAACCAGATAATCGAGGTCAACCAGGAGGAGCAGTGGGCCAGGGTTCAGCCGGGAATCGTGCTCGACGACCTGAACCGCCAACTGCTGCCCTACGGTCTGATGTATGCCCCGGACCCCACCACTTCCAGCCGCGCCTGCGTTGGCGGCGGCGTGGGCAATAACTCCTGCGGAGCTCACTCAGTGATCTACGGCAAGACCCTGGACCACATCAAAGAGGTCTCAGTGATCTTGTCCGACGGCACCCAGAGCCATTTCCATGAGCTGGACGCCAGGGAGTTGGAGGCCAAGCTCAGCGGCGCCGGACTGGAGTCAGAGATATACCGGGGTGTGCGACGCCTAGCCCAGGAAAATATAGCTGAGATTAAAGCCCGCTACCCCAACATCATGCGCCGGGTCAGCGGCTACAACCTGGACGAATTCCTGACCGACTCGCCTTTTAATCTGACGAAGATGGTTGTGGGTTCTGAGGGCACTCTCTGTGTGATAACCGAGATCAAGATCAACCTGGTTCCCAGGCCCACCATGACGGCGTTAGGCGTGGTCCACTTCCAAGACATCTTCGGGGCCAGCGACGCCGTGCAGCACATCCTGGAGCACGACCCATCGTCCATTGAGATCATGGACAGGAACGTGCTTGAGCGTTCCCGACAGTCGGCCGCACTGGCCTCCAACATGGGGTTCATCGAGGGCGATCCGGGAGCGATCCTGGTGGTGGAATTCTACGGGGAATCAGAAGCGGAACTCGCCGACAAGACCAACAAGCTCAAGGAAGACATGGCCCGCCGAGGCCACGGCTACGCCACGGTGAACATGCTCGACCGGGCAGCTCAGGCCAGCGTCTGGGCAGTGCGAAAGAACGGTCTCGGCCTGCTGATGAGCATGCACGGCGACGCCAAACCCCTGCCATTCGTGGAAGACACGGCGGTTGACCCCGACAAGATGGGCGACTTCGTCCGCAAGTTCGATGAGATTGTCCGGAACCACGACACCGAGGCCGCCTATTACGGCCATGCCAGCGTCGGCTGCCTGCACATCAGGCCGGTGGTCAGCCTGAAGAGCCAAGACGGCGTCGACAAGATGCTGTCCATCGCCGATGAGATCAGCGACCTGGTCAAGGAGTTCGGCGGTTCGCTCAGCGGGGAGCACGGCGACGGCATCGTCCGGGGCGTTTGGAACGAGAAGATGTTCGGCCCGGAGATCTACAAGCTGTTCCAGGAGCTGAAGGGGACGTTCGATCCCGACGGCATAATGAACCCGCACAAGATCATCGACTGTCCGCCCATGGACCAGAACCTACGCTACGGCGGCGACTACCGCGCCCCATCATTGCCCACCAAGCTGGATTTCTCGATAGACACCGACTTCGCCGGCGCGGTGGAGATGTGCAACGGCATGGGCGCCTGCCGCCAGCATGTCGGGACCATGTGCCCATCATACGTTGCCACCCGGGACGAGGAGCATTCCACTAGGGGCCGGGCCAACCTGCTGCGGGCCGCGCTTTCCGGCAAGTTGCCCGAGGGCACAATGACCAGCAAGCGACTCTGGGAGGCAATGGACCTATGCCTGGAATGCAAAGGCTGTAAGTCGGAATGCGAATCGGGCGTGGACATGGCCAAACTCAAGTATGAGTTTTTAGACCAGTACCACCGAGCCAACGGAATACCCCTGCGGAACAAGGTGTTCGCCAACATCAACCGGCTCAGCGCCTGGGGCAGCAGGTTCGCTCCCCTCTCTAATCTGATGGCCAGCAACCCCGTGGGCAAGATGATGTCGCAGATGATCTTGGGCATCCATCCCAAGCGGAAGCCGCCAAAGTTCGTGCGGCAGACTTTTGCAAAGTGGTTCAAGGCCCGGGAAAATCCCCCTCAGTCCCCCTTTACGGAAGAGGAGGTTCTACCGGTTCCCTCGTTGGAGTGGACACTGAAAGGGGGAGGTCCTACCGGTTCCCTCGTTGGAGTGGACACTGTGGTGCTGCTGAACGACACCTACATGAACTACAACTATCCGGAGATCGGGAAGGCAGCCGTTGCGTTGCTTGAAGCTGCGGGACTCAAGGTGGTCTTGTCTGAGACTGAATGCTGCGGCCGGCCCATGATCTCCAAAGGGTTGTTGGACAATGCCACGGCAAATGCAGTGACCAACATCGACCGTCTTTACGCCTATGCTGAAGCCGGCATACCGGTCGTCGGTTGCGAACCGAGTTGCTTGCTGACTTTCCGGGACGAGTACCCTCAACTAGTCCGCGACGAGCGGGCGAAAACGATTGCCGAGAATTCGTTCATGATCGACGAGTTCTTGATGAAGCTTCACGAAGACGGAAAGTTGCAACTGAACATGGGCAAGCTGGAGAAGAAAATCCTGTTCCAGGCCCACTGCCATCAGAAGGCCGAGATGGGAACTGCCACGTCGATGGCGGCCCTGCGGCTGGCCCCCGGCTACCAGGTCGAACTGGTCAACGCCGGCTGCTGCGGCATGGCGGGGTCATTCGGCTACGAGAAAGAGCACTACGACCTGTCGATGAAGATCGGCGAAGAGGCATTGTTCCCAGCCATCCGGGCCAAGGACGAGGACTGGGAAGTAGCTGTGATGGGCGTCTCCTGCCGCCAGCAGGTGGAGGACGGCACCGGCCGCAAAGCGCGGCACCTGGTGGAAGTGCTGTCCGACGCACTGGAGTAGGTCCAGCACTAAGACTTAGGTATAGATACGGAAATCCCCCTCGGTCCCCCTTCGCAAAGAGGGATTTAGGGGGATTTCCGTTGCCACAGGAGAGCAGATTAGTCGTCTCTGCCCATAGCCGGCTCTGCTACTGACTTTCCCTCGATGCTGATGTTGGGCAGCCATTCGAGCCACTTGGGGAAGTACCAGTTCTTGTCGCCCAGCAGTTCCATGCTGGCGGGAACCAAGACCATGCGGACGATGGTGGCGTCTAGGATGACGGCCACGGCCAGTCCGAAGCCCATCTGCTGGAACATGGACAAGGGCCCAAGGGCGAACCCGCCGAAGACTGCAACCATGATCAGGGCCGCTCCCGTGATGATTGAAGCGGTGGACTTTAGCCCGTACGCCACCGAACCGGAGTTGTCGCCGGTCTGGTCGTAGCGTTCCTTGATCCGGCTGAGCAAGAAGACGTGGTAGTCCATGGATAGCCCGAACAGGATGGCGAATAAGAACAGCGGTATCCATGATTCAATCACCGGGACTTCCTCGAAGCCGAACAGCGTGCTGCCGACACCCTTCTGGAAGACCAGCACCACCATTCCGTAGGCCGCGCCGACCGACAGCAAGTTCATGACCACTGCCTTGATGGGCACGACGATCGACCGGAAGGCGATCAGCAGCAGGATGAAGCTGGCTGCCAACACCGCGGCCATGATCAGGGGCACGTATTGTTTGACGATGTCGACAGAGTCCATGACTTCAGCCGTATCGCCGCCGACCAAGACCTCAACGTCAACTCCGGCGAAGGCTGCCGGAATATAGTCGTCACGTAGGCGGTTGACGCTGTCGATAGATTCCTGGCTGGAGATGTCACCAGCGATGGAGAACCTGATGTCGATCATGTCGCCATCGGGACCAGGCCTGGCCTCGGTCGTGCCGAAGAAATCATCGGACTCGATGGACACGATCAGGGTTTGAATGGCGCTCTGCACCTGAGGAGTGCTTACGTCCGGAGCTAATACCACGACATCGGACGTGATGATGCCATCTGAAAAGCGATCGATCAGGGTGTCGAACGCGTGCCGTTTGTCGGTATCATGAGGCAACATACTGATGCCGCCTGAACCGAGATTCATGGTCATAACCGGCGTGGTCAGCGCGATCAAGATCGCTGCGGTTGCCACGACGCTGATGGCCGGATGGGAGGTTACGATCCTTGTGATCGCGCTCCATAACCCGCCGCTGCTTTGGGCGGGGCGGCGCTTGCCGATGATCGGTATGGTGAGCCAGTTAACCTTGTCACCAAGCAATCCAAGCAGGGCCGGGAGTAGGGTCAAGGCTGCGGCCACCGCCGTGACAACCACAACCATGGTGCCGATACCAAAGCTCTTGAACAAGATGTCGGGCATGATCAACATGCCGGCCAGGGCGATGGCAACCGCAACGCCTGAGAAGAGGACTGTGCGGCTGGCGGTTGAACCGGCCATGACGATGGCGTCGTAGCGTGCGAGGCCGTTATCCCGTTCCTCTCGGAAACGCTGGACGATAAACAGTGTGTAATCGATGCCCACGGCGAGGCCGACCATAGTCGTTACGATGACCGTGAACTCGTTCTGTTCTTGAGCAAGGCTGATCGCTGAAATGATCCCCACCGCCGCGAAAATGGCAACGATGGCGACGAGTATGGGGATCAAGGCCGCTACAACTGCGCCGAATACTGCAAGCATGATGAAGAGCGCGGCGATGATCCCGATCATCTCGCCCTTCTGGAAAGTCTCGTCGGCCATCTCGCCGAACAGACGCTCCACGCTCATGTTACCGATTGTGGTGACCCGTAGGCCCGAACCGAGATTGGCCGCTTCGACCACATCCAGGATGACATCAGCTTCGTCAAGATCATCACCCTGGGCAAAGATCGAAGTGACCTGAATCAGCGCCATGCGCCCGTCAGGGGTGCGCAGGGCCTCTGCTCCATCCTGATAACTACTCACCTCTTTCACCATCGTTAGTGCGCGCATTTCGGTGACGATGCCGCTTACAACGGAGGTGAACAATTCTTCGTCGACCGGCCCGTTATTCGACTCGACGAGTACGAACTCTTCCGCAGGCCGCTTAGCTCCAGTCGCTTCCTCTATCAGGTTGCTGGCCCGCCTGGAATCGGTTGATTCAACACCGCCCTCACCGGAAACGCTGAGGCTGCCGGCCATCATAAAGGCCCCGGCCAATATGACAACCCACACCGCGATGGTTATAAGGGCGTGGCGGGCGGCCCACCCGGCGAGTCGGCCCGTAAATGAAGCTGCCGGAGCGTTTCCGGCCAGCTCACTGGCTCCAGAAGCTCTGTCCCCGTATCTTTTCATTGCTTCCAACATCTTGCTCTCCTCCTAAGTCGGTTGATACCAACTTACCGGCGGAGAGCGACGCTGGCGTCTCCCCATGGGAGGATTCTGCTGTCCCCTTTTGGGGGACAAGACATCTTGAAGAGGACCCCTACAGGGGTACGGAGGATCTGATGGGTTACCGCTGAGTCAGGAGAGTTGCCGGGGCGTTAAGGGTCGACCATTCCCGTCTGATAGGCAAAGATGACCGCCTGGGTGCGGTCGCGGAGGTCGAGCTTGGTGTAGATACGTTTTACGTGGGTCTTAACGGTGCCTTCGCTCAGGAAGAGCTGTTCGGCGCACTCGCCGTTGGACAACCCCTTGGCGACGAGGGTCAGCACCTCTAGTTCTCTTTCGCTGAGCACTTTTAAGGCCTCGGCAACGGGTTTATTGGGTTCTGGAGAGTGGGCGAATTGGTCGATGAGCCGGCGGGTTACTGACGGCGCTAAGAGCGCATCACCGCCTGCGATCACCCTGATCCCTTCGACCAGCGTCGCCGCCGGAGTCCGCTTGAGGAGGAAGCCGCTGGCGCCTGCGCGCAATGCCTTGTAGACGGACTCGTCCTGGTCGAACGTTGTCAGGATCAGGACCCGGCTTTCGGGCGTTCTCTCGTCGTCGACGATCTGCTTGGTGGCTTCCAGGCCGTCCATGCCGGGCATATGGATGTCCATCAGGATGACGTCCGGCTGCAGCGACCGGGTCATCTCGACAGCTTCGGACCCATTCGATGCTTCGCCAAGCACCTCGAAATCATCCTGAGCCTCAAGAATCATTCGAAATCCAGTGCGCACCAGCTCTTCGTCGTCTGTGATAAGTATCTTGGTGCTCATTAATCGCTGTTCTCCAGTGGCAGGCTGGCATGGACGCGAAAGCCGCCATCAGCGGTTGGGCCCACTTCCAGTTCGCCGCCAAACAAGGCTACTCTTTCCTTCATGCCGATCAGCCCCCGGCCGCCACTTAATCTGGAGCCCGATTCGGTTAGGCTACTCCCATCATCCACGATGTCCACCTCAAGTTTGTCCTCGAAATAGGAAATGGCAACGCTCGCTTTCGCTGATCCAGCATGCTTCAGGGTGTTGGTGAGAGCTTCTTGTACGATCCTATACGCGGAGAGGTCGAGGCTTGGCGGTAGTTTTCGGGGTTCACCCTCCACGTTGACCTTCACCGGCAGACCCGCTTCGGTGAATTGCTCCGCGAGCCGCCCAACTTCCTCTAAGCTTGAATGCACTCCGTATGAATCCCCATCGTCATCAGACGTACGGAGAATACCAAGCATACGTTCCATGTCTGATAATGACTGCCTGGACGTCGTTTCAATGGCCTTCAGAGACTCAAGCGCCTGGTCAGGTTTTGACTTGAATACGGCCTGAGCGGCCCCAGCTTGTACCACTATCAGGTTCAATGTGTGCCCGATTATGTCGTGGAGATCGCGGGCGATGCGGACACGTTCTTCCTGCACTGCCTCGCGGGCAAGGCGGTCTTGCTCGGCCTCCAGGTTTGCTAGTACGTGCTCAGTCGACTCAAGCCGGATGCGCCGTGTACGGAACAGGTTACCAATGATCCACAGTCCGCCGAAGAGCATCAACTGGATCAAGACGTTGCCCACTCTGCCTACATCTCTAAAAACACCGAATGAAACGATGATGCCGACGTAAACCACCAGGAGTGCAAGGAGAGACTGACGGCTACCGCCACGATTGACCGCCATGAAGAGCGTTATTATCGCCGTGAACTGCACGACCCAGATCACGTCGTGGTTGAGTCCGGCGTGTGCCATGAATGACCCCATGACCACAGCCAGCGCAATCATAGGCCAACGGAATGCGATCAGGAGCGGGAGTGTCTGTCCGACCACCAACACGATGCCGACCACTCCCTCTTTTTTGTATACGCTGCCGGTCTCTGGCGGGTCCAAAGCGTTCCCAACACCAATGGCAACAAAAAAAGCCGTGGCGATCAGCAGCGCGACGAATCTGTAACGCTGCGCTTTCGTTGGGTCCGCATAACTATTTTTGAGGCGCTGGAGCATGCTCGCAGTTTAGCCAGAGCCAGTTCCGCGTGCAACTTGGAGGGATGGCACCAAAACAAGACTTCAGCTTAGGCGCTAAAATTCCCCCACCTCTTTGCAAAGGGGTGGGGGAATTTTAGTTGCTCCCAAGGAAAAGCGGTTGCACCGCCCTAGCACTCACCCATCTGCATGAGACGGCCTTCGCGCCAGCCAACCTGGCCGGCTCTTACCGTTAGGTAAGTGTCCAGGCGGACCTTGCCGTCCTGTGAATGTCCGGCCGAGTCGATCCATTTGAAGGCGCCTTCCCGCATGTCGAACACGGCGGCGTCGCCGCTCATGCCAACTGCAAGTGAGCCAATATCATCGCCCAAATCCAGAACTTTGGCTGGGGTGCTGGTGGCAGCGGCCACGGCTTCTTTCAGAGGCATGCCCATGGCGTGGAACTTGCTCACCAGGTCGTTCATCTTGTAGACGGTCCGGTCCGGCGGCGGGTTGTGTATGTCGGTGCTGATGGTGTGGGGGAACAGGCCCTGCTGCATGGCGGCCTGAGCGATCTCGACATCGCAGTGGACCCCAGCGTGGGCCACGTCCATTATCACGCCCCGGTCTACGGCTTCTTTGACCTGTGGTTTGATCTTCAGGTTGCGGTCCAAAATGTTCTCGGGCAGACCGTTAAAAGCGTGGGTGCTGATGTCGCCGGGGCCCAGGAACTCCAGTACATCCGACAGCGCGATGGGCGTGCCGGAGACATGGACCATCAGGCGAGTCCCGGACTGATCTGCCACGGCCCTGGCGGCTCTCATGGCTTCATGGGCGTTCCAGGCGGCAACCGCGTTGAAGTGCATCCGGACTTTCACGCCAAGGCAAAAGCCAGGGTTGTTCTTGATGGCGTCGGCGGTCGCGTCAACATCGATCATGCGCATGTCGTGGAGCCCGCCGAGCAGCAGGCGGTTGTTGGCCAGCCCAACTCCGCTGATGTGTAGGAAGGCCAACAGGCGCGTGCGGTGAGCGGGGAACACGTAGTCCCGCATGGCCTCATAGTTGACGAAGCCGGCGCTCCCGGCGTCGATGCCAGTGGTGGTGCCCGAAGACAGGCAGATCTCGTCTGGATGGACGGCGGTCGGGTTGCCGCCGTGATAGAAGTGGCCGTGAAGGTCAATGAGCCCGGGGGTGATCATCTTGCCGGTAACGTCTACTGAGTTCGCGGCTTTGGCGGCGGCGATGCGCTCGGCCACCTCGGCCACCAGGCCGTCCTTGAAGGCTATGTCCCGGCGTCCGTCGATGCCTTGGGCCGGGTCAAGAAGGTTTCCTCCGGTGAGCAGCAGGTCGTAGGCGGGTGCAGTGGTCATTGGTTTCTCACTCGTTTCGATAAGGTTTCCGGGCTATTTTTTCGGGGTTATTGTTAAGGGTTATTCTGGCGGGCTGCCGGCCTCGGGATTCTCCCAGCCCAGCTCCACGTTGGGTTGTTGTTCCTCGGAGTATTCCAAACGCCTGAGACGCGGGTAGACCTGGGTCTTCGGACTCTCCAGGTCTTCGTCCGTAATCTCGTCGGATTCTTCCAGTTGATGGATGCCCCATTTCTCGATGGCTTCGTCCATCATCTTCTGGACCACCTGTGGCGAACGTCCTTCCAGACGTCCCAGGTGGTAGGCAAGGGTCACGGCCAGTTGGTTCTGGGTGATCTGCTCGAATGCATCGTCAGCCTTCAAGTCTCGGGGCATTCCTCCGGACTGCTCCAAGAGGTCGTCCAGCACCTGGCCCATGATGTCGGTCAGGCCGCCGAGTTCGATCTCGTACATGTAGCCGGTCAGGCTATCGGTCAACTCGACAACGCCCTCATCGGGCAGTATTCCGTAGACTTCTTCGGGGATATGTTCGTGGGTATGTTCGGTAGTCATGGTCAGACGTCTCCTAGTCAGGAGTGAGCGGAATCCAGTTTATCACGCTAATAGCCGGTGGCCGCCGTGGTCAGAGTCCTTACAACCGGGCCGATGCCCCCCCACAGCACTCCGAAGCCCAGGGCGAAATCTAGCATTATGATCGCCACCAGCAACCCCGGGCCGTTGCGTTGCAGCTTATTGTAGGCGTCTGCGTGCTCTTTGGGCACGAGCCCGGCCAACACCTTAGAGCCGTCCAACGGGGCTAACGGCAGCAGGTTGAACACACCCAGCAACAGGTTGAAAAAGATCACCAGCGCCAGGATGTCGGCCATCCCATCGCTGAATCCGCCGGTCATCACGTGGGCCGCACGGTCCAATGAAAGAGACGTCGGCACCAGCAGCCCGGTCTTGAATGGGATGGCGAGTACAAAGGCGAATGCCAGGTTGAAGATGGGCCCGGCAGCGGCCACCAGGGCGGTATCGGTGTGGCCGCGGGATAGCTGGCTTTGGTCAACGGGAACGGGCTTCCCCCAGCCAAATCCGGCGATGAACATCATGAGGGTGCCGCCGGGATCCAGGTGGCGCATGGGGTTAAGGCTCAGGCGGCCCAGGCGCCGGGCGGTGTTGTCGCCAAGCGTATTGGCAACCAGGGCGTGGCTGAATTCGTGGATGGTAACGGCGGTGACCAGCGCAAAGACGATGAGTACCGCCAGGCGAAAGAAGCCCGACGGGTCGTCTGCCAAAAGGTCGTATGACCCAAGAAGCATGGGCTAGGCCGGCACGCTTAGTGAGAGCACGGAGCGACTAATCGTCGTCGTCCTCATCCGGTTCCGGAGCAGCTTCCTCTCTCTGGGAAGAATAGGCCACACCGGGGAGGATGGCATTGGACCTGCCGCCAGACTTCTCAGAGCCGGGCTTGGGCATTTCCAGTAGCGTCTTTTTCAGCGATTCCAGAACATCTTTACCGGCGGAAACATCAAGAATCAGACCGTTTATTCCGGCTGTGCGCAGGACCTTGAGGTCGTCGGCGGTGGGCGGCTCGGTTATCTCGGCCAGAAGGAACTTTCCTAGACGGCCACTGATGCGGGCGACCTTGGCCAGGTCGTCGAGTGTCCATGAAGATGACGCCCCGGACAAGGGGAAGATGACCGCGTCCACGGGCAGAGCGTTGATGTCACGCAGGTCTTCGATGTCGGTGTCGACTTCGATGCAGAGCACCATGGCTGCTTCCTCGGACGAAACGGCTCCCATCGATGTGCCCTTGAGCTGGAAGGCCAGCACGCCGCTGCCCTCCTTTTCGTAGGCCCTGGCGTCGTCGGTGCTCAGCGCATCGGTCCTGATACCCCAGATACTATCGGACAGGGTGCCCTTTAGCTCCCCAAGCTGGGCGGGGCCGGACAGTCCTGAGAAGATTATGCCGTCGGGCGAGACTTCGGATGCGGTCGCGGCGCCTGTTTTATGGCTGCCGGAAACCTGAATTATCAGGGCCAACCCAGGCGTTTTTTCGGCCCTGGCCGGTCCGAACCCCATCCGTGCCGGGGTTCCCTCCATGATCTCTTCCAAACGGTCGATAAATTTACTCATTTAACCCAGTCCCCATAAATTAGCCGGCGCTTTGACAGCTTGTTCCAATGGCCCGGCGTTGTTTGTTAACGGTACTTAAAGGGCGTCCCAGGCGCAGATTCCTGCTCTGGTTACGCTCCCGGCTGATTATACTCCATAGTCATAGCCACGGGCAGTCTTTGTTGATGGATATTCTGCTGGTAGGTATTTACCAGTAGATATTTTTTTAGATATTTTCGATAGATATTTTTGATAGATATTCTGTATCCTTGATACCATAGCGCATCGCTAAAGTTCGGTAGGCATCGAACCACGCGTTAAGTGGAAATCTGGCCCCTTATATATCAGAAACAGGCTTGGAGACTGACCATGGCGATCGAATTATCCGACCTGATCAAGAACCCGGAGACGGCACCCTTTTCCAAACTGAAGTACCTGAAGTGGACGCCGGAAGATGAGGTCACTGAGTTCTTCAATCGCCTGTTCCATCTGAACGTTGCCGCCCGGGAGACCGGGGACTGGTCGCCGGTTGACCGGTTTCTTGAAGAAGAGGGTGACCGAATCGCGGCGACGGTCGCTCGGCCGATGACTTTTGATGACACCCCCTGGTCTCCCTTCAAGAAGCGCCTGTCCGAGTCCAAGGTTGCGGTGTTGAGCACCGGCGGCGTTTACATAGAGGGCCAAAAACCCTTTGACACCGACGGCGACTGGAGCTACCGGGAGATTCCCCTGGATACGCCGCTGGACCAATTGCGTGTGGCCCACACTCATTACGACACCACCGGCGTTGCCGAAGATGTTGACTCGGTGCTGGCCATGCACCGAGTGCAGGAATTGGTGAGCGATGGGATGGTCGGCGAGGCCCTGACACCGACCTACAGTTTCATGGGCTACATCCCCGACCCGTCTGGCTTGATGGAAGTCACTGGGCCAGAGGTGGCTGAGCGGCTCAAAGAAGACGGTGTAGACGGCGTGGTTATCGGCACAACTTGACCCATCTGCCATCAATCCGGCGGACTGATCGCACGGGCCATCGAAGCAGCCGGTATTCCCACTGTGGTTCTGATGGTCGACCGCACCAGGGCCGAATCTCTCTCAGTGCCCCGCGGCCTGGTGCTGCGGTTCCCTTTCGGACGCCCGTTTGGAGCGCCGGGTAACCCTGACCAGCAGCGGGTGGTTTTAGAAGACGCCCTGACCATGCTGAGTTCGGCCCGGGAACCCGGAGAGGTCCGCACCATGCCTTATCGCTGGCGCAGGGAAGATTACGGCCGAATTCTCGCCGAGCGCCACGGCGGCATGTCGGCGGGCATCTAGTCATTTGCCGGTTCCTAGTCCGCTCATGGTGAGCTTGTCGAACTACGGGCTGGGCTGAGTGGTATCCAGCAGAAGCATGACTTTTGCGGCCCTTCGACAGGCTCAGGACGAGCGGGAATATTGGCTCCCCATACGCCCACAATTAGCTCCGACCGAGGTCGAGAGCCCCGATACATTCTCGCCTGTCGTTGCTGCATTTCATCGGCTTACCGTATAATTGCGAGCACATCATATCGCTCGTAAACCGGTGCTATTCGAGAAATGCTCTTAGCTATCGACATAGGCAACAGCATGGTCAACCTGGGGGTATTCGACGGCGAACGCCTGACAGCCAACCTGCGGGTCTCCACCGACGCCAGAAAGTCGGCCGACGAATACGGCCTCACCCTCCGCGACCTACTGGTCCTCAACGGCATCGAACCGTCTGGGATCACCGATGTCTGCATGTGCAGCGTCGTGCCGCCCCTGACCGGCATCTTTGAAGAACTTATCCAGACCTACTTCAAGGTCAACCCGTTGACCGTCACCACCGGGGTGAAGACCGGGCTGCAGATCGCCTACGACAATCCCCGCGACGTGGGTGCCGACCGTATCGTTGACGCCGTGGCGGCCATCGAACTCTACGGTCAGCCGACCATCATCGTGGACTTCGGCACGGCGACGGTCTTCGATGCGGTATCCAAGGACGGTGTCTATCTGGGCGGCGCCATCTCGCCGGGAATGAACGTCGCGGCCGAGGCCTTGTATCTGAACACATCCCAACTGCGCCGGGTGGAATTGGTAGCCCCGGCCTCGCCTATCGGCCAGAACACCACCGAGGCTTTGCAATCGGGTTTGGTGCTGGGTTATGCCGGTCTCGTCACAGGCATGGTGGCACGTTTCAAGAAAGAGCTGGGCGAAGACGCCAAGGTGGTGGGCACCGGAGGGTTGGCGGACACCATGGCCAAGGTGGCCGATGTTTTCGACGCCGTCAATCCCGACCTGACGCTGATCGGCCTGCGGCTGATCTACGGCAAAAACCAGCCGCCACCCAAGATGTTGGACTGAGATTATCGCAGGAACACTGGCCGACAAAATGGAGTTGGACTGAGTTTATGGCCGGACCGTTGGCAGAAAAACACGTAGTCCTGGGCGTCACCGGGAGCATCGCCTGTTATAAGGCGTTGGACCTGGCCAGCAAGCTCGTCCAGGCCGGCGCTCTGGTCGACGTCATTATGAGCTATGGGGCCACGCAATTCGTCACGCCCCTGGCATTTCGCAGCATCACCCACCGCGCGGTGGTGACCGACTCCTTTGACCCAAACTCCGAATATAGCGTCGAACATGTGGCCCTGGCCCAACAGGCCGACGTCATAGTTGTGGCCCCGGCCACCGTCCACTCCATCGCCAAGTTGGCGCTCGGCCTGGCCGACGACCCTTTGACCACCACCATCGTAGCCGCCAAATGCCCGCTGGTGGTTGCCCCAGCCATGGATGGCAATATGTACGACCATCCGGCTACTCAGGCCAATCTGGCCACCCTGAAAGATCGGGGAGTGGTCATCGCCGGCCCCGGCATCGGCCGGTTGGCGTCCGGGCTGTCCGGGGTGGGCCGCCTGCTGGAAACTCCGGAACTACTGGGATATATCTCCTACGCCATGGGCAAATACGGCGACCTGGCCGGCCGGACCGTGGTGGTCAGCGCCGGCGGCACCATGGAACCCATCGACCCGGTACGGGTCATCACCAATCACTCCTCGGGCAAGATGGGTTATGCGCTGGCCGAAGCCGCCCGTGACCGTGGGGCCGATGTGGTGCTGGTTACTGCCCCGACCAACCTTCCCAACCCGGCCTTGGTAAATGTGGTGAAGGTGCGGACTGCGGAAGAGATGGGCGAGGCCATCCAGAAGCATCTCGACAAGGCCGACGCCCTGGTGATGGCCGCTGCCGTAGCCGACTACAAACCGACCACCGCTGCCGACCAGAAGATCAAGAAGTCGGACGACGACCTGAACATTTCGCTGTCGAAGACCACGGACATCCTCAAATCTGCCAAGGGCAACTTCGTCCGCGTGGGGTTCGCCGCCGAGAGCCAAAACCTGGTGGAGAACGCCAAGGCCAAGGTCGGCAGCAAGCAACTGGACTTGATAGTGGCCAACGACATCACCGCCGAGGGCAGCGGCTTCGGCTCCGACACCAACCAGGTCACCCTTATTGACCGGGACCTAACGGTCGAAGAGCTTCCTCTCCTCACCAAGTATGACGTCAGCAACCGAATACTGGACAAGATCAAAGACTTGTTCCGGGACTGATATTTTCAGGCGGCAACCGGAACAATCCATGATGGGTTTCACTAGTTAAGGTCGAAAATTCGCTACTGCCCACCGCCCGATGGCAAATAAAGCGGCCATATCCTACACTGCTTCTAGCCTATCAAAGCACTATCGAGACGGGTATAGAGATATTACGATTACCCGTGGCGCCCTACGGATCAGCGACGCCATACGGTCAGGTAAATTGTAGACATGTCTGATGTCATATTAGAAAGCGTAAGGGCCTTTATCATGACCCTTATTCTCGGTTATCTGCTCTGGATCGGACGACGTGAAGCCCTCCATCGGCAAAAGGGTTGGTTGCAAATCGAGGTGGGCTTTACTCTGGTGCTCTTCGGAAGCCTCATCGACATTACCGATAACTTTGAAGGCCTGAATCGCTACGTGGTGATTGGCGACACCGTGACCGAGGCTATGTTGGAGAAGGTCGGTGGCTTCCTTCTCGGATTCAGTATGATTCTCTTGGGTTTCTTACATTGGCTTCCACTCGTTGCAGCGGTCCGCAAAAACCAGGAAGACCTACTGAAGTTCAACGAGGAATTGGGGGCTCAAGTAGAAGCCCGCACCGCCGATCTTACGTTGACCAATGAGCGGCTACTGCAAGAGATCGACAACCGCGAGAACCTGGCGAAATTCCCTTCAGAGGACCCAAACCCAGTTCTACGCCTGGCTCTGGACGGCACGATTCTCTACGCTAACCCCGCGAGCCGCCCCGTAATGGAAGATTGGCGCCGTGAAACCGGGGAGAAAGCGCCTGAGGAGTGGCGAAAATCGATTGCCGACGTTCTCAATTCGAATGCCAATACCGAGATAGAGACTGAGATCAAGCAGCGAACTATCTCGTTCATCCTCGCTCCGGTCAAAGGTTCTAACTACGCTAATCTATACGGCCGGGATGTCACCGCGATCAAAGAACTGGACCGGATGAAGGACAACTTTCTGTCAATGGTGTCCCACGAACTGCGGACCCCTCTGACCGCCATAAAAAGCTCTGCCGAGGTCCTGCAAGCCTATGACGATATCGACAAAGAGACTGAGAAGGATTTCATCTCCATAATCAACAGCGAGTGTGACCGCCTAACGAGACTGATCAACGACATCTTGGACCTATCGATGATTGAATCCGGGGAACACCGATGGCACATATCTGAAGTCTCTATCCCCGAGGTTATAGAGACGGCTGTAAACGCCGCCCGAGCACTGCTGATTGAGGCAGAGTTGACGCTGGTTTGCGACATTGAGGCGAACATGCCATCCATCCAAAGCGACAGAGACAAGTTGATCCAGGTGATGAGCAACCTCATTGGCAACGCTATCAAATTCACTCCCGAGAACGGGCAGATAGAAGTGAAAGCCCAATATGCTGGAAGCAACGGGGTGAAAGACGCCTCGCCAGAGATACACGTCAGCGTATCGGATACCGGAATCGGAATATCGTCCGAAGACCACGGCGAGGTATTCGAGCGATTCAAGCAGGTATCGCACTCCCAATTTAAAAA
>CAVOAA010000060.1:0-16285 GCA_963693555.1 Dehalococcoidia bacterium | reverse complement strand
TGCCAGACGGACTGAACAAGGGCGCCGACGACAAAGCGTTGTTCGACTTCCGCGACCGGTTGCGGTTCATCTTGCATGGTGAAGTCAGCGACAGCACCATGTTCTAGGCCTTAAGGCCTGAATGTATTTGGAACGATTGGGGGAGCAAGATTAACTCTTGCTCCCCCTTTAAATTTGGCAACACAAGGGCGCCCTGTGGACACGCATCCTGCATCGAATGTATCGTTGTTTCGCAGGCTTATATTGGGGAGTTAAAGGAGCTGCTGATGGCTGAAAAGTGGACCGCCCAGGGAGACCTATTCGAGGGCTGCAACTGCAACCTTCTCTGCCCTTGTCACGTCTCGTTCCGGCAGCCTCCAACTCAGGGCTTTTGCGACACCATCTGGGCTGTGTCCTTCGAGCAAGGAAAATACGGCGAAGTAGACTTGGCCGGGCTGAACGCGGCCATATTCCTGCATTGTCCGGGAAACATGGCGGATGGTGATTGGACGACTGTGCTGCTGGTCGATGACCGGTCCACCCCGGAGCAAGACGAAGCTCTGAGGGCAATCTTCTCCGGCGAGTCGGGTGGGCCTTGGGAGACCATGTCCCAGTTCTACCGTGAAGGGAAATATCAGACGATCGTTAGGTCGCCTTTGGAAATGACCATCGACGGTCGCACCAGGACCATCACCGCCCCGGACCGGTTGTTCCTGGAGATGCAGACACTAAGGGGCGGCGAAGACCGTCAGGGGCTCGTCACGATCAACAATCTGCGGAATGTCATCCACGGCGATGAGCACGTCATGGGTCTCTCAAACTTCAAAGTCAACGACGAGACCATGAACTGGGAGTACCAGGGTAAGCACGGGCTCTACAGCAAGTTCGATTGGTCGGGGTCCTAGACTCCGGGCAATCTGTTCAAGTAGACCTGCCCCTCTTTCATCACCAGGCTGATCTTAGATTTGTCTTGCAGGATGGCGATATTGGCCAACGGGTCGCCATCGACCACGATCAGATCGGCGAACTTCCCGGTCTCCACTGTCCCGATCTGGTCTTCCAGGTCCAGACACCCAGCCGCCCAGCCGGTGGCTGCCACCAGGGCCTGCATCGGCGTCATGCCGGCGGCGACAAGTAGTTCCAGTTCCACGGCGTTGTTGCAGTGCTCCCAACCTCCGGCGTCGGTCCCGGCCACAACCTTCACCCCCGCTGCCATCGCCTTCTGGATAGTTTCTATGTGCGCCTGCTTAAACTCGGTGGCCTCTGCCTGGCCATAGGGATTGCCCTGCGTGGCATGGAATGTGAAGACCGTTAATGTTGGCACCAAGTAACAGCCGTTGTCGGCCATCATCTTCAGCAGATCGGGTTCCAGGCCCAGCAGGGAGCCGTGCTCAATGGAATGCACTCCGGCCTCGATGGCGGTGCGTAATCCCGGCCCGCCCAGGGCATGGCAGGCCACAGTCTTGCCGTAAATATTGGCCTCTGCCACCAAGGCTTGGGTCTCCTCGGCTGTGTAAGAGCGAGTAGTTCCGTTCTGGGTCTCCCGCCCGAAACCGGTGTTGAAGAACTTAATCACGTCAGCGCCGGCCCGAACCACTTCCCGGACCATGGCCTTAACTTCCTCTGGCCCGTCTGCTATTCCCCTAGGCAGGTGGGGGTCGGGAGACTGGGGTTGGTGGTGCCCCGAGGGGCTGGAGCGGTCCTGGGAGCCCTGAGTCGGGGAGAGGGGGCTGGTGGCGATCTGCAGCCGCGGCCCGGGCACCAAGCCTTGCTCCACCGCCTGCTTGAAGCCGACGTCCAGCCAGCCACAGTCTCGGATGGCGGTATACCCCGTGAGCAGTGTTTCTTCCATGACTTTGGCTACCCGCAGAGTCTTGGTGCTGCGCGGTTCTACCCGGCCCCAGCGGCCCATCAGGTCGTAGCCGAACGACGTGAGATGGTCATGACAATCAATCAGGCCTGGCAGCAGTGTGCGGCCGGTTATATCAACAACTGGACAGTCTGTTGGAATGGCAACCGACTCGCGCGTGCCCACCGCCTCGATGCGGCCCTGGTCGTTGACCAAGACCGTGGCGTTGGTAACCGGCGGGCCACCGGTGCCGTCGATCAGGTTTCCGCCGCGGAGAGCTAACATGTTTTGCCGGCTTGAGGCATCTGGAACAACCGCTAGATTCCCTGCCAGAACCGGCGGCCGTTCTCCCGGACGATCCTGCCGAAGCCGGGCCGGGCTAGGTGAACCGCAGCCACCGGGATACCCTCCCGTTCCAGCCGGTCCATGAGTTCGCGGCGGGTGATTCGTGTCTGAGCGGGGTCTATATCGGCGCGGGATACCCAATCAGTATTCTCGATCTGGGCCGTGTTATGGAGCACATCACCGAGAACCAGACCGTTCTCGCCCTGGGAGGAAATCAAAAGGCTCATGTGGCCAGGGGTGTGGCCAGGTGTGGCAAGGGTGCTGATCTCGCTGGTGATCTGTTGGCCTGGTTCCATCAGGTTCAGCACACCCAGGTCTTCCAGCGGCCAGACACATTCCGGGGCGTTGGGGAACCGGTCTTCGATCAACGCGGGGTCATGGCACGCTTCCCAGTCCTTGGCGCTCACATAGTATTGGGCGTTGGGGAATGTCGCGGTGTATTTGCCGTCTTTGGAGGTGAGGTTCCAGCCGATGTGGTCACGGTGGGCGTGGGTCATTACGACCATATCCACGTCTTCGGGGCTGGTGCCGTGGGCTTTCATGTCGTCCAGCAACTCACCCCAGGGTGTTTCGGGGGTCTGTTTGGGTCCCAGGCCGGTATCGACGGCGATGGTGTGGCCGTCCGACTCGATCAGGAAACAGGCCAGGTTGAAGCTAACTCCGTGGGAGGCGGACAAATGGGCCTCTTGTCCCTTCCAGTCCTCCGCAGGTATATCCGGAAAGAAATTGCAGAGGTCGAACTCCAAAACTCCATCTGAGAGTGATGTGATCTCGACGTTTCCGATGTTCAGCTTATCGTTTGGCAATTTGACGCTCCTACCTAAAGAGGTGATTGTTCCAACGTGACCGGCAGATTATAAGCGGGGGCCGTCACAGTGGCAATCGCCATAAAAGCCCCACTTTCATAAAGGGGGGATTGGGGGATTTCCGTCCCTTCATGGCAACTAGCGGTGGTCCGCCACCACCTTGCCTTCTTTCATCACCATCTGCAGCTTCCGCACGTTCTCGATATCGCCCAGCGGGTTTCCACCGACCACGATCAGGTCGGCCAGCTTGCCGGGTTCCACCGTGCCCAGTTCCGGCCCCACTCCGCACATCTCGGCGGCGTTCTTGGTGGCGGCGGTCAGGGCCTGCCAGGGCGTGGCCCCGCACTTGACCCACAGACCCAGTTCCAGAAGTGCCGACTCCCGCATGGGTGAGATATCGGAACCCAAGGCCATTTTGACCCCAGCAGACAGCGCTTTCTGGAAAGAATTTCGGTGTTCTTCAGCCGCCGCATCGGCCCGCACCACCAGGTCGGGGGCAAGCTGCTTCCGGGCGGCGTAAGCCTTCTCGTGTTCGGTGGTGGCTAGGTTGGGCGAGAGCTGGCTGATGCTCAGAGTGGGCACGTACCAGGTTCCGCTGCTGACGAAGTCGGTGATGCAGTCTTCGTCGGTTATGTAGGCATGCTCCACGGTGTGAGCGCCCAACTTGATGGCCATCTTCACCGACTCCGGGTTGGTGGCGTGGGCCATGACGGGGAAGTTGCGCTGACGGCAGAGGGCGAATGCAGTCTCGATCTCCTCGGGCAACAGGAACGATTCGGTGTGCCGGTCCCACCGGGGGCCCATGATGCCGCCGGAGAGGTTCAACTTGATGTGATCTACGTCGTGCTTCATCTGGTCGCGGATGGCCTCGGCGTAACCGTAGGGGCCGTCGCACTCCCTGGCGTGCCCGGAGGTCAGGAAATGGCCGCCGGTGGTGGTCAAAAAGTTTCCACAGGCGAAGACCCTTGGCCCCGCCGGACCAGGCCCTTCAAAGGCCCGCCGCCAGGCTACGTCCATGAAATTGCTAGCACCGCCGCTGCGTACCGCCGTCACCCCGGCCTCGATCATCCCCCGTTGCAGGTTCTGGCCGAAGTCGGCGGTGATCTGTGCCACTGTTGTGCCTGCCGGAACCGGGTGCTGTGGGTGGACGTGGCAGTCCCAAAGTCCGGGCATCAGGTAAGAACCTCCCAGGTCGATGACCTGGTCTCCGGAAGCGCTGGCCGGTGGACCACCGTCCCGGACCTCCATGATGCGTCCGTCCTCAATGACCACCGTGGCCTGGGTCTTGGGGTCGGGTGTTACACAGTTGATCACGTTGCAATTGGTCAATATCAGGCGCAATTCAGTGGCTCCAATCTGGCTATCTATCCAGGATTTATTTGAATGTGATGCAGCGGGCCGGATCTGCCTCGGTTAGGACCGGGGCCGGGTGCCCGGTGTGGATGTAGTCGGCCAACAGCTTGCCGGACATGGGGCCGCGTCCGAAACCGGAAGACGCCAGGCCAGTCACGACGAACAGGTTTTCGAATTGGGGTATCTTGCCGATGATGGGCTTGCCGTCCATCGAGAAAGGCATGATCCCGGCCCAGGTGCGGGTGATCGAGAGTTTACTCAACATTGGAAAGACTTCCGTCGCCTGTCCCCGGTTGACCTCGATACCCGTTGCGTCGGGCGTGTAGTCATACCCCACCATCTGTCGGTCGCCGCCAAATACGATCTCGCCGTTCCTGGTCTGTCCGCCGTAAAGGTGGCGGGTTACACGTGTTTCACCCCGGTGGGTTACTTCCGGCGGATGGAGACCGTCGGAAGTTTGCTTGCTCCAGTCGAATGGGGACTCCATGGACCCACTCAGATGGAAGATGCTGGGCGGCACTGGTTCGGTGGCCCACATCTGCCCCTTGATGGGCGTGATGGGTATATCGATTCCAAGCATGTCACCTAGCGGACGGGACCAAGCGCCCACCGCCAGCGCCAAGGTCTTGGCCCGAAATTCGCCCTGGCTGGTCTGGGCCTGCCACGATCCGTCCGGCTGCTGAGTCAGCGATTGAACATTATGACCAGTCTTGATGTCGGCCCCGAATGACGCGGCGGCCTCACTGAAGGCCACCGTGGCTTTGGTGGGGTTGGCTCGCCCCCGTTTGGTCAGGAACATAAACCCGGCCAACGATTCCGATGCTTCGGGTTCGATAGCGCGGGCTTCCCGGGCGGTCAGCAACTCAGCGTGATAACCGCCGGTCTGGGCCGCGAATACCCGGTCACGGGCGTAATCCCATTGATCGGCATTGTGAATGGCCTGCAGGCCGCCCGGAGCAATGAACTCGATGTCATATCCCATGTCCAGCTGGAGCGTCTTGAATATCTCGAAGCTGCCGGCCGTTAGATAGGACTGCAGGTCGGGGTTGTTGCCCCAGCCGAACCCGCCCAAGCCCCCGGCGTTGACCCCCGACGCCTCGCTGGCAACCTCGCCACGCTCCAGCAGCGTGACCCGTTCGCCAAGCTGCGCCAGGTGGAAAGCCGTAGCGACGCCGCAGATGCCGCCGCCGATTATAAGAACGTCAGATTCATTGGTACTGGCCAAGTGTTTCTATCCTTTTATTCGGAAGGTGAGCCAATGATAGGTGTGGGCCTGGGATGGGTCAATCAGCAGAACAATACTGTGAGGCCCAAACTCCGTAGGGGCGGGTTTCTAACCCGCCCGAACCTTGGAAGATAATGTTTGTTCCTGCCAATTTCTGGTGGGTAGGCCCAACTCTATCCATAGTCCTCGTTGTATTGGCAAGCATCCTGGCCGAGCGAAAGGGCGGGTTGGAAACCCGCCCCTACACACTGTGCAATAAAAAGGGGCGTCCCGACTGCTCGGAACGCCCCTTTTTTGTCTAGCTGATGTGCTCGCCGCTACGCGGTGGGCGCTGGGGTGAGCTCGCTTAAGTCTTTCACTTCTATGTTGGAGACCAGCACTGTCAGGTCGTCCAGACGCCGCACCTCAAATTCCATGAAGTCGTCGTCCACCACCATGTACTTGGAGACCACTTCCCAGATCTCCTTTTTCATCTCCTCCAACTTCTCCGGGGCCAACTCCAGCCGGTCCTGGATCAATACCAGCTTGAGCCGTTGTCTGGCTGTGTCTTTGGAGAGCATCTCCGTTGCCTGGTCCAGTTCTTTGCCGCTAAGGTTGAAGAGCCAGCGTAGTAGTTCACGCATGAGAGTAGGCCCTCCCGTTCATCCCGACCATTCCTTTGAACTTCGAGAACAGGCCGGTCTTGGGTTCCAGGTCCATCAACGGGATATCCTCTCCGTCCACCCTGGCGGCGATCCGAAGGAACGCGCTTCCGGCGGAAGACTTGGGATTGTGTACCACCGGGATACCCCGGTTGGCCGCGACAACCGTATGTTCGTCGGCGGGCACCAACCCAATGACCTCGATGGCCAACAGGCTTTCCACGTCCTTCTGGTCCATCATGTCGCCGCGCTTGACCATCTCGTGGGCGATGCGGTTGATGATGAGCTTTGGTCGGTGCAGCCCTGATGACTCCAGCAGCCCGATGACCCGGTCTGCGTCACGGATGGCCGAGACCTCCGGGGTGGTCACAATGATGGCCTCTTGGGCGGCGGCTGTGGCGTTTTTGAAGCCCTGTTCGATCCCCGCCGGGCAGTCAATCAGCACGTAATCGAACTCTTTCTCGAGTTCGGCGCACATCTCGCGCAGTTGCTCCGGCCCGATGCTGTTCTTGTCCCGGGTCTGGGCGGCGGGTATCAGGAACAACTCATAATCGTGCTTATCGCCAATCATGGCCTGGCTCAGTTTGCAGGTGCCTTCAATGACGTTGACTAGGTCATAGACGATGCGGTTCTCCAGGCCCATGATGACGTCCAGGTTGCGGAGGCCGATGTCGGTATCGACCACCACCACTTTGTGACCACGCATGGCCAGGCCGGTGCCGATGTTGGCGGTCGCGGTGGTCTTGCCCACCCCGCCTTTACCAGAGGTTATAACGATGGTCCTACCCGTCATAAGGTACTCCTTTGTTGTATCTCGCAAACCGGCCGGCAAATGGCGCTACGTGGATGGAACGGGTCCTCACGTAGGCAATCTGAGGTCCGGAGGCTGACGATTTTGATTTGTGGCGCGACGATGAAGGCGCGACGCCTTCATATTTGCCGATCTGAAACCTGGATGAAGGGAGTTCGAGGGCTATGATCACGGCCTTGTTGTCGCCGGAAGCGCCGGCATGGACCCATCCCTTGAGAGAGCCCAGCACAACTATGTCGCCGTCGGCCCTGATCTCTGCCCCGGGGTTTACGTCCGCCAATACCACAACATCGCCGTGGTGTTGCAGTGTCTCGCCGGAACGGAACGTCGACTTGATGAACAGGGCTTCGGTTATGTTCCGGTTGCGGGCCCCGTTCCTGTTGTGTTTGGTCTTGAGGCCCTCAATGATCGATGCAACGGCGGATATGGGCTCGGCCGTTGCATCAGGTTGACCGTCAGGGAGCACGATCTCGTTATGCGCCGCAGGTTGGGGCGCAGATTGGGGGGGACTGGAGTTGGCTGCCGATTTGGCTTCTACTCGAAGGTCGCCGGTGCCCAGAGAATCTGGCGCGAACCAGAATCTAGTCACGGTCAGCCCCGAGTTGGTCTCGATGATCGACTTGACCTGGGCCAGCTCGTCCCTGGCCAGCATCCGTTGGCCGACGTTGATGGTGATATCGCCCTTGGACCACAGGCCACTTTTCTTGGTCAAGTGTTCCCGCAACTCCGTGGCTACCACGTCAAACGGGGCATTTTCGTCAATAACAAAGGCCACATCGGTACCCCTGGCGATGACCTGCACCACGCCGGTCGTTACCCCGGTCGTGGTCCCGGTGGCTACCATCGAGCCCTCGTGACCTTGAAGTGGTTCCTAGATGACATCACGCCCACACTCACTCACTCCCACTTTATGTCACCACGATTATTTCAGCCGGAGTACGTCCGGCACAACGTTTTCTTGGTCAGATTTTAAACAAAATTTAAGATTATGTCTAACTTTGAGCCTGGTAGCGACATGGAAAGCGAAATCCATACCTTAAAAACAGACAATCGGGCCATGCTGCTTAGGAGCATGGCCCGATTGTCTGTTTCCGGTGATTATTTGCGGGTCGGCGTGTGGCCGAGTTTACGAGGTTGCTGGAGCGGCCTCTCTCAATGCCCGAATCGCCTCAGCAGTTTCCGGAGTAGCAGGCTTGCCCAACTCGACGTGTCTAGAAACGTCGAAGGCACGATCGACGTCTGCCATGACCGCTTCGTCCGACTGTTCGATATCAATGGGAATGCTTATCTGGGCCCAAGACGTGTGGCCGGTTAGCCAGAACACTTCGATCGGGTTGTTCTCCGGATCACGGAAGTAACATCCGATGGCGCTCGCATGGGTGACGATGCGGTCGATTTTGTACCCTTTCTCATCGATGCGTTGCTTGAAATCGCGAAGGTCGTCCAAGGAATCGACTCGCATCGAGATCTGCTGGATCCAGTGTGGGTCATCAAGCGAAGTCCGCCCGGCCATCATCGCAATCTCGTGGTCGTTGGCCTCCGGGTCGGCGCTGAAGAAGGCCCCGCCCGCACTCACCTTGGTCAGTGTCATACCAATGAAGTTCGCGTAGAAGTCTTTCATCAGCTCCAAGTCCTGAACGTAGAAACCGATATGTCCGAGCCCGTTAACTTTCGCTGACATCTTTATCTCCTCTCAAAGCTCATCTGGATGCGATTGCAGCCAGCACTGAAAAGCAGTAATGGCCATGGCAGGGTTTAGTCCCGGGTGCCGAACAACGCCACGGAACAGGTGAACGAGCCGGGGCGGCCGCCAAGGTTGTGCGTCAGGCCCAAAGTTGGGCTCTTCAGTTGACGTGCATCGGCTTTGCCCTGGAGTTGCTTGTAGACTTCGTAGATCATGCGTATGCCGCTGGCCCCGATGGGATGGCCGAAGCACTTTAGGCCGCCGTCGGTGTTCACCGGCAGCTCGCCTTCGAGGCTGAATGTCCCTGCCGCCACATCTTTGCTGGCCTGGCCACGGGGGCTGAACCCTAGGTCCTCGTAGATGATCAACTCAGTGATGGTGAAGCAGTCGTGGACCATGGCCAGGTCGATCTCCTGACGGGGATCAGATATGCCGGCTTCTTGGTAGGCGACCTGGCTGGCCCGGACGGTCTCCGGGAAGTGGGTGAAGTCCCAGTCGTTGCGCATGATGCCGTAGGCGCCCACTGAAAGACCGATACCCTTTACCAAAATGTAATCGTCCCTGAATGTCTTGGCGATCTCTGGAGTGGTGATGACGGCCGCTGCTGCCCCGTCTGAAACGCCACAGCAGTCGAACAACCCTAGAGGCCAGGCCACCATGGGAGCGTTGGCCACCTGTTCGGCGCTCACCTCCCGCTGGAAGTGGGCCTTGGGGCTCATGGTCCCGTTGTGGTGGTTCTTGGAGGCGATCTGGGCCAGGGTCATCTTTCCGTCTTCATAGGGGATGTCGTACTGGTGGAAGTAACGGGTGGCGGCCAGGGCGAACTGGGAGGGTGGCGGCACCGGCGGGTTGACGTCGGCGCCGGCCGGCTCGGCCACGGCCAGGCCGGAGAAACCCGAGTCCTTGAGCTTTTCCACGCCCACGACCAGGACTATGTCATAGATACCGGCGGCCACGGCGTAGCAAGCGTTGCGGAAGGCGTCAGTGGCGGTGGCGCAGGCGTTCTCGATCCGGGTGATGGGGATGTAATCGAGCTTCAGCGCGGCGGCCAGAGGTTGTCCCGTCCGGAACGAACCCACAGTACCCAGCCAGGCAGCCTGGATATCCTTACCCTCGATCCCGGCGTCCTCAAAAGCCTCGTAGGCAGCTTCGACGATCAGGTCCGACGAGCTGGAGTCCCAGCGTTCGCCGAATTTGCTGCAACCCATGCCAATGACGGCAACCCGGTCCTTGATCCCGCTCATATCGCTCTCCTAAATGCCATGTAAATTTGCATGGCTTGAATGCAATTATACCGCCAACGCCCCTTCTAAACCTTCTCTAACGAATGGGAGAGGGGACTAATTCGGGCTGCGCAGCGGCACTGCCTTCCAATAATAGTTGTGTATGCCGTTGACCACTCGGAGCTTGCGGAAACTCATCTCCACCTGGAGTCCGATCTTGACCTCATCGACCTCCCGGTCGGTCATCATGCACAGAACCCGGCCGCCCGGCTCGAAGTCGATCACCACGACGGCCAATGGCGAGTCCACAGTGCCGGCCAGATAGTCCAAGGAATATGTGAAGACCGTCCCTAGCTTGTCACTCAGCCTGATGGGCGAGGAGTCGTCTCTGGCCTGGCACTCCACACAGATCTGTTGGGGCGGGTACTGCACGTAACCGCACTGATTGCAGACCCCACCGTGGAACTTGATGTTCTGGTCGCTCTCCCGCCACAGCGCCGTGACCGAGGGAGACTGGGCCTGGGGTCGCCTGGATGAGGAGTCGGTCATCCAAACGTCGCGCCACTTGGCGTAGGTCTCGTAGCTGTCCAGCACCTTACCTGAATCCAGGTAACCCGATACGCCCAGGCCGGGCTGTGTTCCACCGATATTAGATGTGGTGCGAAAACCGAGCACATCACTGCCGTCGCCGTATGACACGGTGAGCAGCAACTGGTCGGGGCCGCTCTCTTCCAGGGCGCTCGCCAACAACATTAATGGAAAGGCCACCCCGGTATTGCCCATGCGGCCAAAGAGCGGGTCCTGAACCTGTTCCGGCTGGAAGCCCAGTTGCCGCGTCAATTGGCCGTGGCGGCGGGCATCGGGGGAATACAGGGCCAGTTTGCTTACGTCCTTGACCGACACACCCTCTTTTTCCATGTAACCGGAAACGGACTCGGCCAGGATCCTTTCCAGCCCTTCTTCGATGGCGAAGCGGTCCTCCCAGGAACGGACGAACTGGTCCCCGGCGCTCCGCCAGGTGTCCATCATGTTCTCGGTGATGGTATGGGACCCGGCCTGCTCGGCGATCACTCCTTCTTTTGAGATGATAAACGCCACCGCGCCGTCGCCGGAGTTGCGTTCTGTCTCACCTTTGGGAGGCCCCTGCCGGTTGTCGCTGGCTATCACCAGGACGTGCTTGGCAGAACCGGCGGCCACCGAATCCAATGCCGACTTCAAAGCGGTTGTGCCGGCCCGGAGGACGTCGGTGATGTCTGCGGTGAAGATGTCCCGGCGCAGGTCCAGCGCGGTGGCAATGATCGACGCGCACTGCTTCTCTGCGTAGGGCGGAGTTGTGGAGGCGAAGATCAGCCCGTCGATGTCTTCGCGGTCACGGCCCTTCAGGCAATCGATGCCGGCGGCCACCGCCATGCTGACGCTGTCTTCGTCGAAGTTGGCTATGGATCGCTGGCCGGACGAATCCCAGCCGACTGTCTCCGCACCTAATCGGTATCTTGGGACGTAGCCTCCAAAGGCCGAGATTCCTGCCAAAATGCACCTTCCATCATAAGTCTGGCCCAACCATTGTGAACCTGGGTGTGAATCTGAACCGGGCCGGTTTTTGCCATCCTAGCAGCTTGCCGAAATCAGTGTCAACGCGCCTGCTCTACTGCGGCCAAAATGCCGTTCTGGGCTGGGTGGCTGGAGTCTGGGCTGAGCATGCCCTATGGTACAATCGAAGCCTGCAACGTGAATGCCACAGAGCTGGAACGCTCGCCGATTTGGCGAGTCAGGCCCGCGCTCTGCGGCAGGAGAGAACACCCGTGATTAGGACTAGAATCCCTCTGCGTTTTATTCTTATTGCCACCATGGCTGTGGTCCTGTTGGCCACCGCCGCCTGCTCTGGCGATGATATCGACGTTGGTGAGACTGTAACGATCGAGGGTCTCCCGGCCGAATTCCAGCGCCTCAGCGAGGTCTGGGAGTTGCTGAATCGCGAGGCGATCGACGGAGATGAATTAGACCCTCTGACCATCAGTGACGGCGCGATTCGGGGTATGCTCCAGGCATTGGGCGACCCGTATGCTGGGTTCTTGGACCGGGAACAATTCTCTCTGGAAAGAGAGGATATTCGCGGGTTCTTCGGCGGCATCGGGGCCGAGGTCGGGATTCGGGAAGGCGTGATAACTATCCTTGCACCATTCCCAGACGCACCTGCACAGGCGGCCGGTATCCGGGCCGGCGACGTGATACTTGAGGTTGACGGTGAGAGTGTCCGAGGCCTGAGTCTATTAGAAGTCGTCCGGATGATCCGGGGCGAAGAGGGCACAAAGGTTATCCTGCTGGTGCGGCACGTAAATAACGCCGAGACCACCCTCATCGAGATCGAGCGGGACATAATAGACCTGGAAAGCGTCACGTTGCTGATGCAGGTGGGCCGTATAGGGCACCTCCGGCTATCGGGGTTCACCGGCACCACCAACGACGAGTTGAAAGAGGCTCTGGAGCGCTTCGAGCGTTCCCAGGGGGTCGGGATAGTGCTGGACCTTCGTAATAACCCGGGCGGCCTGGTGTCCTCGGTTGTTGACGTGACGAGCCAGTTCATCAAAGATGGGTTGGTGTTGTACCAGATCGACGCCAACGGGAACCGACGCAATTGGGGCGTCAAATCCGGCGGAAAAGCGCTGGATATACCCATGGTCGTCCTGGTGAACGAATTTAGCGCCAGCGCCAGTGAGGTTTTTACCGGAGCGATCATCGACAATGACCGCGCAACAGTTATCGGCACGACGACTTTTGGCAAAGGTAGTGTCACCAATCTATGGCCATTGGTTGACGGTTCGGGAGTGAATTTCACCACCGCCCGTTGGTTCACCCCAAACGGTTTTTTGATCGAGGGTGAAGGCCTGACGCCGGACATCGTTCTGGAGCCTTTGGCCGACGACGAAGATGAAGACCTGCACCTCGACCGGGCCATCGAGATATTGAAGGAAGAACTCAGCTTGGGCGGCTAGGCTGAATAAAGATATTGAAGGAAGAACTCAGCTTGGGCGGCTAGGCCGAATAAAGATAGTGAAGGGCAATGGCGAAGAAGACGGCGTCAACACCAACCGTACCGGCATCTAAAAAGGGGGCTCAGCAAAAGCCCCCTGCCAAAGACTTTCGCCCGGTGGCATCCAATCGCCGCGCTTTCTTCAACTACGAAATACTTGACCGCTACGAGGCTGGACTCCATCTCACGGGCACCGAGATCAAGTCCATCCGGGCCGGCAAGATCGATCTCTCCGACGCTTACGCCAGGGCCAACAAAGGGGAGATGTGGCTACACAACGCCTACATCGCTCCCTACGACCCTGCCAGCCTCAATAACCACGACCCCAAACGGAACCGCAAACTGCTGCTCCACAAGGCTGAGATTATCGAGATGACGTCGTCCGCCGCCGAGCGAGGTCTGACCATCGTGGCCCTTCGTGTCTACATCAAGCACCATGTGGCCAAGGTGGAACTGGGCATGGCCCGGGGCAAGCGGCAGTACGACAAACGCCGTGCCATCATCGACCGGGATATGGACCGCGAGGCCCGCCGTTCGGTGGGCGTCAACCGGGAATAGCTGCCTTGTGCGGCGCCCGCTCACGGTGGGCTCCGACCAAGGTGGAGAGTCTCGATGCAATCGGACCTGTCGAACCACGGTTACCTGTAGACCACGTATCTCCTGAATTGAACTTGGCTGGCGCGCGCCCTTCGAGAGCCTCAGGACGAACGGTTATATGGGCTATAATCGACGCCGGGTACGAAGCTGCGCACCCCGGCACATCATTGTGTTTCTTATTCCCATGAATTTTCTGGAGGATTGACTTGATCCGAACCCTTGAAGGAGTAACCCCAAAGGTGGCCGACACCGCGTGGGTGAGCGAGTTCGCTTACGTCGTCGGCAACGTTGAGATAGGCGAGTACGCCAGCATCTGGCCCGGCGTCACGGTCCGTGGTGACAGCCCCAATGCCATCGTCATCGGCGACTATGTGAACATTCAAGAAGGGTCGGTGATCCACGGCGATGGCCTGACGATTGAAGACCATGTCTCGGTGGGCCATTCCGTGGTCGTCCACTGCGACCTGGTTGGACGTGGCTCTCTGCTGGGCAACAACTGTACAATCTTGAACCGGGTTACCTTGGGCGAAAACTGCCTGATCGCCGCTAACTCCGTGGTGCTGGGCGGGACCCAGGTGCCGGCCCGCTCGTTCGTGACCGGTGCGCCGGCTCAGGTGAAACGAGAAGTTACCGACAAGCAGATAACCCAGATGGCCCATACCAACGAAGAGCTGGTGAAGCGCGCCAAGTCCTTCAAAGACAGCGGCCTCTAGGAATCAGAGGGCCACAAATATCCCCTCTCCCGCGCACGGGAGAGGGTTAGGCCCGACGGAGTCGAGGCTCTCGACAAAGTCGGAGATGAGGGCACCGGGTCTAGACTAATCCAAGCCTGCTTTCGGAGAACCCTTACCCCAACCGCTTTGCCACCGGCAAGACCTTGTCGGCCAGGTGCTCCATCGCCTTGATGCAGTCCGACAGGGTTTCCACGCGAAAATCGTAGGTCAACTGGTTGATGCCGATCTCCTGACAGGCGTGCAGGTCGTCGATCACCTCCTGGGTTGTGGCGATCAGCGAGCCGCCGCTACGCACGTAGCGCCCGTCACCCAGGCCCATGTCGGTGAAGTGCAGGCTGCGCTTCAATGACACTGTAACCTCAGATTGGTCTCGCCCCTCTTTCTCGACGCGCTCCCTTAGATAAGGCAGGTTCTCGGCCACGAAGTCGGGGGTCTGCCGGGTGGTGTGCCAGCAGCTGCCGTATTTGGCCGTCCGGCGCAGCGCCGCTTTGGTGTGGCCGCCAACCCAGATGGGTACGCCCGGTTGTTGAATGGGTTTGGGCTCGAACTGGATCCCGTCGATACTGTAATACTTGCCCTGGTATTCGGGGTCCTGCTGGGTCCAGAGCGCCTGCATGATCTCGATGAACTCGTCAGTCATCGCGCCCCGTTGGTGGTAGTCCAACCCCAATATCTGGAATTCTTTCTCCAACCAGCCCGCGCCCACGCCACAGATGATCCGGCCACCGGTCAAGACATCCAGCGAGGCGAACATCTTGGCTTGAACCACTGGGTTGCGGTACGGCAGGATGATCACCGTGCTACCCAACTTGATCCGGCTGGTGCAGGCCGCCAGGAATCCCAGCAGCGTCATGGTCTCCAGGAACGGCTCGCTGGAAGGCTTGGAGAACGAACCGTCGGCCGTGTAGGGGTACTGGTTGGTCCCTGCGGTGGGCAGGACTATGTGGTCGCCGGCCAAGACCGATTCAAACCCAAGTTCTTCCGCGGTCTCGACGAACCGTCTCAGGCCCGGTACATCGGGTAGCCGGGGGATGGAGAGTCCTATTTCCAAAGCTGCTGCCTCCAAGAATACGAAGTTTTAGGGCTCGGGCTAGACCCTGAGCCGCAGGCGAGTATAAACCCGGCGCGTGCCACTGGGCAAAGACGTGAATCCCTAACAGCCGGGCGGGTAGGTACTGGTCGATACCGTGACGCCGTTGGGGTTGATCAGTCCGGCTTCATCCGGGTTGGAGTTATTCCAGATGGAAGACTTACGTTGGAAGGAAAACCCTCCTGACTCCGGATGGACCTCGTTCGTATACAGCCGTACCCACTGCTGTGGTTGCAATTGATAAGAAGGAAAAGTGAATTCGGGCGAGCCGTCCGCCCGGTCGATCAGCCGCCATCCGGAGAGGTCAACGACTGAAGAACCCTCATTGAGTATCTGGACGTACTCGTCCGCTTCGGTAGTCTTGACCAACCCATCGAAGAATATGCACTGGATGACCAACCCTGTCCCACTTGGAGCCTGAGGTGTCGGTGTCGCGGTGGGCACGGGAGTCGGCGGGGGAACGGGCGTTGGAGTGGGCATAGGTTCCGGCGTCGCCGTAGGGGCGATCGTTGGCGTTGGTTCCGGCGCAAGAGTAGCTGTCGGGACGGGAGTTGGTGTGGGTTCAGGTGTCGGAGTTGGCGTTGGCGTTGGGGCGATGGTGTTCCTCGGCCCTACGGTCGGGCTGATCGCCAGCGCGGGAGTTGGTTCCTCAAGCACGATGAGAGTAATGGGTTCTGGCGTTGCAGTGCCGGTTTCCGCCGACCCATGCTCGGCGGTTGGCGATGGTGCCGGTGTGGACGGTGCCGGGGTCAGTGTGGCCTGCGGCGTGGCAGTGGGCTCTGTACCAGCAGACGGTGCGGGCGTTAAATCAACCCTCGTCCTGCCGTCGTCCGAACCTGCGCACCCCATTCCGAGCGCCAAGAATAACAAGAGAGCCACGACCAGCGGAAAACCTTGATTGGCGCTCAAACGTCAAC
>CAVOAA010000059.1:0-16356 GCA_963693555.1 Dehalococcoidia bacterium | reverse complement strand
AGGGCCGTGGCGGAATCCCCGGGTCAGACCTACAACCCGTTGTATCTGCATTCTGGATCAGGGCTGGGCAAGACCCATCTGCTCCAGGCGATCGGCAAGACCTGCGCCAGCCGTGGCATGTCGGTGCTCTACGTGACCTCTGAGCAGTTCACCAATGAGTTCATCACCGCCATCCGGAACCGCTCCACGGAGGATTTCAGGCGCCGCTACCGGTCTGTGCAGGTGCTGCTGCTCGACGATGTGCAGTTCCTCAGCGGCAAGGAACAGACCCATGAAGGTTTCTTCCATACATTCAATGAACTCCATAACGCCGGGAATCAGGTGGTCATCTCGGCAGACCGCGCGCCCCGCGAACTGAGCGCCATCGAGGACCGGCTCCGATCGCGCTTTGAAGGCGGGTTGATCGCCGACATCCAGCCACCCGACCTGGAGACCCGCATGGCGATCCTGGCCAACAAGGCAGACCAACTACGGGTTGAGATGGAAGACAGCGTCATCGAGCTGATCGCCAAGCGCGTACAGCGCAACGTGCGGGAGTTGGAGGGCAGCCTGAACCGTATGGTGGCCTACTCCCAGTTGATGAACGCAAAAATCACGCTGGAGTCGACCCTGCAGATCCTGAACGAGATGGCCCCGGAGACCGACGGACGTTCGATCGACCCGCAACGGATCTTCGAACAGGTGGCCATGTTCTACGCCCTTACGGTGGGGGACCTGATGGCCAAGAACCGGACCAAGAAGGTGGCTTTGGCCAGGCAGGTTGCCATGTACCTGTTGATCTACGAACTGGAGCTTTCGCCGACGCAGGTCGGGCGGATGCTGGGCGGCCGGGACCACTCAACCGTGATTCACGGCGCGGGCAAGATCAATGGAGAGGTCGCTGAGAACGGCCAGATACGGCAAGAAGTATTGGCCATCAAGGACGCGATCTTCGCCTAGAGGTTTGGCTGGCTACTCCAATTGGACTCTTGCGGGCTGCGAAAATCCCCCTAGATCCCCCTTTACGAAAGGGGGACTTTTGTTATCCCCTCTTCCGTAAAGGGGGGTTGGGGGGATTTCCGGTTTTATCGGGTACAATAGGCCTGTATGCAAGAACTCAAAGCACATGCCATCGTTAAAACCCATGAGCTGGCGCTGAAGGGCAAGAACCGCCCGTGGTTCATGCGCAAGCTCACAGACAACCTCCGCATCGCCACCCGTGGCGCTGGCGTTGAACGCGTTTGGAAAGGCCAATTAATGGTCGGTCTCACCCTGGCCGATGAGGAATGCTGGCCCGAGGTGAGGTCCCGCCTGAAAGAGGTCTTTGGCGTCGCCAAGTTCTACAAGGCCTATGAATTGCCTCAGGACTTGGACGGTTTGAAGGGCAGACTGCCCGAGATGCTGGACAGCCGCAGCTTCAAGTCATTCCGGATAACCACCAACCGGGCCGACAAGCGGTTCCAGATGACCTCGGATGAGGTTAACCGAGACCTGGGAGCCTTTGTCAAAGACCTGACCGGGGCTGAGGTCAGCCTCAAAGAGCCGGAACTCACAATCTACGTGGATATCCAGGCCAAGGGGCTCTTGGTGTACTTCGATGAGGTTAAGGCCCACGGCGGACTGCCGGTAGGAGTCAGTGGCAAGGTGGCTGTGATGCTTTCAGGCGGCATCGACTCGCCAGTTGCGGCCTGGCAGATGATGAAACGCGGTTGCCAGGCGATGTTCGTCCACTTCCACAGCTATCCACTGGTTGACCGCACTTCGATGGAAAAAGCGACCGATCTCGTGGAACACCTAACACGTCATCAATACGAGTCCAACCTGTTCATGGCGCCCCTGGGCGAGATTCAAAAACAGATCATCCTATCGTGCCCGCCGTCCTACCGTGTGGTGCTCTACCGCCGGTTCATGGTGCGGATCACTGAGGCATTGGCCAGACGCAACCGGGCCAAAGCGATCATCACCGGCGAAAGCTGCGGTCAGGTAGCCTCCCAGACTCTGGAGAACATCGCCGTGGTTGACCAGTCAGCCGGAATGCCGATTCTGCGACCGCTGATTGGCCACAACAAGGAAGAAATCGTGGACATGGCCCAGGACATCGGGACGTTCACCACCTCGATCCTCCCCGACCAGGACTGCTGCACGCTGTTCGTCCCCAAGCATCCCGAGACCAAAGCCAGCTTGGATACGGTGCTGCGGTTAGAAGAAGGCCTGGCCGTCGACGAGATGGTCAAGGATGCGGTCGAAAAAACCGAACGGACTCATTTCACCTCACCGGTGGTCGCCGCGCTGGCCCGGTAGCCATGACTCGGAGCACCACCCCGGCCGGTTTGCCCATCATGGACGCCGCCAGCCGTAACCGGCTTTTGAAAGATGTCCTCAAGGGCGTCTCCCGTTCTTTCTACCTGACTCTCCGCGTCCTCCCCAAGAACCTGCGTGAGCCTGTGGGCCTGGCCTACCTACTAGCCAGAACAGCCGACACAATCTCCGATCAGCGCGCTGAGTTTTCTGGGGCGCGGTTGGATGATTTGTTGGTTTTCCGGGGGCAGGTTGAGGGGTCGGCGGATTTGGGGGTTTTGCGGGGGTTGGCGGCTAGGTCGCTTGAAGGGGCGTCGCCCGAAGAGCAGGCCATGTTTGGGTCGATGGTTGAGTCTTTTTCTTTGTTGCAGGCTTTGGATGAGGCTGACCGTGAGCAGGTCAGGTGGGTGGTCACCACTCTGAATCTAGGGATGGAGATGGATCTGAAGGTCTTCCCCACTGGTGGCTCCGGAGGCTTGGCGGCACTGTCTAGCGCTGCTGATTTGGACCATTACACCTACCTGGTGGCTGGGTGTGTCGGCGAGTTCTGGACCAAGATCACGACCGCTCACGACTCCAGCTTAAGCAAGTGGGACGTGGGCAAGATGTCTGAGCTTGGTGTCCGGTTCGGGAAAGCCCTGCAGTTGACCAACATCTTGCGTGACATCCCCGGTGACCTGCGAAACGGCCGGTGCTACATCCCCGAAGACGAGCTTAAGGCTGCGGGCCTCACCCCTGCTGACCTGCTTGATCCGGCGAACGAATCGCGCGCCAGAGCCGTGCTGGTGCCGTGGATGCAGACTGCCCTGGGCCACTTCCAAGCTGCAGAGGAGTATCTGCTGGCGGTGCCGCGCCGTTCTGTCCGGCTGCGGTTGGCCTGCCTGTGGCCGCTGTTATTGGGGCTGGCAACGCTGGCGCGTCTGGCCAGCAGCGGCAGTTGGCTAGACCCCGAATCCACGGTCAAAGTAAGCCGCCGCTGGGTCTACCGCATGATGCTCATGTCCCTCCCCGCCGTCGTCTCCAACTCCCTACTCCGCCGCTGGATCAAAAACCTCCGCCGTCAGACAGAACGCTCGGTCTAGCCCAAAAATCCTCCGGAAACCTGCGAAGCAACAAACCCGGCTGTGCCGGTGGTAGTATTGGTTGGTCGATTTTTGGCTTACCCATCCATGCCCACTGGAGCTTCAGATGGAGTTCGGACTTTTCGTAGAATTCCCCTCGAACGAGCAGACCACCCAGGCGCAGATATTCAAAGACTCCATGGAGTTGATCGACGCCGCTGAGGAGTCCGGATCTGAGGGGATCTGGCTGGCGGAATATCACTTCGATCCAGGCCGGTCGGTGCTTTCGGCGCCGGTGACCGTGGCTGGAGCCGTGGCCGCACGCACCAAGAAGGTCAAGATTGGGTTGGCAGTGCACGTACTACCGCTCCGTAATCCGGTCCAGATCGCCGAGGAGATCGCCACCCTCGACCACCTGAGCAACGGGCGGTTGGGCTTCGGTATCGGCCGGGCCGCCTTCCCTCGGATCTACCAGGGCTATGGGTTTGACTATTCCGAGAGCCGTGACCGCTTTGACGAGTGCCTGGAGATAATCCTCAGAAGTTGGACCCAAGAACGGTTCTCCTTCAAGGGTAATTTCTATCAGTACGACGATCTCTGCGTGGTGCCCAAGCCTTTGCAAAAGCCCCATCCGCCCATCCGGATCGGCGCAACCTCGGAGGACACCTTTGAGCTGGTGGGAAGGATGGGATATCCCATATTCATCAATCCGTCCCGGGTCACCAGCCTGCTGGATTTGAAACCGATGATTGCGGAGTTTCATGCCGCCCGGAAGAAGGCCGGTCACACCGGGACCGTGGACGTTGGTTTAAGGGTGCCGGTTTACGTGGCCGACACTAAGGAAAAGGCCTATTCCGAGCCGAAAGAAAGCACCATGTACCAGATGCAGCGGCTGATCAGGGTGATCACCGAGTCTGTGGGCCAATCGGGTATAACGGCGGGCGACGACCGGGCCGGCCAAGCCAAGCGTCTGCAGTCCATGTCCTACGAGGACGTGCTGGACAACATGGTGATCTACGGCACTCCCGAGTCGGTCGTGGAAAGACTGCAGGAACTTCAAGAAGAACTAGGGATCAACCAAGTGATCTATGAGGTCAACTTTGGCTGCAGCGTTCCGCTGGAACACCAGATCAAAGCCGTCCAGTTGATCAATGAAAAGGTAGCCCCAAATCTAGATTAGCTGAAAGCAGACCGCTGACAGCCCGTATGGAGAGAAAAATGCCTAAATTCGTGCACGTTTACACCGGACCTGACGGGACCTCCGTGATCGAGGAAAAAGAGTTTGAGATGACGGAGTTTCTCGACACCGAGGGCGCCCACGGGCTGGCCTCACCAGTAGAACAGACCCCTGGAATATCTTTCCGCATGGTCAAGGCCGGGTATTTCCTGGACTTTCACACCGCCCCCCGACGCCAGTACAGCATCTCGTTGACCGGTTCCATAGAGCTTGGCCTGCCAGACGGCACCCTCAAGCAATATGGCCCCGGAGCAGTGCTTTTGGCCGAAGACATGACCGGCACCGGACACTCCACCCGCGTCATCGGAGACGAAGACCGGTTCACCATCATCATCCCGCTTTCCGATTAACCCGCCCGAAGACGGAGACATCAAAATGACCCAGCAAAACCTGCTGCAGGGCGAGTTTGATCCTGCCGTGCCAACACGCATCGTCTTTGGCAATGGGAAGATCGATTCCCTGGGAGACGAAGTAAGAAAGCTGGGCGGCAAGCGGATATTGGTCCTGTCTGGCCGCGCCGTGGCCGAGAAAACAAACTCGGTTAGGCGCATCAACGATGGGCTAGGCGATATGTCTGTTGGCACCTACTCGAGGCTGACCCAGAGGGCACCGCTGGCATCTGCGGTTGAAGCCGCCAACATGGCCGTCGCTAACGGCGTAGACACGCTGGTGGGCGTCGGTGGTAGCACCATCTCTGACGCTGCCCGCATGATTGCTGTCCTCATGGCCGAGGGCATCACCACCGTGGAACAACTCCGGCAGTTGGGCGAGGAACAGGACATGATGCTCTCGCCTAATCTGGATGGTAAAGACCTGCCATTACAAGTGTCCATCCCGACCACGCTCTCGGCAGGCGAGTTCAACATGGGCGGCGGCAATGTGCTGGACGACCAAGCCGGACACAAGATTCGGGTGCGCCATCCCCGGCTCTACGCCGACCTGATAATGCTGGACCCGGTGATGACCGAAGGCACGCCAGATTGGCTGTGGCTCTCTACTGGGGTCAAAGCCATGGATCACTGCATCGAGAGGCTGTATACCAGCGGCAACCAACCGGCTATAGACGCACCTATACTTGCCGCAGCGGAGATGCTCTTCACTCATCTACCCAAGTCTAGGGAGTCTGATGGTGACCCGGAAGCCCGGCTTCAATGCTTGGTGGCCGGCTGGATGTCGATGATGGGCGCGCCCAACTTCGCCACCGGGCTTAGCCACGCTATCGGCCATATCCTGGGCGTGAAATACGCGGTGGGCCACGGCTACACCTCCTGCGTCACCCAGCCCTACGTCATGGAATTCAACCGCCCGGTCTCGGCGGCCAAACAGGCGTTGCTGGCAAGGTCGGCGGGGTTGGACACTCGGGGCATGAGCGACGAGGCAGCAGCGAAGGCAGCGGCTCGAGCGGTGGACGATTTTGTCCTAGGTATGGGCCTGCCACACCGTATACGCGAGCTTGAGATTCCTGAAGAAGACCTGCCGGAGATAGCCGAGTTGGTGCTAACGGACGGCGGCTGCCGCAACAACCCCATTCCCATCACCTCTGTCGACCAGGTGATGGAGGTACTCAAAAAGGCTTTCTGAGCCCTGAATCTGGAATGATGAACTTGGCTAGTGCACGCCCTTCGACAGAGCTCAGGACGAACGGTAATTAACGGTAAACCTTGTTCTTTGCTGCTGATAGTCCGTTCGTGGTGAGCCCCGTCGAACCATCGGCTTTAGATCAACCGCCCTGAAGAGGAAACAGACCGTTGGCAAAACAAGGATTCGATTCGGCCGCGCAGTCCCGGTTGGAAACCCAGGCCAGGGAACTGCACTCTGCCAAGCGTTTGGTGGAGGCAGTGGCGATTCTGCGGGAGGTACTTGCTGTCAGACTCGAGCATCAGGGCGAGAGACACTTTCAGACAATCAACGCCCGGAGTGGGTTGGCCCGTTCATTGCGTGCCATAGATCAATTTGACGAATGCTTCGTGCTCTATTCCGAGAATATACATATCCATCAGGAAAAGCTGGGGCATCAACACCCCCAGACTCTGCGGAGCCTGAGCCGATTGGCCAACACCTATTTCGCGGCCGGACGCTACCAAGACGCCAAACCCATGTTTGAGAATATACTGGCTCGGCGAGTTGAAGTGCTGGGCCGGGACCACCCGGACACCCTACGCAGTCGTAGTAGCCTAGCCAACACTTTCGCAGCCCTGGGCGAGTATGCTGATTCCGCCAAATTGCACGAAGAGATCATCGAGGACCGGGTTCGCGTGCTGGGCTCGGACCATCTTAGAACTGAACTGAGTCGCAAACGCCTTGAGACCGTCCGAGATGCGGGTCAGACCGCATGAGCCAGACGATCTACATTACATAACGCTGGAGTTTTTACCATGAAATACGGATTCACTCTGCCAGGCAGAGGACAAATGGCCACCCCGGAGAGGCTGGGCTTAATTGCCAAAAAGGGCGAGGAATTCGGGTTTGACAGTCTGTTGACCGGCGACCACATCTTGGTGCCCCGGAATATCTCCTCGGTCTATCCCTACACAGAGGGAGGCGAATTCCCGGGGTCGTCAACCGGCGAGTCCATGGAGCAGATCACGCTGTTGGCCTACATCGCCGGTCAGACCAGCAAGATCCGCCTGGTGACCAGCGTGCTGATCGTCCCCCACCGAAATCCGTTGATAGCCGCGAAGTCGCTCGCGACCCTGGACGTCCTATCCGGAGGAAGACTTGTAGTGGGTGTCGGCGTGGGTTGGATGCGGGAAGAGTTTGAGGCGTTAGGCCTACCGCCGTTCGAAGAACGGGGCGCGGTCACTGATGAGTACATCCGGGCTTTCAAAGAGCTATGGACTGAGGACAACCCGCACTTTGAGGGCAAGTACATCAGTTTCGACGATATCAGCTTCCTGCCCAAGCCGGTGCAGAAGCCGCATCCTCCCATTTGGGTGGGTGGTGAGAGCCGGCCTGCCCTGCGCCGCACCGCGGAACTGGCCGATGGCTGGTACCCTCTGGGTTCCAATCCGACCTTCCCAATGGGCACCCCGGAACAGCTGAAAGCAGGGTTGGATCGGTTGGCCCAATACGCCGAGCGCTTCGGCCGTGATCCGTCTACCATCGAGACCATCTACCGCACCCACCAGTTCGAGTTGACCAAGACTGCCGCCGGGCCGGACCGTCTGCCCTTCGTGGGCGACGCCGACCAGATTGCCGGCGACATTCGCAGCTACCAAGACATGGGCGTCACGACCATGATCTGGGACTTCCTCAGGCAGACCGACGATTTAGACAGCATGCTGGGGTTGATGGAAGATTTCTCCAGAGACGTGTGGCCGAAAGTTTAGGGATTATCTAGATATGTGAGTTGCTATCCGTACACACCAGAACAAAGTAGGCTGGCAAAACCGCTCGTCCTGAGCCTGTCGAAGGGCCGCATAAGTCATTCCTCTGGCGGATCGGACATGCCTTCAAGCCGTGGTTCGACAGGCTCACCATGAGCGGGCAGGCATATCTAGTCCCTGAAACCCTTGTTGTAGAGTTCTGTCAGACGGGCCAATTGGGCCGTTGAGAAAGGCTCCAGATCGCTGCAACCGGCCATCTCTTCCGTTTCCGCCTGGTTCTTCACGCCGGGGACAGTGGTATGGATGTCGCGGTTCATCAGAGAGAATAGCGTGGCGGCCTGGGATAGGGTTTCTACAGGGCCATCCAGCAGGAAATCCAGCTTGGCGGCACTGATCACGTCCTGGCGCAGCAGTTCGTTCTCCGGCGGCACCGGACGGTCCACTCCGGAGGTCAGTGCGCCGGCGGCGTGGGACCGGATGCCAATTACGCCCATGTTGTGCTTCTTGGCCAGCAGGATGTTTTGGCCGTTGTCGAAGAGGTCGATCTCGGAAGGCGGTGCGGACTGTGCGGTCCAGTTCAGCAGATTGTAGTAGGCCAACACCGTGTCCCAGTCGCCGCCGTCCATGATCCGGTTCAGCGTTGGCACATGTTGGTCCATGGCCGATAGGCCGATGAACCGGGTTTTGCCGGCCGATTGCACTGCCCGGTAGGCTTCCAAGACCGGCCCCAGCACATCGTCGGCTGAAAGCGTGTTTCGCGTTTCGTCTCTATTTTCTGTGAACACGTTGTGCACGTGGAGAATATCCACCGAGTCTCGCTTCAATAGCTTCAGGCTGGTCTCCATGGAGCGTTGCACGTTGGCTGTTGCGTTGGCTAGATCATCTGCAGGCACCCGGACCTTGGTGCCGATTATTACATCTTCAGACCGCCCTTCCAGCGCTATGCCTAGGGCCTCCTCGGCCTTGCCGTTGCCATATGCGGGAGCTACGTCAAAGTAGTTGATTCCCAGGTCCAGTGCCCTGTGGACAGCCCGGACAGCCTCGTCCCTGGTCGTGGCGCCCCAGACCTGCCCGATGCCGCCGCCTCCGAATCCCACGCGGGAGACGTTGAGTCCGGTGCGGCCAAGTGAGTTGTATTCCATGTTTGGTTTCCTTCTAGGGGGAAGAATAAAGCCCCCCTTACGTAAAGGGGGGTTGAGGGGATTTAGCTCGGCTCGCCTTCAGCCAGCTGGAAATGAACGCCCAGAGAGCTTTCGGTCTCAATGTTAGCGGTCAAATAGCCGAATGGGCTTACGTTCGGGGCATCGCCGCGCATCTTGTTTCCGTTGCTCTGCAGGCTCTTGAAGGCGGCATCGATGCCGTCTACTCCCCAGGCTACGTGCATGACGCCTGGGCCGGTGGCCTTCAGTTGGCGGGCCATGGTGGTGTCGTCGCGCAGGGGCTCAAAGAAGTCGACCAGGGTCTCGCCGATTCGGAAGAGGATGGACTTGAAACCAGCATCGGTAAATTCGTCTGTGGAAATAGGCTTGATCGCGAAGTTTTTCTCCATGTAGGCGGCCATGTCAGAGACACTCTCCATGACGTAGGTCACATGGTGCACTTTGTTCAGCATTATTTACTCCATATTTTTAACTAGGCGCATTCGGCGCTTGAGATTGGCCGAAGCCTAGCCTGTTTAGTCGTGCGAGGCAACCCCCAAATTGACTGCCCTGCCGCAGCCGCCTATCATCCTGTGGAATACGACACGGAGCCACACGGAGCCACACGGAGTTAAAACCATGCCCACTTTCTCATCCGACGGCGTTGATATCTATTACGAGGTGGCCGGCGAGGGTTACCCCCTGGTGCTGGCCCACGAGTTTGCCGGCGACATCACAAGCTGGGAACCCCAGGTGAATTTCTTCTCCCGGCGTTACCAGGTCATCACCTACTGCCACCGTGGCTACCCGCCTTCAGGCGTGCCCGACGACCCGCATGCTTATTCCCAGGAAATCCAGGTCGAGGACCTGTACCGGTTGTTGCAACATCTGAATATAGAAAAGGCACATATCCATGGGCTATCCATGGGCGGTACCCTGACCTTGGGGTTCGCCATCGCCCACCCTGAGATGTGCCGGTCCATCGTCATAGCCTCGGCTGGCGCAGGCTCCGACGCCGGTGACCGGGAGCAGTTGGTGGCTTCGTGGCAGGCGCTAAGCGAGTCGATGGTCGCTGAGGGTATGGAGAAGTTTGCCGACGGGTATGCCAGGGGCGCCGAGCGACTGCAATTCCTCCGCAAGGACCCGGTTGGCTGGGCCAAGTTCCACTCCGGACTGGCGGCGCACTCGGCCCAGGGGTCATCCCTGACGTTCCGGGGAGTCCAGATGAAGCGGCCCACCATCTTCCAGCTTCAAGAACAACTGCAGAAGATCAATATCCCAACCCTGGTGATGATTGGAGATGAAGACACACCCTGCGTGGACGCGGCGGTCTTCATGAAACGGAACATACCTTCATGTGGCCTGTCGGTATTCCCCCAAGCCGGCCACACCATCAACCTAGAAGAGCCGGACCTGTACAACCGGACAGTGTCAGACTTTCTGACCGCCGTGGAAGCGGGGAAGTGGGCGGAGCGAGGATAGGGGGACTAAGGGGGATTTCCGCCCTCAGCTAGCTCTGCAGACCCTCGATAACTTTCCGGACCTCTGCCTCGTCGGGACTGCCGAGGCCGATGGCGTTCAGAACGACCTCGTCTAGCTGGCCGTCGAAGCGCTCTTTCATCAGGCCGGGTATCTCGCTGTAGCCGCCAACGATGGCGAAGGCGTCCAGTATCTCGTCGGTGATCAGCTCGGTCATCTTGTCCCATTGCTGCTTGAGGGACATCTCATGGAGCCATAGGCCCAGGTCGTCGAAGCCCTGCACTTCAAGTACCTTGGAGTAGCTGCGGGTCGAGCAATAAAAGGCGATCTGCTTCTTTACGCCCTCTTTATTCTTGTCGATGGCCGCCTGATTCGGGCCGGTCACCACGAATGCTGAACTGCTGAGGTTGACCGACTTGGGGTCGCGGCCTGCCCGGGATGCTCCATCTTCGATATTGGGTTTGATGACTTCTTTCAGGTACTTGGGAGTGGTTAAGGGATGTAGAGCCACGCCGTCGCAGACCTCGCCGGCCACCCGGCAGTTGTAGGGGTTAACGGCACTGATGAATACCGGAGGCCGCGGCTGGTCCGACTTTCCGGGGCTGAAGAATGGGGTCATCAGGGAGAAATTGTAGTGATCACCGTGGTACGCCAGCCTTTCTCCTGTCTGCCAGGCTTCCCAGATGGCATGGAGCGACTGTACGTATTCGCGCATCCGCGGACCCGGCGCGACCCATTCGGTGGAGAACCGACGCAGGATATGCCCTTTGACCTGGGTCCCCAGACCCAGCCGAAAGCGGCCGCCAGAATAGTCTTGGAGGTCCCTGGCGGCGTAGGCCATAACCATGGGCGACCGGGGGAAGGCGATGGCCACGCGAGGCTCCAGAGTCACTCGCGACGTCGTGGAGGCGGCCATCATCAGGGGCAGCATGGGGTCGTGGGCGGCGTCCTCGGTACATAGACCGTCGTAGCCCATGTCCTCCGCCCACTTTGCCTCTTCGGCGATGCCATTCAGGTTGGCGGTGGTGAGGTGATAGAGAACCTTGAATCCCATGATGGCCTCCCTAGAATCTTGCTAAAGGGATTATTTGGCGGTGAACCCGCCGTCCACTGCGAGCTCGGCCCCGGTGATGTAGGAAGCTTCATCGGAGGCCAGGAACAAGACCGCGTTGGCGACCTCTTCGATGCGGCCTTCACGGCCCAGCGGAGTCTGCTCCAGGCTGCCGCGGCGCTGGTCCTGGTCATAGGCGATACCCGAAGTCATGGGGGGCATGAAGCCAGGATGGACCGAATTCACCCGGATATTGTCTTTTCCGTGACGGACGGCCATGGCCTTCGAGAATATCCTGACGGCGCCTTTGGACGCGTTATAGGCGGGGTGACCACCGGCTGAGCCAACCAATCCCATGATGGAAGAGATGTTGATTATGGAACCACCCCCGGCTTCAAGCATCTTGGGTATGGCGGCCCTAGAACCGAGGAAAACGCCCTTAGAGTTGACCTCCATAATCTTGTCCCAGGCGTCGATGGCCGTGTCATCGGTGAAGGCACGGCTGCTGATGCCGGCGTTATTGACCAGGACGTCCAGCTTCCCGAACCGGGAGATTGCCTGATCGACGGCATTGGTCCAGTCGCTTTCGGTGGTTACATCAAGTCGTACGAATAACGCCTCGCCGCCAGCCTCAACTATCTGTGCTTCAACGGCCTTACCGTCATCTTCCGATATGTCTCCGATGATTACTTTGGCGCCTTCCCGGGCGAAGATCCGGGCCTCTTCGGCGCCCATTCCGCGTGCGCCTCCAGATATCAGGGCCACTTTTCCTTCTAAACGCATACTACCGCTCCATAAATGATCGATTACCGGGCAGTGTAACCACCGTCCACCATGAGTTCGGTGCCGGTGATGTAGGAGGCATCGTCGGACGCCATGAATAACACGGCATTGGCGACCTCGATGGGAAGGCCTTCCCGGCCCATGGGAATGGCAGCCATTCGGGCGTCCTGGCTGCCACCGTCGCCCCTGGGGCCTGATGTCAGCATGGCCGGCATACTGCCAGGATGAACCGAGTTGACCCGGATGCCGCTCTTGGCGTGCTGCACGGCGGCTGCTTTTGTAACCAGCCTGACCGCACCCTTGGACGCGTTGTAGCCGGGATGTACGTAGCTCTGACCGACCATGCCAGAGATCGACGAGATGTTTACGATGGACCCGCCACCGGCCTTAACCATCTCCGGGATGGCGTGTTTCATGCCCAGGAATACGCTCTTGGCATTGATGTCCATCAACTGGTCCCAGGCGGCGGTGCTGCCGAAGTCCTTCTCGCCGCTGCCGCTGATGCCGGCGTTATTGACCAGGATATCTAGCTTGCCGAACTTGGCTACGGTCTCGGCGACCGCCTGCTCCCACTGGTCCTCTTGAGTCACATCAAGCATGATCACGATCGCCTCGCCGCCGGCTTCAGCGATCTCCGCCTCCACCTTACGGGCGTCGTCCTCACGGATGTCGGCCACTACTACCTTGGCGCCCTCTCTGGCGAAGAGCTTAGCCTCTTCGGCCCCCATGCCGCGGGCGCCGCCGGTGATGATCGCTACCTTGCCTTCTAATCGCATCCTTGCGCTCCTGATTTCGAATAATTCCCCCTTTTGCAAAGAGGGCTAAGGGGGATTTTCGAATTATTTAGCTGTGAACCCGCCGTCCACCAGCAATTCCGTGCCGGTGATATAGGAAGCATCGTCCGATGCGAGGAAAAGTACGGCGTTGGCTACCTCGATGGGTTCGCCTTCGCGGCCCAAGGGGATCGCGGCGTTCATGGCCTCGCGGTTGGGGTCTCCTGCCTGGAAAGACGTCAGCATCGGAGGCATCATACCTGGATGGACCGAGTTGACCCGGATACCGCTCTTCGCATGCTGCACGGCCGCGGCTTTTGTAACCAGCCTGACCGCGCCTTTAGACGCGTTGTAGCCTGGATGGATCGCTTCTTGTCCCACAAAACCTGAGATGGACGAGATATTGACGATGGCCCCGCCGCCGGCCTTCTCCATCTCTGGAATGGAGTGTTTCATGCCCAGGAAGACGCTCTTAGCATTGATGTCTATCAGGCGGTCCCAAGCGTCGGTGCTTGTGATGTCCTTCTCGCCGCTGCCGCTGATGCCGGCGTTATTGACCAGGATGTCCAGTTTGCCGAACTTGGTCACGATCGCGGCCACGGACTTTTCCCACTGGTCCTCCTGACTCACATCAAGAATGACCACCATGGCTTCACCGCCGGCCTCGGCGATCTCGGCTTCCACCTTTTTGGCGTCGTCTTCCCGGATATCAGCGATGGCAACCTTGGCGCCCTCCCGGGCGAATAGGCGAGCTTCTTCCGCCCCCATTCCGTGGGCGGCGCCGGTGATCAATGCAACCTTTCCTTCCAGTCTCATCCTTCCTCCAGTGAGTATCGTGCAGTGAGTATCGTGCAGTGAATATCTTGTAGTGAGTATCTTGTTGGTCGTCTTTGGGTGAAAAGCTTTAACTTTTGAGCCAGTCTTGCCATGCGGGCCATTCCTGCACCAACCCGGCCAGTAGGGAATACCCTTCTGAACGGGGATGGGCGCCATCGTAAGCGATGGCTTCGGAGACCCAGACCTGGGCATCCGTCAATCGTTCTATCACGCTGAGGTACGGTATACCAAGCTCCGCGCAGACCCGGGAGTACTCCTGGCTCAATCTCCCGATTCGTCCGCTCTGTTCCAAGTCTGCCGTTGGTGGAGGGCCGATCATCAAGACCGGATATTGTCGACAGGCCTCCTCGAATATCCGGCAGGCGTTCTCCACTGATTTTCCATAGGAAACCCGAGGATTTCCCTCTTCCATGGTGGTGTCATTAACTCCGAAAGAAAACACCAGCCGACCGTCCTGTTCGTCCGGCAGCCGCGCCGCAGCCTCCGCTTGCCAACGGCATAGGATATCCGCGCTGCTATCACGCCGAATCCCCAGGTTGTAGTGGGTGATATCCTGGCCCTGGTTTTGGGCGGCGGCGCAGAGTCTTCCGGTCCAGCCCAGATACTGGGTGTCTCCCGTGCCATTCACGAAAGAGTCGCCGATGAAGCAGATGCGCATGAGTTTAAACCTTGGTCAGGCCTGAGTCCCACTGGCAAACTGGCGCGCGGATGGGATCAGGTATGCCGGTGATAATGAACGCCAAGTAAGGATAACCCATGTTCGTCCGCCGCGCAGTAACGAGTGTGGCTAGGCATAAGGTTCGATGGCGAATCACCCTTCCAATTAACGGATGACGGAGCTACGATGAGAGTTCCATAATTGCGGATCGGGTAAAAGAAGGGGATTGGATATGGATTCTAAGTTCGTGAAAGCTGGCGACGTCCAGTTGGAATATTTCGAACAGGGTCACGGGTTGGATACTTTGGTGTTGGTACATGGTTATGCGTCGTCTGCGGCCATTTGGCGCTATACCCTGGAACATCTATCGGAGGATCGGTTCCGGGTGATCGTCTTGAACAACCGCGGCACCGGGAATTCTGACCGTGCGTACCGAGATGGCACGCCGTTTGGGGAAGAGGACTATTCAGTGGAGACCTTTGCTGACGACCTATTCAATGTTGTCGAAGCCTTGGACCTGGACGGTTGCACTCTTATGGGGCATTCGATGGGCGGGGCCACGGTTGCCCAATTCGCCCTGAAGCACCAGGACAGGATCAAGGGACTGGTGCTATTGAACTCGACCCCATTGACGGGGCGCCCTCTGGAGGACGGCTGGGAAGAGAGATTGCGAAGGGCGTTGGAAAACTCTGACCTACCGGCTGGCGATATGGGATTCGAGGCCCATCATGTGACCGAGGACTTCAAGGAAGAGGTCTTGGCCGATATCGCCCGCAACCCGGTTGAGCGCTTTGTCGGCGGGAGAAAGTCGATGTCTGCTTTGAGGCTCAGAGACCGGTTATGGGAGATCACCGTGCCAACGCTGGTTATGGGTGGCGACTGGGATAAGACAGTTGGTGTAGATAATATCCTGGCCGATTATCTGGCGTTACCTGAGGAAAGTCGTCACCTGTCAATCTACCATCAGTCCGGTCATTCTCCCAACGTGGACAATGCCTGGAGGGTGGCCATCGTAATAGAACGGTTCAGTGGGATGGCGTGGGACCTGGACCTACAGACGCAGAAGGTCCTACGCCATCCCAGGTAGCGTCCGAAATCCCCCCACCCCCCTTTACGAAAGGGAGAGAATAAAGCCCCCCTTTCGTAAAGGGGGACCAAGGGGGATTTTCTCCTCGCAACAACCAACCAAGAAGCTGACCGCCGAAGGCTGAAAGCAAAAAAGAGTCCCGATTCACATCGGGACTCTTTTTTTGTTAACTACTGAGTAGTGGAAGTAAGAAAGGTTGTGTTCATTTGTTTGTTTGCATTGTGTTATAGGTCCCCCGAATCAAGTCCGGGGGCCAGTGAGCTTTCTTAAGGAACCGTTCCATCAGCCGGGGAGCACAATCGCGCTCTACCTTTCGGCTTTCAGGGTCACGGAACACCCACCGGACGACCTAGGAGTGGACCTTCGCCTCCATCCTTCCCCGAGGGGTAGGAAAACAGACTTGGTCTGAGCTCCATAAAAGGAGGTGATCCAGCCGCACCTTCCGGTACAGCTACCTTGTTACGACTTCGTCCCAGTCACCAAACCCGACCTCGGCACCTGCCTCCCTTGCGGGTTAGCTCAGTGACTTCAATCGTTCTCGGCTTCCATGACGTGACGGGCGGTGTGTACAAGGCCCGGGAACGTATTCACCGCAGTGTGCTGACCTGCGGTTACTAGCGATTCCACGTTCATGCAGGCGAGTTGCAG
>CAVOAA010000058.1:0-16422 GCA_963693555.1 Dehalococcoidia bacterium | reverse complement strand
GAAATCCAAAGCGGTTTTTCCGGCATAGCGGGCCTTGTCGCCCAGTTCAGATTCGATACGGAGCAGCCGGTTGTACTTCGCCACCCGCTCGGACCGGGCCGGCGCACCAGTCTTGATCTGACGGACGTCCCAGCCCACCGCCAGGTCGGCGATGGTCGTGTCCTCGGTCTCTCCGGAACGGTGGCTCATAACAGCGCCCCAACCGGCTTCCCGGGCCATTTTTAAGGCCGAGAGGGTCTCCGAAAGGGAGCCGATCTGGTTGGGCTTGAGCAGCACCGCGTTGCTGGACTTCTCTTCGATGCTTTTCTTAATGCGCGTGATGTTGGTGACCAGCAGGTCGTCGCCCAGCACCTGCACGGAACCACCCACGAGGCTATGCAGGCTGGTCCAACCGGCCCAGTCGTCCTCAGATAGCCCGTCCTCAATGGAGATTATGGGGTACTCACTGGACCAATCCTGGTACAACTTGACTAGGTCGGCCGCAGTCAGGCTGGTGCCTTCGCGCTCTAAAACATAGAGGTTGTCTTTCTCGTCGAATAGCTCGGTGGCGGCGACGTCCAGTGCGATGAACACGTCTTTACCGGGGGTGTAACCCGCCTTCTCCGTGGCCTTGAGCACGATCTCCAGGGCATCTCTATTCGAGGGTAAGCTGGGCGCAAAACCGCCTTCGTCGCCAACGTTGGTGCTGTGACCATCGCTGCTGAGCAGGCTCTTCAATGCCTGGTAGATCTCGGCGCCGGCCCGTAGAGCCTCGGAAAAGCTTGCAACGCCCACCGGCATGACCATGAATTCTTGAATATCGGCCGAGTTGGAGGCGTGTTTACCGCCGTTCAAAATGTTGAACATCGGTACCGGCAGGCTGACGGGTGAGTCACCCGCCAAGTAGCGCCAGAGGGAACCGTTCGGGCTGCTGACCTCGGCTGCGGCTTTTGCCACCGCTAAAGAGACCGCCAATACCGCGTTGGCGCCCAGGTTGCTCTTGTCGCTGGTGCCGTCCAGCTCGTTCAGTCCGGCGTCGATGGCTGCCTGGTCCATCGGAGAACGGCCCTTCAGCCAGGGGCCGATGGTGTCATTAACATTCGCAACTGCTTTCAATACACCCTTGCCGCCAAAGCGCGAGGGGTCGCCGTCGCGTAGCTCGATGGCTTCATGGCTGCCGGTGCTCGCTCCCGACGGTACGGCGGCGATGCTAGTCAGGCCCGTCGATAGGGTAACCTCGGCCTCTACTGTCGGGTTGCCGCGGGAGTCCAGGGTCTCTCGGCCCAGGACCGAAGTGATGGTCACGCCGTTGCTAGCGCTGCTCATAACACCTTTTTGTGGGAAACAGATTTCGGGAGGGGATGGTCCGTCCGAGATTCTTAGGGATCAGCGGTGGTTTCTATTGGCCACGGCGGCCAGGGCCTTGTCCACGGCATCAAGGGGGTTTTCCGCCTGAATGATCGAGCCGTTGATGTCCACGCCATCGCCGTTGCTGGTCAGAGGCCATGTCTTCAGTCCGACCACGGGGATGCCGTCGCTGAGGGCATGCCCGATCTCCGAAAGAGTCCCGAAGGCGCCGCCCACGGCGATTACGGCTTCTCCGGTGTGGACCACGATCACGTTCCGGGAATAACCCATGCTGGTAACGATGGGGATGTCGACGTAGCTATTGGCATCTGCTGCGGCGCGGCCCGGCAGGATGCCAATGGTAGTGCCGCCTTCCGACTTTGCACCACGGCAGACCGCTTCCATGATTCCGCTGAGTCCTCCGCAGACGACCATGACGTCGCGGCGGGCCAATTCTCGGCCGACCTCTTCCGCCATGTCCACGTGTTCTCTGGTCGCCGGATTACTGCTGCCGATCACCGAGATTATCATCTTTAATAAACCTTAATTCTGGGAGTGTCGGGCCTGAACATCAGGCACCACAAGGGGGCCTGATTATAGCAGACCCTTTGTCTTGGTCCCCTGCTCGTATCTGTGTTCAGACTGGGACTGGACCTTAGCCCATTAGGGCGCGGCTGGCCGCCTCGATGGCTTCCAACAGTGGCCGGGGGTAGATACCCAGCCAGATGGTGCCGGCGGCCCCAGAGGCCAGAACGATCAGCAGCGGAAAGCCCGGGGCTTTGCGCAAAGCCGGGTTCTCATCCAACAATGTGCCGCCATTTACACCGGGAGGCGGCGGCTCGATATATATCTGGCGAATGATCTGCAGATAATAATACAGAGATATCAAACTGCTGAAGATGGCAAGAGCGGCCAACCAGAGATAACCCTCCGATGCCACCGCAGTGAAGAGATAGAATTTCATGGTGAAGCCGGCAAATATGGGCAGACCGGCCAGCGAGAAAATACCCATACCCAAACACGCGGCCATGAACGGTTGGCTGTCGGCCAGACCGCCCAGGTCAGAGATCATCTCCCTGCCGGTCATGTTGAAGAACGCGATCACTGCCGCAAAGACGACCAGGTTGGTTATGGAGTACCCGACCAGATAGAAAATCACGCCGTTCGAGGGCAGATCAGAGGTGGCGGAGAGCGCAGTTATCCCAGCCAAGATGAACCCGGCGTGCCCAATGCTGGAATAGGCCAAAAGCCGTTTCAGATTTTTCTGAGCCAAAGCCACCAGATTACCCACCAGCATGGTCATACAGGCCAGCACCGCAAACACCACTTGCCACTGTTCCCACCGTTCGGCGGCGGGGACGAAACCTTCGGCAACCAGGCGTAGTATCAGGGCGAAGGCCGCAGCTTTGGAGCCGATGGCCAGGTAGGCGGTCACCGGGTAGGGCGCCCCTTCGTAGACGTCGGGAGCCCACATATGGAATGGCACGGCGGACACCTTGAACATCAACCCGACCAGGATCAGGCCGATACCGACCCAGAGCGCCGGCGAGACTTCCGAGGCTGCCGTAAGTCCGATGGCGATCTCTTCAAACTTGGTCACGCCGAGCGTGCTATAGACCATGCTCACGCCGTAGAGGAGTATGGCCGACGACACCGCGCCCACGATGATGTATTTCAGGGCGCTCTCGTTGGACTTGTCGCTGTCTTTGGCGTAGGCCGCCAGCACGTACAGGCTGAAGCTCAGCAGTTCCAGGGCAATATAAGCCGTCAGCAATTCCCGCGATTGGGCCATGATGTTCATACCCAGTAACGAGAACAGCAGCAGTCCGTAGAACTCACCCTGATGCTTGAGGCGTTTCTCCACAAAGTCCATGGAGCTGAGGATGATGAACACGCCCATTCCCATGAAGAAGACTTTGAAGAACAGGGAGAAGTCGTCGACCGCCAAAAGGCCGTCGTACAGTGTCTCCTCTTCGCCCCAGAGCATGAGCAGGGAAAGCACGATCAGGCCGATGAGACCCACGATGGACAGCCATCCCAGGTATATCTTTTTACCCTCAGGCAAGAACAAATCGACGGCAAAGACCAAGAACGCCAAGCCCGCCAGAGCGAACTCAGGTGTCAACAGTTCAAGATTGTCGGATAGTGAAGTCACTGCCGCTTAAACTCCCGGTATCGACTGAACGCCGACGTTTATGACGCGCATCAGAGGGTCGGGCCAGACGCCGACAAATATGATCACGGCAACGAATGCCGCACCCACTGACAACTCCACAGGGCTGGAGTCTGTGAGGTTGGCCCACTGCTCATCGGGCTCGCCCAAGAAGGTACGGGCCAACAGGCGCAGGATATAGACCGCCGTGATCGCCGCACCTATGACCGCCAAGATAGCCAAAGGCAAATAGGTACGGAACACCCCTGTAAAGACCATGAACTCCGCGATGAAACCGCTCAGGCCAGGCAGTCCCAGGGACGCCAGACCGGCGATGGCGAAGAAGAACGTGTTCACCGGCATTCGGCTGGCCAATCCGTTCAAAACATTGATGTCTCGCGTATGGGTCTTTTGGTAGACCGACCCGACCAGGAGGAACATCAGGGCTGTCATCATGCCGTGGGAGAACATCTGTAAGACTGCGCCGCCCATGCCGATATTATCAAGCGTGGCAATGCCCATCAGCACATATCCCATGTGACTGACGCTGGAATAACCGATGATGTACTTCAGGTCGGTCTGCGACATGGCCGATATAGCGCCGTAGAGGACGTTTACGGTGCCCAATGTGATCAAGACAGGCATCCACGCGTCGGCGCCCTCTGGCAGCAGGAACATGCCGACACGGATGATGCCGTACGCCCCCAATTTCATCAGCACACCGGCGTGGAGCATACTCACCGCCGTGGGCGCTGCCACGTGACCGTCCGGCGACCAGGTATGGAACGGCCATAAACCGGCTAGGACGCCGAATCCCACCATGAACAGAGGGAAAACGAGGGTCTGGAATTTGCTATCGAATGCCCCGTTCTCCGACAGGAGCTGCAGGCCCGACATCGAGAATGTCCCCATCCCCATGTTCGACGCCTCAACGTACAAGGCCAGGATGCCGATCCAGACCAGGATGCTGCCTCCCACCAGGAATATGAGCAGCTTCATGGCCCCGTATTCCTTGGTCCGTAGGAAGGTCTTGAAGTCGGTGCTGCTGCCCCAAACCCCAATCAGCAGATACATGGGCAGTACAGCCAGTTCGTAGAAGAAGAACAGGAAGAACAGGTCGCGGGCGACAAAAACGCCGTAGACCCCGGCTGACAGGGCGAACAGCAACACGAAGAAATCGCGTGTCCGGTGGTTCACGGTCTGTGAGACCAGCACCCCGCCGAAAAGCACGATGCCGTTCAACAGCACCATCGGGGCGGAGATGCCGTCTATCCCGAGGGACAGTCTGATATCCAACGGGCCGGGCAACCATTCGTAACTGGCGATGTACTGGAACCCGCCTTCGTGGTAGTCATACCTGGCGAAGATGAACAGAGCCAGCACCAGGGAGATCGCTGCGATAAATATGGCGAAATACCAAGACTCTTTGCTATCCCCCCCAGGCATGAACATCATGGTCAAAGACCCGACAAGGGGCACGATTATCAGCAGTAAGAGGGCTACTTGGTCGAAGTCGTTCAACTAGACCACCCTCAACCAAACGAAGAGACCCAGTCCCACGGAGCCGGCGGCCATGGCCAGCGTGTAGCTGTAGACGTGGCCGGTCACGTGCACCCGGAGCGCGATACCAAACTTGCGTGTCACATCGGCGGGTCCATTCACGATGATGTCATTGACGATGGCCCGGTCGAAGAAGGCGATGAACCGGGAGAAAACAAACACCACCCGGTCGATGACCCACTGGTAGGCCTCGTCGAAGTAATACTTGTTCTCGATCACTTTCAAGATTCCGGAGTTGCGTTTTCGTACGCCTTCCAGCGAGATGCTTTTCTCTACGTAGACACGGTGAGCGAAGACGAAAGCGCCGATCGCCAGGACTATGGAGACCGCGCCCAACCAGATCTCAAAGTGGAATTTCTCCGAGTGTTCAAAGAAAACAAACGTCCCGATACCGCCGTAACTGCCCGGCCAGTTGAAGCTGATCAGTCCGAACCCAAGGGCCAAGACACCCAATAACACCATCGGGAAAGCCATCGCCGCCGGGGCGTCGTGTACGTGGCTGTTCTGGTCTTTGAGCTGGCCGAAGAACACCAGGAACATAGCCCGGGCCATATAAAGGGCACTGAGCAATGCCGTGAACAGGGTCAACACGATGAACGTGACATTGCGATGATCGTTCACCGCGATCAAAATCTCGTCTTTACTCCAGAACCCGGCCAGGATGGGTATTCCGCCCAGGGATAGCGCTCCGATAGAAAAGACGATGGCCGTGAGGGGCATGACTTTCCTCAAGCCTCCCATCTCGCCGGTCTCCTGGAACTCGGTGCTGTGCAGAACGCTGCCGGCGCCCAGGAATAAGAGCGCTTTGGAGAACCCGTGGGCCATCATATGGAAAATGGCAGCCGTATAGCCAAATGCGCCAAGGGACAGCATCATCAGACCCAAGTGGCTGATGGTCGAATAGGCCAGTATCCGTTTCAAGTCGGTAGCCACCAACGCGACGGTCGCAGCCCCCAGTGCCGTAACTAGTCCCACGATGGCAACAACCATCAATGGGTCGGCGTCATAGGCCTCGAACAGCGGGAAAGTGCGGGCCACCAGGTAGACGCCGGCAACGACCATTGTTGCAGCGTGAATCAGAGCGCTGACCGGTGTGGGGCCTTCCATAGCATCAGGAAGCCAAACGTGGAACGGCACCTGTGCCGACTTGCCCATGGCCCCCAGGAACAGCAGTATCGCCGAGGCGGTTACCACACCTTCGCTCATGGCGCCGGTACGCGCCGCTTCAAAGGCATCCAACATGCTGAAGCTGCCAACGTCCCGCCAGATCAACAAGATACCTATCAGCAGGCCGACATCGCCGATCCTGGTCACAATGAACGCTTTCTTTGCCGCTTCTCTGGCGCTGCGTCTTTCATGCCAGAATCCGATCAACAGGTAGGAGCAGATGCCCACCAGTTCCCAGGCCACGTAGAGCAGCAGGAAGTTGTCGGCCAAAACCAGAGTGAGCATGGAGGCGGCGAACAGGGAATGGATGGCGAAGTACCAACCAAAGCGCGGATCGCCCTTCATGTAAGCCAGTGAATATACCTGGACCATGAGGGCAACGAACGTGACTAGACCCAACATGGCGATGGTCAACGGGTCGATCAGGATGCCCCAGTTCAAGCTGACACTACCCACGGCTCCGACCACGCCGGCATTGAACCAACTACGCTCATAGTCGCAGGTGAGCATCTGGGTGTTTTCGCTGGTGAAACAGTTGCCCACGGCTTCGGCCCCCATCCAGGAACCGAGCACCAACCAGAACATCAAGAACCCACCGGCGATGGCGAGGATGGATATCCACGACCCCTTGCCGGGTAAGAACCTACCGAATATCACCACCGCTGGCGCGGCGGCAAAACTGAATACGGGTATCAGCCAGGCCCATTCCATCATGCGGGCACCTGACACAGGCATGCGGGCACCTGACACTGGCATGCGGGCACCTGACACAGGCATGCCCAGCGTAAAGACACCAGAGAGCTGAGATTATGTAGCTGAATTTCTACCATTTCATCAAGTTGATCTCATCGACGTTTACCGTCGACTTGTTGCGGAACATCCGGAGGATTATGGCCAGGGCCAAGCCCACTTCTGCTGCTGCCACGGTGATGATGAAGATGGCGATCAATTGGCCGTCAAAGTCAGAGAATTTACCGATGCCCTCCATGTGCGACGCGGCGGCGATCAGGTTGATGTTCACTGCGTTCAGCATCAGCTCGATGGACATTATGATGAGCACTGCCGAACGGCGGGCCATCACACCGTAGAGTCCAATCACGAATAGGACTGCGCTCAGGAGTTGGAACCAGACTAGATCAACCATCGCCTAGCTCTCTTCCTCGTCCGAACGGGCGATGATTATGGCCCCGATAAGGGCGACTAACAGCACCAGAGATGCAATCTCAAAGGGGACGGCCCAGGTGGTGAAGAGAGACTCGCCAATACCAGTTAATGACGCGTTTTGCGATTTGGTCCCTTCCACCGTGTTTATCCAGAAAGAGGGGGCGAGGACGCCCAAGAAAGCCAATGCCGCAAGGGCAGCCAACGGCCACTGTTTGTTGTCGGTGATGCGAGGGTAATCGGAACCACGAGTCAGCATGATGGCGAACATGAGCACGATGATGATGGCCCCGCCGTAGATCAACACCTGCACCAGCGCCAGGAACTCCGCGAATAGGACCAGGTATATACCGGCAACGGCTATTAACGAGACCAATAGCGACAAGGCTGCGTGCACCACGTTACGGGTAACCACCACACCCAATGCGCCCCCAATGGTAAAGACGGCCAGCAGTATGAAAATGAACCAGGCCATCTAGGCAGTGTCACCCCGCCCAATCTTGTCATATTTCGGCGTTATTCCGGCCATCAACTTCCCCTTGTCCCGTCCCATCCAAAATACGAGCCACCATATCGGCGGCTCCTTTGATTACTGATATGTGTCCTGAGTCAGCGTTACCGATTGCCGTTCAGCCTATTAAAGATCCGCTCTGGCTCCAGTCCTGTTGACGCAGGCAATCAGGTCTACCCTGTTCATCTTTCGGCATAATGGCTATGCCCCTTACGGGGACTCGGCCTCGGCAGAAGCCCCGGCGGAAGCCTCGGCAGAAACCTCGCTAGAAGCCTCGATAGAAGCCTTGGCCGCTTCTGACTCAGCGCCTTTCTTGACCCGCTTGGTCGGCGGTATCCAGTCTGTTTCTTTCTGGAACTTGTGGCCAATCTCCAGCAGCGCGGGTAGGTCTACCCGGTCGCCGTTGCGGCTGAATGTGCTCATCTCGTGTTCGTGAGTCATCACGATCGCATCGAAATTACACACCTCCACGCAGATGCCGCATAGTATACACCGGTTCAGATTGATCTCGAAGCTATCGACGATCTTTCTACGACTGCTTCTTCCGTCTTCATGGAGGGGGTTGTCCTTCATCACCGACGTCATACATTGCGTGGGGCATTGGCGGATGCAGACCATGCAACTGGTGCAGAAAGGCTCGCCGACCTCGTCATCCCAGGTGAGCGACGGGAATCCCATGAACCGGTCTTTAACCGGCGTGGGCTCATCGTGTTTCTGCATCAGCAGATTGCCGGAGTCCGGGTATTGCCGAGTCACAGGCGCACGCAGGCCGTTCATGGTCGAAACCAGGGTCACAAACATCCCTTTCAGACTGTTGAACATCTAGTTTCCTCCCGCCGGTGCGGATGCTCGGCGGCTGGCTTCCAGCGCTTCCTGTCTGCTCCGTACCTCTGCAACCAACTTGGTGGGGCCGGTCATGCGCTTGTAGATCAGGTATCCGACCACCAAGAGCCCTGCCGACGACATCAGGGTGAGCGACCATGCCGGCCACTCGTAGAACTTGTACACGGCGGTCATCACGACCGACAGGAATGACAGGGGCACCATGACCTTCCAGGCGAAGGCCATCAACTGGTCGATGCGTAGCCTCGGGAACGTGCCACGCACCCAAAAGATCACCATGATCACCATGTAGACCTTGAACAGGAACCAGACGATCCCCCAGTCTCCTGATAGCCATGGTCCGGACCAGCCACCAAAGAACAAGATCACAACTAGCGCGGCGATGGCGAAGGTGTTGATGTACTCAGCCAGGAAGAACACCGACCAGTGCGCCCCGCTGTATTCCACAAACGGCCCGCCGACGATCTCGGACTCAGCAAAATAGATGTCGAATGGAGTCCTGCCGACCTCCGCCAACCCGGCGATAAAGAAGATCACCAGGCCCAGCGGCTGCACCAGCATGAAGATGTAGTCGTCTTGCTGGCTGACTATCTCTCGCATGTCCAGCGATTGGGCCAGTATCCCCACGGATATGGCCACCATGATTATCGGTATCTCGTAGCTTATGAGCTGCGCGGCAGCCCGCAAGCCGCCCAGGGTGCCGTATTTGTTGGCCGAGCCCCAGCCCGCCAAGACCAGCCCCAGTATGCCTACCACCGAGAAGGCGATGATGTAGAACAGGCCCATGTCCAGGTTTTGTATCACCGCGTTCTGACTGCCTGGAATGGTCACCCAGATCATGAACGCCGAGACGACAACTATTATCGGTGCGACCCAGAAGAGGACTTTCTCCGACGATGCCGGGATGATGTCCTCTTTGAGGATCAGTTTCAGGGCGTCGGCCATCGGCTGCAGGATTCCCATAGGGCCGGTACGTGTCGGACCCAAGCGCAGTTGGAGGCGGCCCAGGAGTTTGCGCTCCAACCAGGTCAACGACAGCACAACACCGGACAATACGCTGAACATGATGAAAAGGCCGACGACCAACCAGATAAAATCGGTCAGGCTGATGGCAAGTAGTATGGTGGCGGGCACTAGCGGTCCACCTCGCCTAAGACGATGTCCAAAGCGCCCAATATGACCACCGAATCGGCGATCCAGGAGTCTCTCAGCATGTGTCTCAGGGCCGACAGGTTGCAGAATGACGGAGGCCGGACCTTGATACGGTAGGGCTTGTCCGTGCCGTCGCTGACCAGATAGACACCCAACTCGCCCCGGGGGTTCTCCGCCCTGACGTAGACCTCACCGGCCGGCGGACGTAGCAAGCGTCTTCCAAGGGACGATGTGACATCTCCCTCAGGCAGCTGGTCCAATGCTTGCTCGACGATGCGTATGGACTGGTAAACCTCTTGGACCCGCAAGTAATAGCGGTCCCAACAGTCGCCATCCAAGCCGATGGGCACATCGAAATCGAACCGGTCATAGACCGAGTATGGGGCGGCTTTACGCACGTCGTAATCGACTCCGGAAGCCCGGAGGCAGGGGCCGGTCAGCCCGTAGTCGATGGCGTCTTCAGCGGTCATGACCGCGATGTTCTTCAGGCGGGCCAGGAATATCTCGTTAAAGCTGAGAAGTTTGTCCGATTCCTCAGTGTCTTTCTTAACCAGGTCCAGCACTTCTCTGACCTGCTGCACGAAGTCTTCAGGCACGTCCTCTTTAAGTCCGCCGATACGGAAATAGTTGTGCATCATGCGGGCGCCGGAGACAGACTCGAAGAGCCCTTGGATGCGCTCACGCCCCCGGAAGCAGAACATGGAGGGGGTCATGGCCCCCGCGTCCAGTCCCATGGTGGCGATGAAGAGCATATGGCTGGCGATGCGGTTCAGCTCGCACAGAATGACCCGGATGTACTCAGACCGCTCCGAGACCTCCAGGCCCATGAGTTTCTCCACGGCCCGGCAATAGAGGTGCTCGTTATTGAAGTTGGCGATGTAGTCCATGCGGTCGAACAGGGTTATGACCTGGTTATACTGCTCGCCCTCGCACAATTTCTCCGAACCTCTGTGCAGATATCCGATGTGCGGCACAACATCAACGATCTTTTCGCCGTCCACCCATAGCACCATGCGGAAGACGCCATGAGTCGAGGGGTGCTGCGGGCCCATGTTCAGCAGCATCTCTACCGGTTCGGCGTTGGCCACTGGGTTGTCAGGCATCTGTGTCATATCTATTCGGCTGCTGTGTCGGAGGTCTCAGAAGTCTCGGGGGTCTCGTCCGATGTCTGTTCAGTAGGACTGCCTATGAATCGAATCTTGGGTTCTTTAGGCGGTTCGATCTCACTGCTCATCCAGACTTCGCCGTTATAGTAGAACCCGGCTGCGATCAGAGTCTCGTCCAGGGCATCCAGTTTGTCGCAGTCCTCCAGGTATTCCGTCACCTGTCTCCGCAGCATTACCTTGGCATCCTCGGCGGTGTCGCCGAAGCCGCTGATCAATAGCTCCGGACACATCGCCTCATACCCGTCGCCTGCCGGAGATTCTTCAATCTGGTAGACGATACGGTCAAAGGGCAGGTTTTCGCCCGGCTTTTTGGTCGATTTAGGCTTCTTCGCCAAACCTATTCACCGTCGGTTGAGAGCGCTGCCTCAACGAATTCAAGCTGCAGTTCGGTCTCTTCGTCCACACCAGGATACCCTGCTTCTTCTAAGACGTTGGCCAGAGTATCGGTGCCGTCATGAGACTCTATCCAGGCCCGCATGACCTGGATCAGTTCATCTTGGGCAGCCTCAAGAGACTCGCCCGCGCCTTCGAGGCCCAGTTCTTCGATACGCGTGACGTATCTGTCTTCTGATTGGTCGATCTTGGCCGTTAGGACCACCGTTTCCATATTTCTCTAATGCTCCTGGTAATCCTTAAAACTCTTGGTATTCGTTGAACGGGAAATCCCGGCGTCCGGGAAACCCTTCAAAACCTTCGTAAAGCAGCAGCGGCGCCATGTCCGGGTGGCCGTCGAAATCGACGCCAAACAGGTCGTGGGCCTCTCTTTCGTACCAGTCCGCTGCCCGCCAGACCGAGGTCACAGATGAAATGGAGGCGTCTGAATAAGGCACGTCGGTCCGCAGCACCACAGTCCGTTCGGGTTCAAGTGATTGCAGTATGTAGACCATCTGAAAGTACTCGGTGTAATCGACGCAGGCCAGGCAGAGCAGCATCTTGGCGGAGATGCGCGGGTCGGTTTTCATCAACCGGCAGGCTTCCAGGATATTTTCTTTGCTGACGCTGGCCTGTGGTAGGTCGTTTAGCGCACCGGCTTCAGGGGAAAGGTCTTTCAGTACGTCCAGCGACACGTCAAGCAATTCTCTTCCGGTAGATGTCAAAGCCTCAAGGGGGTCGGCCGGAGTCTCTGGCTCGCCATGAGCGGCGGCGGCCGGTTTTGCGGGGGCGTCAGCCGGGGTTTCGCTAGTAGCAGCCGGGTTTTCTGTAGTGGCAGCTGGAGTCTCTGGGGACGCAGGTGAAGATTCGGACGACTCCGAAGCAGCTTCCGCGCTCTCCTGGTTCTCTTCCTGCTCAGCCACTATTTGCCGGCGTCCCGCATGATCTTCTCTTGGAGCTTGATGATTCCGTAGAGCAGGGCCTCTGGGCGGGGCGGGCAACCCGGCACATATACGTCAACTGGGATGATATGGTCCACGCCCATGACCACCGAATAAGAACGGTAGTAGGGGCCGCCGTTGGTGGCGCAACTGCCCATGGCAATCACCCACTTGGGCTCGGGCATCTGTTCGTAAAGCAGGCGGATGGGCTCGGCCATCTTCTTGACCACGGTACCGGAGACGATCATGACGTCGGCCTGCCGCGGCGACGGCCAGGTCACCACGCCAAAGCGGTCAAAGTCGTAGTGGGCCATGTAGGTGGACATCATCTCGATGGCACAGCAGGCCAGGCCGAACGAAAGCGTCCAGAGGGAGGACTTACGGGCCATAGCGAATAGTTGGTCGGTGGAAGCGGTGATGATGCCAGGCAGTTTCCCACTAATCGCCTGGTCATAGAGGCTGGGTCCGGGTGTGTTGCCCGGGCCGACGATTATTTCTGCCATTCCAAGACCCCTTTCTTCCAGGCATAAACGATGGCGAAGAAGAGTACAGCCAGGAACATCATCATGGCGTAGAACGGAAGGACGTTGGCCTGGTTTACCTTCTCTTGCATGAATATCACGGCCCACGGGAAGAGAAAGACTGCTTCCACGTCGAATATCAAGAAGAGGATGGCAAATATATAGAACCGGACGTTGATGTTTGACCAGGTGTATGGCGTGGGCGGTATGCCGCACTCATAGGTGGTCAGCTTGGCGACGGAGTGCCGCCGGGCGGAGAGCATGCGGGAAGCGGAAAACATCCCGCCTATCGCCATAGCAGCGACCACCGCGGACAGAGCCACAGCGGTCCAGTTCTGGGTGAACAGGTCTGCGCTAAATGTTTCGATCGTCATCGTATGGAGTTATTTGAACCACCGGTGTCTGGTTGGGGTAACGGTGGAAAGACTGACTTAGACTCGATTTACGCCCGAAATATATCACCGGCCACCGAAGAGTGTCAACGAAATTCGACGCCTCCGCGGCCCACATTTCGCAGTTTAGACGCTGGAAAATCAGTCTTTCTGCGACGCCCGTAGTTGGGTCGATGAGATATCATCCCGGAATTGTCCTTCGGTCACGTCTTTGAAGAGCCCTTGGAACCCTTCTGGAATGGTCACGTCGGCCAGGGTCTTGAACGTCCCTTGGTCTTCCCGGCCCGCCACCAAGAACCTCGTGCCGGCCGCGAGCATCTCCGCCAAAGCGACCATCATCTGATCGACATCATCGCCGTAATACCGTGGCGCCACCAGGCGGATGGCAGTATCCCAGCCCACAACGAATGTCCGGCCGGGGAACAACCTGGCCTTTTTGAAAAATGTCTCGGCCGTGGTCAATACCACCGTTTCGCCGGGCTCGAATTGGGCCAATCTTTTGATTATCTCGCTTTCTTCCAGGGGCGGCTTGTCCACGTTGGTCACCGATAATTCGAAACCCACTTCAAAACCAGACACCTCTCCGGCAATCTTGGCGAGGCCCCGGTGGCCATGGTGCAACGGGCTGAATGAACCCGGCAGCAACGCCCCCGGCGCATCACCTTCAACGACCAACGTCCCGCCACGGGCCACCACCCACCGGGCATCGTCAGAGATCAGCTGGGCCAGTGGCGACGGGTGTTCTGTCCTCTCGATCTCAAGGGAGTCCCCAGGGGTAATGCCGAGTTCAACGTCTGATTCCAGTCCTGACAGCAACATCAGGGCGTGCACAAGCAGGTTGCTGACCAGTTCTTCTTCACCGGACCGGTCGCGGAGGCCTTTGTGCAGGTTCAGTGAATACAGGGTGTTTCCAGTCTCGTCCCACGCGGAGACGTAGGCCCGGTGGTCGCCCCGTTTCGGCCGGTCGGTGGCAATGGTCGCCGCACAGGCCAACCCGACGGGCGGGGAGTCGTTTTCTAGCTGGGATTTTGCTTTGCGGTAGGCGGCCTTGGCCATGTCTTTGGCGGTCTGGGCAGACGCCGATTGCTCAGGCTCAAACCCCAAGAATGAAATCATTGACTCTCGGCCGTAAGGAACCAAGGCCTCAAGAATCGTACGTGAGGCGCCGGCCACGCCCAACAGCCAGGCCACCGCCTGGGTGCCGGCACCGGACACCGCCACCACCGCTTTATGGGGCGTGCCATGGATCTTCTCTATATGTGGGCGGATATCTTCCATCTTGTAGTTTGTTTTTCCTAAGGCGATATTCCCTCCTCCGGTCACCGGGGGAGGGTTAGGTCCGACAAAGTCGAGACTCTCGACGTAGTCGGAGGTGGGGGCGAGTTACTAGCCACAGTTCTATTGAATTTCCTTCATGATGTTGGCCCCCATCCTAACCTTCCCCCGTGAGCGGGGGGAAGGGATTGTTCGCTCGGTTGACTACGGTTTTGGTTGCCAGGGTGTGTGGTTTATCTGGTCCATGGTGGCTCGGGAGGTTGCGATCTCTGACGACTGTTTACTGTCCCAGCGTTCCAGCCATTCTTTCGGCAAGTCCCGGCGGGCGTCTCGCCACCAGAGGGGTTCGTCCTGGCCGAGGGTCTTGCCGTCGATAACATCGGCCAGGAAACAGGTCATATCTCCGCCGTCCATGGCATTGATCACTCGGCAGTCCAGATAGCCGAAACAATCGGTCAACAGCGGGCTGCCCGACTTTCCGGCTGACTTGGCCACGCCCTCCAGTTTGTCTTTATCTCGGCCCGATACCAGCCCAAAATCGCCGATCAGGTCGAGTTGGTCTGGCCTGAGAAAGTTGAGGGCAAGAGCGCCACTGGATAGCACCATGTCGTGGCTGAGATTGGTCTTGTAAAGCTGCACGACAACTCTGGGGTGGTCAGGAACTATGGAAGCGGCAGCGATGGCCACCGCCATTTGGACGTTGTCACGGCCATCCCAGTGGCTTGTGACCGCAGCCAACGGAGACCACAATCTGCCCATCATCGGCGCGATATCCGAGTATTCCATTCGGCTAATCCCCATTCGAAACCTAGCGAAACCTAGCCCTGTTTCAGCCTGAAAAGTGTAGCACTCAAAAATCTACCGCACCAACGCGAAGCGACTAACCGCCACTCTGTGGCTACCAGTCGAGGGAGTGGTCTTCGGCGTCGTTGGTGGTCAGGCGGCGTTGGTTTTCGCCGTCGTCGTCCATGACGAATATCTCGCCGGGTCCGTAGAGGTGGGAGACGAAAGCCATCCGTCTGCCAGACGGAGACCAGACCGGATCAAGGTCGTCGGCTTCGTTGGTGGTCAGACGCAACTGCTTGGAGCCGTCGGAGTCCATGATGTAAATCTCGCCATTGCCGTCGCGGAACGACACAAAGGCAATGGTGTCGCCATCGGGAGACCAGGCCGGGGCGAGGTCGTCCTCTTCATGCTGGGTCAACCGGGTCAGCTGCACGTCATCTTGCCAGGTACCGTCCTTGAGCTTGCTGGCCAGATAGATGTCGGTATTACCGTCCAACACCCTTATGAATATGATGTGTTTACCGTCGGGAGACCAGATCGGACCGAAGTCTACTTCCTCGGTCAGGTGGACCAGGTTCACGCCGTCGGGGTTCCGCAACCACAGACCCCGTTCTTCTTCGGTACCGCCACGTGCGAACGCCAACCATTCGCCGTCAGGAGACCAGGCGCCCATCGAGTCATCAGGTGTTTTAGCGGTGATTCTAACGGGCTTGCCGTCGTCGACGGCCAGCAGATAGATCTCGGCGTTGCCGTCCTGATTGGACACAAAGGCCAGGCTTTTGCCGTCAGGAGACCACAGAGGAGAGTAGTCATCGCCGGGGATGTTGGTCAGCCGGTTGATGAGCTTACCCTTTCTGTCGACGACGTTTATCTCGAGGTCGCCGGACTCGTCGGAGACATAGGCAAGGTCCTTGCCGTCGGGTGACCAGACCGGGCTATTGTCCTGGCTACGGTTGTCGGTCAACGGTTCGGAGATGCCCGACTCCGGGTCAATCACAAATATCTCGGCATCGCCGTCCACTTCTGACACAAACGCAATCTTAGCCGTGTCTGAGCCACAGCCAACGAGCAGCGCGGCGGAGACCAGGATCGCAACT
>CAVOAA010000057.1:0-16559 GCA_963693555.1 Dehalococcoidia bacterium | reverse complement strand
TCGAGGTATTGTTCGGCCACCCACTTGGACATGCCGTAGGGGGAGATCGGCGCTAGAGCCGCGTCATCCGTGCAGGGAATGGTCTCCGGGTCGCCGTACAGCGCGCCACCGGTACAGGAATAGATGATCTTATCAACGCCGACCCTGCGGCAGGCTTCAAGAAGCCGGAGGGTGCCTAGGACGTTGGCGTTGGCATCGCCGATCGGGTCTTTGGTCGACTCGGTCACGCTGGTCTGGGCCGCCATGTGGAACACCAAGTCAGGCTGTTCCCGCTGGATGATCTCAGCCATGGCCGGCTGGGTGATATCGGTGTGGTGGAAGACCGCTGCGGAGTCCAGGTTCTTGATCTTGCCGGTGCTGAGGTTGTCCATCACGACAACTTTATATTCAAGCTGTAGCAGCCGGTCCACCATATGAGAGCCGATGAACCCAGCGCCGCCGGTCACCAGTGCTTTTCTCCCGTCAGCCATCCGCACCTCTTAAGGAATAAAAACAAGGGTTGGCGGTCTTGAAAAACCGAAAATAAAACACGAAATTAACCGCCCTTAGTATCATAAACCCATAGGCATGGCAGTTCAACGGCGCGGCGATTATTCTTCCGCCATACTCAGACCGGTCATTTATGGAGCGCCGCTTAAATCTGTGGTACAGTTTTTGCGCCTGTAGTCAGGCGCAGTTAAAGCACCGAAAAAATACACGGCTTGAGGAGGTCGGCACATGGCCGAACAGATAGGATTCATCGGACTGGGAATCATGGGAAAACCTATGGCCCGCAACCTGCTCAAGGCGGGATACTCCCTGACTGTCTACGACATCGTGGGCAGCAACCAAGAAGAGGTGGTGACCGACGGCGCGACCGGCGTTTCCTCCAGTAAAGAGGTGGCTGCCGCCAGCGACACCATCATCACCATGCTACCGGACTCAGCCGACTCCGAAAAAGTCATCTTGGGGCCTGGCGGAGTCCTGGAAGGGGCCAAGGCAGGCTCGGTGATCATCGACATGAGTTCCATCGCCCCTCTGGTATCCCAGCGCATCGCCGCTGCCTGTGCCGAAAAGGGCGTGGAGATGCTGGACGCCCCGGTCAGCGGAGGCGAACCTGGCGCAGTGGCCGGGACTCTGGCCGTCATGGTCGGCGGCAAGCAGGACATATTCGACAAGAGCCTGGCGTTGATGGAAGTCGTGGGCGGCAACGTGGTGCTCACCGGCGACATCGGCGCTGGCGGAGTGACCAAGCTGGCCAACCAGATCATAGTGGCTGCCAACATCGCGGCCTTGAGCGAGGCGTTGGTGCTCTCACAGAAGGCTGGCGTCGACCCGGAAAAGGTTTGGAACGCCATCAGGGGCGGGCTGGCCGGAAGCGCCGTTATGGAGGCCAAGGGACCTATGATGCTGAACCGCAACTTCCAGGCTGGGTTCCGCGTCCGCCTGCATCAGAAGGACCTCAGAAACGTGCTTCAGACGGCTCAGGAATTGAATGTGCCCCTACCCGTGACGTCGCTGTTGCAACAGGTGTTGGGCGCGCTGATCAACGAAGGGGAGTCGGAATCAGACCACTCGGCCATCTTAAAGTTCGTCGAAGGTCTGGCCAAGGTAGAGGTTAAGGCAGGCGGGTAAAATCCCCTCTCCCACGCATGGGAGAGGGTGAGGGTGAGGGTGTCTGTTTCTCGGAGACCAAGCTTGTTGTGGAGTGGTGGTTCGATGGGCTCACCACGAACGTATAAACGGGCTCACCACGAGCGGAATGGGTTCACCACGAACGGAATGGTCGACAGTAGATAAACTCGGGCGACGGTAGATAAAAATGGACGACAGTAGATAAACATGAAGGAATGGAAACCTACTCCAGTTCTTTGAACCTGGCGTCCCGCCAATTCTGCGCTGCCTTCAGTCCATCAGTGACTGCCTGAATTCAGAAACCCCATCTCTTCCATGGCGTGCGCCTACGTACGGGGTTAGGGCGTGCTCAGACCGTTTGGAATTACCGGGTTATTGCCAGGCCGTTGTCCGGGATTAGCTGGGGGTGATTGCGATGTCTATCCCCAAGATGACGACGGGTGTCACGGGCAGGTTCCCCGGACCCGCAGCGGCCAATGAGATCGCATTTGCGACGTCCTGACCAAATATGACCCGGCCGAAGATGGTATGGGCGCCATTCAGATGGGGTGTCGGTACTGTGGTCACAAAGAACTGGCTGCCGTTGGTATTAGGGCCTGAGTTGGCCATGGCCAATTTGCCCGGTTCATCGAAGATCAGGCTCGCTGCGAACTCGTCTTGGAACCTGTAGCCAGGGCCGCTTCTGCCGGTCCCGGTCGGGTCTCCACCCTGGATCATGAACGAGGGAATAACACGGTGAAAGATCACATTGTTATAGAACCCGTCGTTGGCCAGGAAGATGAAGTTGTTCACCGTGACCGGGGCGCGTTCGGCGAACAGTTCAAATTCGATGTTCCCGACGTTGGTCCGGATAACAGCGGTGTACTTCAGTAGTGGGTCGATGGTCACCGGAGGAGCGGAGGAGTATTGAGTGATCATCATTCCGTTGACGTTCACCTGTTGCTTCGACGGCTCTTCGGTCGTTACCGTGCCTGAATCTAGGGGCATTGTCGGAGCGACCGCTTCGGTTGGTAGGGGTTCGGTTGGGGCTGGCCCTGGGGTTTCCAAAACACAGGCTGCCAATGGAATTGCCACGGCAAACATCGCTAGAAGAAATTTCAGTTTCATACTCGAAAGGATAACATAGCCCCAACAGCTAATTCGCGTCTGCTTAGGCGGATAAATCCAGCTTGATAAGCCGCCGCGATTCCACTATTTGGGCGGCATGCTCTTCCACATGGGCCGCCAAATAATGCACCACACCCTCCACCGTAATAGGGTTGTTCTCCCCCCGATGACCAAGGATGCTCAGGTCGGCGGGAGGTATATTTCCGGTGGTGGCGATGGCCGATTCATTGGCTGCGGCCAGACCACTGACCAGGTCTTTCAATGAATCGCCGGCATGATCAACGACCGCTGCAGACCGCCGGTCGTTCTCCACGTCGCTTCGGGTGATGTTGGGGTCATCTTCCCTGGTGATTAGGACTGCTTTTTCCATCCAGAAATACTGGATCTCCGCGATGTGGGCCAGTAGCTGGGCCACGGTCCATTCGTCCGGGGCCGGTACCTGGCGAATCTCGGGTTCCGTGATGCCGTCAATGGACTCGATCGCGACCTGGTGTGCCGCCCGGAGTATCTGTTGCAGGGCGGGTATCTGTCCGCTGTCTGTGGTCATAGTTGATTCCTAGTATGGGCCTTCATCGTCATCCCACAGGTCGGGGTCTTCCCATGGTTGAAGGCCCTCTTCCGGGTTGGTGGCCGGGCGAAGTTTGGAGGCTATGAATTGGATCGATAATGCCCCGATCACCAGCAGCATCAGCCCACCCAGGAGCCAGCTATTGAAGAACAGGATGGCAGACGAGCCGTCGGAGCCAGGATTGGTACGCACCGGGGCTGACGGCGCCGGAGGCTCGGAGACCAACGACTGACCGGACCAGCGGTCGTCCAGGCCGTCTACATCGAACCCGTACACATTGGTCAAGGAAGCGCCGATACTCCCGCCGTCACTCAGTTGCCGAATCAATCGTTGGAAGCTGGTTTGTCCAAACTCGTCGATCAAGAATGCTACCACGCTCAGAGATTTCTGGTAGAAAGTCCCGATGTTGTGGGGCGTGCCGGTCAGGGTGTTCATGGCCCGTAGAGGGTTTGTGCGGGATTTCAAACTTTCGCCACTGTAGACCCTCACCGACGGGTCCATATAGCTGGCGAACCCCTCGTCTAACCAGGCAGGAATTGACATGGCTCTGGCGCCCAAAGTCTGGCCCAACAGCAGATGGGCGGACTCATGGACGATCAACCCACGGTCCATCCCCAACCCCAGAAACAGATTTCGCTCGGGGAAGGCGAACCCTTGAAATGTCTGCTGCTCAGTGGTGGTACGGCTCTGCTGCGGAAAGGCGTCTAGGGTATGTGAACGCCTGCTGTAGATCACGCCCTTTATCGGGTCGGGCTGTTCGATCTGTAACAGGCTTTGTAGTCGAGTGATATCTGATTCCAGATCCTGGGCCACCGAACTGATCCTTGATTCGGACTGGTCGTAGTAGCGGACGGTCAGCGGGCCAACCGTGAACTCTGACCAGTCGAACCGCGTGTCCTCATACTCGACCACCGCAGGTTCGGTGCGCAGCACGTTGCCCTGAGCGTCCCTAATCTCATAGTAATATTCGACTTCCGTGCCGGGCGGCAGGTAGGTGGAGACCTCTCCGGTGAGGTTCAGGCTGGCAGTGATGCGGTTCGCGGGCACGAAGTCCGGGTAGGCGTACGCCCAGACCCGGCTGCCCACGGTGCGGTAGAAGAGCCGGACCTCCACGATATCGGCATCGCCCTCGGCGGTCACCGAAAGGTCCACGTTGCCCGGAAAAACCACATCTTCGCCGGTCGCCACGACTTTGATGTCGCCACCGGCTGCAGACAAGCTGGAAGCTGTCAGCAGGACAACAAGAAAGGCGCCGGCCAGGGCAAGAAGCAGTGCGCGCCGGGCCGTTACCTGGACGGTTATCAGTGAAAAAATGGCTTGGGAAGCAGAGCTTGGCAAACCTACGTAGTCCCGGTGGGGTTTAATTGGCCTATCTCTAGGCAGACCAATAAATTATACGTCGAATCTCTGCCAATGGCTTTCCTGCTGGTCACCGGAGATGGCCTGAGTCAGCCTGTGGTTCGACAGGCTCACCATGAGCGGTCTGAGAAGCACGGCTGGGCTGGGTGCCATGAGTAGGCCGGGTAGAGTGAGAGCCCCCAAATCGCTCGTCCTGAGCCTGTCGAAGGGTAGGCAGGAGTCATTTGATTACCTGGAGAGCCGAGGTTAGTCGACCGCCTGCTCCATGGCCAGCAAAGACTTCTTCCGTTCCAGCCCCCAGGCGTAACCGCCCAGGCCGCCGTCCTTGCGCAGGACGCGGTGGCAGGGTATGACCAAGGCCACCGGATTGGCCCCGCAGGCCGTACCCACCGCCCGAGAGGCGTCGTCTTTGCCCAGCATTTGGGCCACCTCCTGATAGGTGCGGGTCTCGCCGTAGGGAATGGTCCGGAGCATCTGCCATACCTGCTGCTGGAAGGCCGTGGCTTGGATGTCCACGGGTAGGTCCAGACCGTTCTTCTCTCCATCCAGGTAGGACAATATCTCAGCGGTCCAGATCGCCAGATGCCCGCCGTCCGGTTTGTGATTGGCCGACGGGAATTCAGCCTGCAGGTTTTCTTCCAGTTCCAGGTCAGAATTGCCCAACTTCACCGAGCAAACGCCCTTGTCCGTGGCCGCCACTAATAGCCGGCCCATCGAGCACGCCACCACCGTGTGATAGATATCCATTCCCGCTCCTCCCTTGCGATAGGCGCCGGGGCTCATGCCCATCTGTTCTTCCGAGGTCTCATACAGCCTGCTGGTCGATCCGAACCCAGCCTCATAGAGCGCCGTTGATATACCCTGGCCGTCTTTGATCATGGCCTTGAACCTGTCCAGACGCCAGGCAGCGGCGTACTGGCGCGGGGTGACTCCAGTGGTCTCCTTGAACACCCGCTGCAGGTGTGAAGGGCTGCTACCGATGGCCCGGCCCAACTCAGCAAGAGTGGGCATCGAGCCCGATTCTTCCGCCTGCTCTTGGATGTAGTTGCAGACCTTGCGGACCAGTACGGTGCTGGGAGTCTCCTGGTTCGGCAGGCATCGTTTGCAGGCCCTGAACCCGGCATCCTCGGCTTCGACTGCCCGGTTGAAGAAGGCAACCCGGTGCGGCGCCGGCCGGCGGCTGGGGCAGGTGGGTCGGCAATAGATGCCGGTGGAAGAGACCGCGTAGACGAAGCGTCCGTCGGCCCTGGTGTCACGGGCCTGGACCGCCTCCCATTTCTGGAGGTCTAACCTCTTTTCTGTTGAAGCAACCATATTTCTTCCCTACTAGCGGACGAAATGACTTGAGTTGACCAGGGCCAGCAGCTTGCCGCCGTTGGCGGTTATCCGGGTGGTCACCGCCACCAGTGTGCGGCCTGGATGGGCCACCGTGCTTTCAGAGCGAATCGTGCCCTCCTGGACGTTGCCCACTATCTGGGATGTGATGCTCACCGCCACCGGCATGTCGATCAATGCCACTGCTCGTCCGGAAACCGCCATCGCGGCAAAGGTGGCTGATGTGTCGGCCAAAGAGACCATGCTCCCGGCATGCACGTGGCCCGACGGTGTGGTGATGCCCGGATGGAAAGGCAGCTCGACGATCGCCCGTTCTTTGCTTACCTCTACGACCTGCATCCCCAAAAGGCCCATCAAAGTGCCCTCGAAATGAGCTTCCACCCATTGGGCCAAGGCTTCCGGACTTAGGTCTGCGGGCCATTGCTCCATGCTGTTCTCATCCAGGTGCTGATTCAGTTTCTCTGACGTCACCAGAATACCCCAATATCCTAAGCGGTTCTATCCGGTTCTTGCCGTCAAAGTAAGCGGTTCGAACGCGCATTTTTAACTTTGTTTAATCAATGTTCAAGGATAGTGACTTGAGGTTGTTGTGATGTCGCACAAATGTTCTATATAATCCGTGCCCGACCAGGGGATAGCCTCAAATAAAAGCCAGTTATGGCCTCAAAATCAGAACATCAAGACCTATGACAGACCGTTCAATAGCCTGCATGTTAGTTACTCACCTACCGGTTAAGGCCGAGGTTCGGCGCTATCCTCAGTTGCGGGGAAAGCCCGTGATCATCACCGAGAGTTACGGCTCCAGAGACCTGGTGCTGGATAGCTCGGCGGAGGTCAAGGGAGTGAGCGCCGGCATGCCCCTGGCCGAAGCCATGGCCCGGTGTAAAGACGCATCCCTGATCCAGGCCGACGCCCCCTACTACAACAGTACCTTCGATAAACTGATCAAGGCCCTGGAACTGCGGAGTCCGGTGGTGGAGAGGGACGGACTTGGTTGCGCCTACGTGGGTCTGGAAGGACTGGAGTTGATGTACGGAGGAGAGGCGCGAATGATAGCGTCGCTGCTCCAGGCGGCGCCCACCGAGTTCAACCCGCGGGTCGGCGTGGCAGGGGGCAAGTTCCCGGCCTACATCGCCGCGGTGACGACCCCGGGCGGGCGCGCCACCAGGGTGTCCCGCGATTCTGCGAGCATGGCGGCTTTTCTCAAAGGGCTGTCCATCGGTCTGCTGCCTCTTTCATGGGCCAACAAGACTCGCCTGCACCGCTTTGGCATCCACACACTGGACCAGCTGTCGGCCCTGCCGGAGGGCGCGGTACAGGCCCAGTTGGGGACTGAAGGCCGCAAGGCTTGGCTGCTGGCCTGCGGAGTGGATAGCAGCCCCTTGACGCCCCACCGAGCGCAACAGATAGTGGAGGAGTCATTGACCTTCCCATCGCCCATCATCACCTGGACCCCCATCCTGACGGGCCTGGGCACACTGCTGGGCCGCGCGTTTGCCCGGCCGGAGATCAGCGGCCGCTACGTCCGTACCGCCACCATCGAAAGCCGTGTTTACCGGCTACCGCCCTGGGTGAAACGCTTCGGGTTCAAAGAGGCTTTGGGCAGCCGCGACCGGGCCCTGTTCGCCCTGAAGAGCCGGCTGGACAGCGTGACCCTGCCCGGGCCGCTGGAAGACATGAAACTCACCCTGGCCGGGTTCACCGGCGAGTCGGGCATCCAGACCAACCTCTTCTCCGACGTCCGTAAGCAGGAACAGTTGAAGGAGATGATGCGCCAGTTGGAAGCCCTGCTGGGCGGGAAGCCACCCATCTACCAGATGAAGGAGATAGAGCCATGGTCGCGCATACCAGAAAGACGCCAGGCGCTGGTCCCCTTCGACCCATAAATAACGGGGCCATAAAAAACGAGGCCGCAACCCCGGAGCTCGCAGTACCCGGCACCGTGAGCCAGAGCCTGAAGTTCCGCTCGCTGAACCTGCCGGTCCCCATAGAGGTGATTGAGGACGCCATGGAGAGACCGGCCGCCGTTGCCCTGCCGCCCACTATCTCTAACCGCCCAGCCGGCTCTCGCCGGTCGGCACAACCAAACCAAATCCTAGCGCTTACTCGTCTGGCCGTCACCGCCATCAACGACCTATGGCAGGTCGACGACGAATGGTGGCGAGAACGCCCCATCTCCCGCCGCTACTACCAGATAACAACTCAGAACGATCGGCGCCTGACCATCTTCAGGGATCAGATAAACGGGAGTTGGTATTGGCAGAAAGGGGGGTAAGGTGCTCAGATACAAAAGCGGTTTGAGGCCAATCAGCCGGTATTTGCGCTCAAGAATGACCGAATGCGAACGACTGCTTTGGTCACGGTTACGCAGAAAACAGCTTCATGGCGTGCAGTTCTACCGGCAGAAGCCCATGGGGAGTTACATCGTAGATTTTTACGCCCCTGCAGCCATGTTGGCAGTGGAGGTGGATGGTTCACAGCATCAAGACCAGATCCATTCGCAGAATGATGCTGTTCGGGATGAGTCACTAAAAGGCCAAGGGTTGCGAGTACTCCGGTTCACCAACCAGCAGGTGGTCGATGACTTGGATGGAGTAGTTTGTGCTGTGGCTGAAGCGCTGAAATCCCCCTAGCCCCCTTTACGAAAGGGGGGACTGGTGTCATTTACCAAACAAAAAATTGCAATTTCTTAACGAGCTCATTAAGAAAACCTACTCATGAACAAGAACCCCCCTTTCGTAAAGGGGGGCAGGGGGGATTTTTGCCCTTTCTCAGCATCCAAACCCTAAAAAAGCCAACCCAAAAAAGCTGACCGCTGATAGCTGACTGCTCGTTTGTACGCTGAACTCCATTGCCACAGTAACTATTCCTTCCAGGAGGGGGCATCCTCCGTGGAGGATTTGCTTGTGCGCGCCCGTGACCTGGGTCTGCGCGCGCTGGCTTTGACTGACCATGACAATCTCTGCGGGGCGATGCATTTCGCCCAGGTGGCCAAGACTCTGGAAATGCAGTCCATCACCGGCGTCGAGATGACTATCAAAGATGGGGAGGATGGCAGAGATAACTCCCACCTGACCTTCCTGGCCGAGACCCAAGATGGCTACAGCCAGCTTTCCAACCTGATCTCCTACTCCTATGTTGCCGGTGACCGCCGGAACCCAGCCCTGGACATGAAATACCTGCCTGGCGACCTCGATGGCCTGATCTTGCTGACTGGCTGCCGCACAGGGCGGTTACCCAGTCTTTTGTCCGAAGGCCGCTACGCCGAGGCTGAGACCCAACTCAATCAGTATCTGGACTGGTTCGGCGCGGACAATGTCTTCGTAGAACTACAGCAGAACCTGGTGCAGGGCGACACCAGCCGCAACCGGCGGCTCATCGACCTGGCCAAGAAGCTGGGCGTTCCCACCGTTGCCACCAACAACGTCCACTACCACGTGCCGGAACGCCACCGGCTGCAGGACGCCCTCGTCTCCATCAAGAACAACCGCAGCCTGGAGGAGACCCACAAAGAACGGCGGGCCAACAACCAGTTCTATCTCAAATCACCTGACGAGATGGCCGTCATGTTCTCCCGGTGCCCGGAGGCCATCAAGAACACCCTCGTCATCGCCGAACGCTGTTCTTTCGACCTGACCAAGGACCTGGCCTACCGGTTCCCGGACTACCCCGTCCCCGATGGCGCTACTCCCCAGAGCCACTTGGAAGACCTGTGCCGTCAGGCCGCCGAGCGCCGCTATGGCGGCATAAACCAAAAGGTCGAAGACCGTTTGCAAGAGGAACTCCGGCTGATCGGGAAGCACAACCTGGCCGGGTTCTTCCTGATCTACTACGAAATCATCCAGATGGCCCGGGAGATTATGATCGAGATGGGGCTGAGCGACGCCGAGATTCCCCTGGAGGAACGCCCGCCGGGAAGGGGACGCGGGTCGTCGGTGGCCATGTTGGTGGGCTACCTCATCGGCCTCTCCCACATCGATCCGCTGCAATACAACCTGTCCCTGGACCGGTTCCTGTCCGACGACCTGGGCTCGGTGCCCGATATCGACCTGGACTTCCCCCGCAACATACGTGAGGAACTGATCGTCCGGGTGCACCGGAAGTGGGGTTGGGACCGGGCCGCTCTGACCGGCATGATCAGCACCTACCAGATGAAGGGCGCCATCCGGGACCTGGGCAAAGCCCTAGGCCTGCCCGCCCAGGGCATGGACAAGCTGGCCAAGCGGGTCGATTCGCACGACGCCAAGGAACTGGAGCTGGAGATGCTCCAACTGCCCGAGTTCCGGGACAAGGTGGACGCTCCGGGCTGGCGTGACCTTATAGATATGGCGGCCCAACTGGACGGCTTTCCCAAGTACCTGGCCCAACACCCCGGTGGCATGATCATCAGCTCGTCGCCCCTCATCGACACCGTCCCGGTGCAGCAGGCGGCTATCGCCGAGCGCTACATCTGCCATTGGGACAAGGACAGCATCGACCAGGCCGGGTTTGTGAAGATCGACTTCCTGGCCCTGGGCGCCCTCTCCCAGATGCAAGAATGCTTACTCTTGATCGAGGAGCGGAATGGCAATTACATCGACCTGAGCCGCATCGACTTCAATGACCGGGCCGTTTACGAGACCATGCACCGGGCGGACACCATCGGCATCTTTCAGGTGGAGTCGGCCGCCCAGATGCAGACTGTGCCCCGCATCAAGCCCTGGAACCTGACCGACATGGCCTACGAGGTGGGCGCAGTGCGGCCCGGCGTGGGCGTGAATGACGGCGTTACCCAGTTCATCCAACGCCGCTCCGAGGGCATCCCCTGGGACTACGACCATCCCCTGGAACAGCGGGCCTTGGAGCGCACCCTGGGAATCATCCTGTTCCAGGACCAGGTGAACCAGGTGGCCATGGATGTTGCCGGCTTCACATCACTGGAGGCCGACCAACTGCGCCGGGCCTTCGGCAAGCGCAACAACGATCTTCTGATTCGCCACTACTGGGGAAAGTTCCGGGAGGGGGCCGCCGAATTGGGAGTTCCGGATGACGCTGCTCAAAGAATATTCAAAAAGTTCAACGGCCACTACATGTTCCCCGAGTCTCACGCCTTTGCCTTTGGCGCCACTGCTTACCACATGGCCTGGCTCAAGTATTACTACCCGCTGGAATTCTATGTCGCCATCTTCAACCAGCAGCCCATGGGTTTCTACAACACCGAGACCCTGAAGGAAGACGCCAAGCGCCACGGCATCACTATCTTGAACCCCGACATCAACCACAGCCGGGAGAAGTGCACCATCCGGAACGAGTCCGTCTTGCTGGGCCTGCGTTACGTCCGCGGGATGGGAGACGCAGTGGCATCCCAGGCAGTGGCGGCCAGGGACAAGGGCGGGCCGTTCAAGAACCTGGCCGATGCCATGGAGCGCACCGGACTGCAACGGGAGGCCATTGAGAACCTGGTAACCGCCGGGGCTTTTGACGCTTTGAGTGCTGTGGCGGCAGAGACTGCCAAGGCGGTGGGTACGAAAGGAAAAACAGGCCGGCGCCAGGCGTTGTGGGAGGTGGGTCTGCGCTACCGGGCGATCAACACCCAGCAGCCCCTGCCGCTGCCCGTGGAACAGGACATGGCGGAACTGCCTGAGCAGAGTGAGTGGGAGACCATGGGCGAGGAGTACCGTATCCTGGGCCTCTATCCCGAAGGCCACCTGATGGCGCTGGCCCGGCCCCACCTGAGACCGGGGATACTATCCAGCCGCGACATAGAGACCAAGGCCGACGGTGATATCGTCACTGTGGCCGGGCTGGTCATACGCCGCCAGCGTCCCCTGGCCAAGGCTGTCTTTCTTACACTGGAGGACGAATTTGGTCACATACCGTTGGTGGTGTGGCCCGGCGAGTTCGCCAAGTACCGCCAGATCATCAGGGAGCCGTTGCTGATAATCCGGGGCGAGATCTCACGCCGGGACGGCACCATGAACATAGTGACCAAGCACGTGGAACCCATGCCCGCCATGGACAACCTGCCCAAGGCCAAGAGCTGGCAGTAGCGGCCGGTAGTAGCGAATGGGAGGCTCACCAGCTAGAATGTCGGCCAAGCGCACACCTACTCGGGAAGGGGGAAACCAATGATTGATACAGTGATCAGAGGCGGCACGGCAGTTACGCCGGTTGGAGTCGGGGCTTGGGACATCGGCTTGGAGGGCGGAAAGATCGCCGCCGTGGCCATGCCCGGCGTCCTGCAAACCGAGGGTGTCCGGGTGATCGATGCCACCGGAAAGATAGTTGTGCCAGGCGGCGTTGAAGCCCACGCTCACGCGGCGGCCAACGTGCAGGAAGGCCTGCGGGAACTGGTGCCAGGAACCCCCAACGCCGGACCTGCCGTCCACTCATTGGGCGCTATCTGGGGTGGCACCACCACCGTGGTCGATTTCACCCCCGTAAATAACGAGGGCGACCTCGCTCAGGGCGTCCACGATTTCATGTCGGTCTGGCAGGGCCAGGCATATACCGACTACGCCACCCACGTCATCTATCGCAATTCCAACACCCCCGACTCCATCGCCCGGTTCGGCGAACTGGTCTCAGCGGGTTTCCCCAGCGTCAAGATTTTCACCACCGACATCCGTCCTCCCGGTAACGAAGGCCGCACCCTGACTCCCGGCGGACGCCTGGAGACCGGCCGGCTCTACGACCTGATGGAGCAGGTATCCCGTCACGGCGGCATGTTGGCGGTCCACGGTGAGGACGACGAACTGGTGATGTACAACTACCTGATGGCCCAGCAGCGAGACCAATGGGACTGGTACAACGCCAACCTGATCCATTCCAAGGCCGTGGAAGACCTGGCCTTCCGGCACGTCACCCGCATGGCCGAACGCACCGGCGCCGGCATGTACTTCGTCCACGTGACGGCTCAAGACGGCGTGGATGTCATCGCCGAATGCCGCAGTAACGGCCAGCCGGTCTATGGAGAGGTCCTCACGCTGGCGTTGTCCTTCGATGCCCGCAACTACCGGGAGGACGACGGAATGAAGTACCACACCTATCCGTCCCTCAAGGGCGAAGAAGACTCTGTTCGCCTCTGGGATGGCATCATGAAAAGCGACCTGTCATTCACCGCCACCGACAGTAGCTTCACGACCTATCTGGACAAGATCGCCGGCCGGAACATCGAAGACATGCGCGGCGGCAACATCGGCATCGAGATACGCATGGGAGTCAACTACAGCGAGGCCGTGGTCAAGCGTGGCATGCCCCTGGAGCGCTTCGTGGATATCACGTCGGCCAACGCCGCCAAGATCCTGGGCATGTATCCACAGAAGGGCGCCATCGCCGTCGGTAGCGACGCCGACTTCGCCATCATCGATCCATCGGTCAAGAAAGCATTGGCCATGTCCGACCTGCACGTCCGCGACTTCAGCCCCTGGGAGGGTTGGGAGGTCGAGGGTTGGCCCACGACCGTCATTTTGCGGGGCAAGATCATGGTCGATGACGGCCAGCTCTTGGGCGACGGCAACGACGGCCAGATGATCCTTCGCAAAGTCGAACAGAGCGTCCTGCAACGGCCCACGGTCTAGGCCCAAGGGAGAGCATCGACGCGCTCGACCCAGCTGCCCCCGGCTTTGCTTGGTCTAGACCTCACTCCCGTCTCTGAGGCTCTGATCTCCGGTTAAAACTTTATCGGCAGAGACTTGAGACCACGCAGGACCGGGTGGTTACGCCACTCAAATTCTTGTTCTGCCAAGCGAATATCGGGCATGGCTTGCACCACCGCGCCGATAGCTGCCTGAGCTTCCATGCGGGCCAAGGCCGCGCCCAGGCAGAAATGAATGCTGTACCCGAACCCAAGGTGGCGTCCTTCTTTACGTCGGATGTCGAACTGGTCTGGGTTGCTGAATTGCGCCGGGTCGCGGTTCGCCGATCCAAGATTCAAAGAGAGCCGGTCTCCCTTGGCTATCTGTGTGTCTCCAATCTTAAAGCTCTCCAGTGCGATCCGTGATACCGCCTGTACCGGGCCGCTGTATCGGATCACTTCTTCGACAGCCGAATCAAGCAGAGAAGGATCATTCCGCAATAGCTCTAGCTGGGACGGGTTTTCAAGTAGGGCCAAGATTCCGTTGCCGATCAGATTGGTGGTCGTTTCATGTCCGGCGAAGATCAGGAGGACGCACATCGAATAGAGTTCGTCCTCGGTGAACGTATCGCCTTGGTCTTCGGCCATGACCATCGCGCTGAGCAGGTCTTTTTGAGGTTCTATCCTCCGCTTGGCGACTGTCTCCCGGAGGAAATCAGTAAGCTCGGCTACGCTACGGCGTACCGGTCCGATATTTTCAGAGGCGTCCCGGATATACCCGGCAAATGTGGCGATGTCGTTGGACCACTTCTTGAATCGGTCCTGGTCTCCTTCAGCCACGCCCAAGAACTCGGATATGACCGTCGCCGGAAGCGGATAGGCGAGTTCTGAGACCATCTCCAAGCTGCCACGCCCCTGAACGTCAGCCAGCAAGCGGTCCGCTGCGGCCTGTATCTGAGACCGGATGCCTTCCAGCACTCCGGGTGTGAATGCCTTGTTCGCTAGGGAGCGCAGGCGTGTGTGGTCTGGCGGGTCCGAGAAGATCATCATGCCCAGGAAGGTCTGCTCTAGGTCTTTCGCATCGTCAGCGACACCGGCCTCCTTAAGAACGGCCGTGATGCTGACGGAAGACAGACGCGGGTCTCGCAACGCATCCAGAACATCCTGATAACGGGTCAGGACCCAGACCTGAGCGCCTTCATTCCAATGCACCGGGTCCCCGGAGCGCAATTGCTCGTATCTCGGATAGGGGTCGTGGGCTACGGTTGGTCCCGGTTGGGACGTTCGCCCGGCGGCGGGGTCATTCTGTCGTAGCATGGTCCTCCCTTGTTACGGTGCTTTCGAATCAGACAATCAGAGAATCAGTGCAGTAGCGGCAATACTTCTTCGGAGATCATTTGCAAGTATTCCAACCTGGCTGTTTTCCCGTTGGGCAGGTTCAGGGCGCCTAAACCGATATGGTCCAAGTCGTTGGCCTCATGGCAACGCATGATCGTCTCGGCGCAATCCTGAGGACTACCAACGATGGCCCATTTATCGAGGTCGCGTGAGCCGCTCAGGCCAAGATCGACTGTCGTGGATTCTTGCATGTTGAAATTCGTGTACAGACCGGCCTTGGCTTCCCCGGCGGCGACGGCTTCGGAGATCGCGGTCTCCCGGTCTCTAGCCACTGATATGGACCGGGAGGCGGTGAGGTGGCCCGTTTTCCCGGGCTGTTCCGCGATGGCTTCCCAGTACATGGCTGCCAGGTCATCGATGTCTTCCCATTTGGGTTGTGGGCCCATCAGACAGGCGTCCGCTATTCGTGCTGCCCGGCGCACCGCCCCTCGGCTCTGTGCCGCCAACCAGATGGGCGGATGAGGTTTTTGCACTGGAGTCATACCCATCCGGCCGGCCCTGACCGTCCAGTGCTTTCCTTCGTGGTTGACCTCTTCGCCGGTCCACAATTCCTTCATCAGGGCGATGGACTCCTCCAGGCGGCTGACCCGCTCCGCCCGGTTGGTGCCAAAGGCCTCAAGCTCTTTCTCAACGTAGCCAAGGCCAACGCCTAAAGTAAACCGGCCGTTGCTGATCTGGTCCAGAGTGGCAACCTGCTCGGCGATGTCCACCGGGTTGTGGTAGGTAAGTAGCAGGATGCCGGTCATGAGCCGCATACCTTCGGCGTCGGGGGCTAACCGGGAGAGAATCTCCATGGGTTGTGGCCATCTTGTAGGGTGGGCGATGAAGTGCTGGGGCATATATATCGTGGTGAACCCCATGCCGCGGGCCTGCCTGAATATCTCTGCCGCCTCATCTAGCTGTTCGTGTAGCGGCCTCGTTGGGTCATCGATGTAATCCCGGACATTTAAACCGACGTCCATGCTCACCTTGATTCAGCCAAGATTACCGGACCATTTTCGCCAAAAGAGTATCAGGTGGGATTTGGCCCGGCTGGAATTGGCCACAAGTATAACAAAGGTGCGGCAGCAAGACCGGTAACTGAGGCGCAAAACAATGGGGACGCAGCCGTCGCTGCGCCCCCAGCGAGATGGGGTGAAGAGGAGAAAATTGATTGCTCCGTAAAATGGACTCTCTAGAGTCCTGTGGCTATGCCCACGGATGGGTCACTTTTGGTGATATATGTTTTGGCCCCAGATCACAGTACCAATCTAATCGTGGAGTGTAAGAATCACGTGAAGATGGAGTGAGAGTAGTGTGTTTATTCACGGGTTAGACCAACCCGATAGCCGTGCTTAACCGCCCTGGGAATCCCGGAGAATTCTGTCTACGCTCAGGACGTCATTTATTTTGGAAATGTTATCAACCAGACTAGTTATCATATCCGTTAATGTTTGCTATAATTTGTCCGAATTGAGGGGAAAATGGTCTCAGGTCAACAGAAACAAATCCTCGTTATCGAAGACGATGAAGATATACGGACTATCGTCGTAACCCGCTTGTGTTGGCAACCAGCAAAAGTGGGACACTTTCGTTGAGGAGAGATCAGGTGGAAATGGCCGTGTTCTGGGACTCCCGGAGCAG
>CAVOAA010000056.1:0-16568 GCA_963693555.1 Dehalococcoidia bacterium | reverse complement strand
TCAGCACGGCTGGGAAGTCGGGCCAGGCATCCAGATTGTGTGGGGTCTGCCAGGCGATCAAGCGGCGGTCTTCATCGGTAAATGCGTCAAGGCCGTTCTCGGATATGATCTCGTCCAGTATTATGCGGTGGGAATCGTCGTGGTTGCGTTCGGGCGGGGCGTGCTCGCCCATCTTGACGGTCAAACCCAGTGACCGGCGGCGCAGATCGTTGGCCAGCCCCGGCCAGTCTTTCTCCAGGCCATACTTGGACCCAACCTTGGTCAGAGCGTCGCTGAATCCGGTATGCCAATCAAGCACCGTGCCGCCCGTATCGAAAGTAAGGGCTTTAACATCTTCTAGGCTCATGGCCATTCTCCTCCGTAACGACGCTAGCTTTAGGCAGATATTCGCGAGTTATTGTAGAGTAGCCTGGCCGTGGCCGGTAGCCCAGTCTGTCCCCGTATTAGGAGTCTGCCATGCAAGATACCCCGCTCCATTACATGACCATCACCCAGGCGGCCAGCCTGATCGAGTCCAAGCAACTGTCACCCGTGGAACTGACCAAGGCGTTATTGGGCCGGATCGCCGCTCTGGACGGCATCTACAAAAGCTACGCGACGGTCATGGCTGACCAAGCGATGGCGTCGGCCCAGGCCGCTGAATCAGCGATAGCCTCGGGAAATTACCTGGGGCCTTTGCACGGGGTTCCCATCGCCGTCAAAGACCTCTGTTTCACCAAGGGAGTACCCACTATGGCCGGCGCCCAAGTGTTGCGGGACCACGTGCCCGACTTCGACGCCACTGTTGTCCAGAAACTGGAAAATGCCGGTGCAGTGATCCTGGGCAAGCTGAACCTGACTGAAGGCGCTATGGCCGGCTACAACCCCAAATTTCAGATTCCCTTGAACCCCTGGGGCACTGACCGGTGGTCGGGTGCGTCGTCCAGCGGTTCTGGCGCAGCCACTGCGGCTGGGCTCTGCTTTGGCTCATTGGGGAGTGACACCGGCGGTTCGATCCGGTTTCCGGCGGCTGCCTGTGGCGTCGTGGGTATCAAACCAACTTGGGGCCGGGTGAGCCGCTACGGCGTACTGGCCCTGGCCGAGTCGATGGACCATATCGGACCCATGACCCGGAGCGCCGCAGACGCCGGGATCATGCTGCAGGTGTTGGCCGGGCATGACCCCAACGACCCAACCTCTCTGACGGCTCCCGTGCCCAACATGCTGGAGAATTTGGACCAGGGGATAAAAGGAGTGCGCATCGGCCTGGACGAGCGTTACATATCTGATGGCGTGGACGACTCAGTGACCGAGGGTGTGCTGGCTGGCATCCGTGTTCTGGAGGGACTGGGCGCTCAGGTTGTGCCGGTCCGGATGCCGGAAACCCCGGGGTTCTTGGCGGCTTGGGGCGTGTTATGTCAAGCGGAAGCCGCCGCTGCCCACCGGGATACCTACCCCTCTCGCGCCGGCGAATACGGCCCCTGGTTCCGAGGCTGGTTGGAGCGGGGGACTGCTGTGACGGGCGCGGATTATGCCAAGGCCAACCAACAGCGCCTGGCCTGCAACGGGCTTGTCGCCGCCGTCTTCGACGATATCGACGTATTGGTCTGTCCGTCGATGACCGGCACAGCGCATCCGGTCACTCCCGAAGAGCTCTACGGGCCGATGGGCGAGGACGATTGGACGTGGGGCCAGTTCACCATACCCTTCGACTTCAACGGCGCTCCCACCATCTCACTGCCCTGCGGCCTGGACAGTCAGGGACTGCCCTTGAGCATTCAATTCGTGGGCAAACACCTGTCGGAGCCGCTGCTCTGCCGCATGGGCCACGCCTTCGAGGAAGCGACAACGTGGCGGGGCCTACATCCGGAAGTCTAATCTCATCGGCCGGGATCAGGGTCTGTGATCTTTAGCCTAAGAAAAGCCGTCTGACAACGTGCGGCGAATCTCTTCGGTCGATGCGGGCATCATCCGGTTCAAGCCAAATTCGGTTTTCACTGCACCCAAACTCAAGAAGACCCCGGGATTCTATGGTTAAATCCAGGAAGAGCCTTGTTGGCGCCACGCCGCATGGTTCGGGCCTCTAAAGTTTTATGTGACTTCTTGTTAGAATCAAAACGATTCCCACAGGAATAACCCCAATATTCTCTTTTCCGTGTGTTCTTACCAGTCAGCCTAAAGCCTGCTAGTGTTAGTACCAGTCAGGCTAAAGCCTGGAGCCTAAATGAGGTATCCCGTGAATCACAAACGCAAATCTTCCACTGACCTAGATATGGCAGATGGATGGTCGGATCCCGAAGATATGGACGGATCAGATCAGTCGCTCGATTCGCGATCCGTCTATAAAAGCGTCGTTGAGCAGATCCCGATCGGGATAAGCATCTGGGAGATCAATGATGCGGACGACGTTGGGTCTATCCGTTATCTGTACCGGAACCCGGCCGCCCATCAGGCCACCAATGCGACCTTGCACAGAGTGATTGGTGCAACGATCCGTGAGAGCTTCCCTAGATTGATCGAGACCGAGCTTCCGGCTACCATCGCGGAGGTTGCGCGTTCCGGTCAGCCGATGGAACTCGGCGAATTTCATTACGGTGATAGCAGCGTGCCCGAGGCCGTTTACTCCATCAAAGTGTTCCCTTTAGACGGACAACACGTTGGAGTGTCCTTTGAAAACACCACCGACGTAAAGAAGGCCGAGAAGGCCAGAAAAGACGCCTTGACGGCCCTCGAGGCCGCTAATCAAGAGGAGTCGCTCCGGTTAGCAGATGACCAATCCGCATTGGCCGAGATCGGTAGAATCATAAGCGCGTCATCGAAAATAGACGATGTGTACGAAGAATTCGCCAAAAAAGTGCGTGAGCTGATTCCGTTTGACAGGATTTTAATCGCGAAAATCAACCCCGGTGATAAGACATTTACCTTCCAATATGCGTTGGGTATGGATGTATTGGGCATAAGACGTGGCGACACGTTGCTGCTTGCCGGTTCATTGACGGAAGTGGTGCGAAGGACCGGAGAGAAATTGGCCTTCGCCGTAAATAGTCCTTCTGAAGTTAACGGTCTAGCAAAGCGGTTCCCAACGCTCGAGCCAGCGTTGCGATCCGGCATGCAATCACAGCTATCGCTTCCCTTGCGGTCGCAGGGTGAAGTGATTGGCGCCTTATATTTGCAATCCAGAGTAGTAGGCGTGTATTCGGATCGGCATCTGGACCTGGCGGACAGTATCGCGACGCAGATATCCGGAGCAGTGGCCAATGCTAGACTACTTGAGCAATTGGAGGCCAGTAACGTCAGACTCGCCCATCTCAATCAAGAAGTCGTGGCGGCTCAAGAGAATGAGCGAAGGCGAATCTCAAGAGAACTTCATGATGAAGCAGGGCAAGCCCTCATAGCGTTGAAGATTTCGCTCCAACTCATACAGACCGGGATACCATCGGATTTAGAGTTACTGCGTGAACATGTTGCTGAAGCGATCGCGGTGACGGATTCCACGATGGAGGAGATTCGAATATTGGCTAGAGGCCTCAGGCCACCTGCTTTGGATGCCGTTGGGCTCAGTGATGCGCTGAGTGGGCTATGTATTGAGTTCGGTAAGATCGCGGGGATATCGATCGAATATGCCGGCGATGATATCCCACTACTCCCAGACATGGTAAATATCTGCCTCTATCGAGTTCTTCAAGAAGCCCTGACAAACACCGCCAAGCATGCGGCCGCTGATAAGATTGTAGTTAGGTTGAATTTCGGCCCTGGCGGGGTGGAGTTGTCTGTGGCCGATAACGGAGACGGGTTCGTTCTTCGAGAAGACGGCCTGGGTTCGGTGGGGTCTGATGGAATCGGCCTGCTGGGGATGAAAGAGCGGATCGAAGGAGTCGGCGGGAGACTACTTATAGAGGCTCATCTCGAGGAAGGCACCCGCCTGTCTATCCGCGTGCCGGTGGAGGAACCCCTATGATCAGCGTGATAGTAGCCGACGACCATAATCTGGTCCGGCAGGGAATTCGGGCGCTTTTAGAAAGCGCCGATGACATCAATGTGGTCGGAGAAGCGGAAGACGGTATTCAAGCTATCGAGCTGGCGACTCTGCTTACCCCAGACGTCTTGGTGATGGACATCTCGATGCCGCGGATGAATGGAACTCAGGCGACACAGCGAATCCGGGCCAATCATTTGTCGACCCAGGTTGTGATTCTATCGATGTACTCCGAAGAAACCATCGTGCGACGGGCTTTGCGGCAAGGTGCTATCGGATATGTGCTCAAGCGCGCAGTCACAGAGGAATTGCTTTTGGCGATACGTGCCGCCGCGCGTGGTGACACTTATCTCAGTCCGCCGATCACCCGGTCGATTCTTGATGAATTTTTGGCTACCCCACCCGGAGAAGACGAAACTGATCCCTTGGAAAGATTGACCCCACGGGAAAGGGAAGTGCTGCAGCTTATCGCTGAGGGTCTAACGAACAGCTTGATCGCGCAAGAGTTCGTGATAAGTATCAAAACCGTCGAGAAGCACCGGCTGAACTTGATGTCGAAATTAAACATCCACGATCTGGCCGGATTAGTCCGGATATCTGTTAAATACGGGCTGGTGAACGCGGAAATGTAATCGCTCTAAAAGCCGCCGGAATTCAAAGACCCCACATGAGATGGGGTCTTTTTTTGCGAAATTTAAGTGTTACACCCAATATCGGAAGTGACTCGCATGCTTGACCATAAGAAGTGCATCTTGCATTTTGGTCGTCGGTTCAGAATGATTCCTGGCTACGAATCTCTGAGGCAGACCACTGAGAGGATCGTTGGGAAGGAAGTCGAAAAACCCGGAAGTCAACCTCAGAGAAATGGTCAGCTTTTACCACGTCGCCCGTCTTAGGAGCGTGACAAGAGCAGCACGTTTCATGGGTGTTGGCCAAAATACTGTCTCTCAACACCTGCTTAGATTGGAACAAGAATATAAGGTCAATGTGTTCCAACGGCCCGAAAACCAAATGATTCAACGCATGATTCAGCCTCCCGCGTTAACCGCCAAGGGGGAAGAGCTGCTGGAACTTATGGCGCCGATCGTTGAAGGTGCATCGATATTGGATGAGAGTATGAGACGCCTCAAACGGGAAGCGCCACTCTCGATTGGGGCTTACACGGAACTCGTGACTGATCGCTTGCCTTCGGTGATCAAGGACCTCCATTCCCAGCACCCTGAAGTTCCCTTGAGAATCAGCAGTTCAAACCACTTGGCAATGATTCAGCAGATGAGACGCGGCCAGCTTGATCTTGTGATTGGAACCGGCAACCAGAACGCCGATGACGATCTGGACTATGAAGCATTGTTTAACTTCCGCGTCGTATTGCTAGTGCCGCGCGGACACGCCCTGGCCTTTAATCCATTTCCCACTATAGAAGATATCGCCGAGTGGCCTATAGTTTTTTCCAGCACTGAAGCAACTGTGCGCAGTCGAGCGGAAAAATTGTTCCGGGATAAGCAGTGCAGTTTGCAGATCGCTGTAGACGTCGATGGCGCCAATATTGTCGAACAGCTGGTGGAATTGGGCACCGGGGTGGCGATATGCGCCGACTTCACCGTAAGTGTCTTGGATCGTAGCAATTTTGATGTTATCCCGCTTGACCATTTGTTCGATGGTCTGACCGTGGGGCTATGGACGCTGAAAGACCAGGTAATTAACCAGTCGACTCAGAACTTCATCGCCAGTCTCCGGCGCGACCTTTCCGACGAACCGGTGTCGGTCGGAGCCGCTGCGACGAATGAAATTAGCGACTCCGAGCAACAGCCTCTGAGAGAACTAGCGCCCGGGGCATTGGCTGACTGATAGCCCTTGCCGTTCAAGCTCATGGGTGCCTCCACGCCGCGCTCTTCTCCAATCGCTATTAGAATTCCGTCCCCATTCACTAGGCAAATAGGGTGGTTTTCGCTCGTTAATGGGCAATACACCCTATGTACCCACTCCTATGATTCGAGTACAACTACGCAGCGATTGCGAGTATTTGATTGATATATATTATCGATTCTATGCCGATGCCGATGTCCGGGAGGGTATTGACTCCACTCGCCGCCTAATGGGTTCAGGTTTCTCTGGATCCATAGCGATTCGATACCTATGGGAGGATGCAATTCAATGAGGAAGTTGCAAAAATTTTCGTTTCCAGTCCTAATCGGCATATTTTTGCTGATCTTAGCCGCGTGTGGCGGCGACGATGAAAGTGTGACCACTACTAGCACAGGGAGTACTGGTGGAAGCGCCACAGAGGTACCAAGTGCCACCGATGTCCCTGATTCTGGCGCCACGACTGACAAGACCTCTGAAGTGACCACGACAGGCGAATCTTTTGAGTTCCAATACGTTTGCGTGAACCGGACCCTGTTGCCTTGTCAGGTTATTCAAGAGTACATGGATAACGTAAATACGCGGACTGACGGCCAGATTGAGATTCAATTGAGTTCCTATCCTGAGTTGGGAATCAGCGGTTTCGACATGATCCGTCTGCTAGAGGACGGGACCATTGGATTGGGCGAGATCTACAGCGGATTTGTTGGAGGCGAGTTCCCGATCTTTGAAGCCGCAAACCTCTGGGGGACCTTTAATACCCTGGACCAGTGGTTTGACGCTGCCGACGCACTTGAGGATGAAATTAAAGCTCTCGTGAAGAGAGAGACAGGCGGGGGACAGGTAGTAGGGTTCAACTACTACCCCTCCCAATATTTCTTCACTAAAAAACCCCTCAACACCTTACCTGACTTCGAAGGTGTTAAAACCAGAAGCCATAGCACCGTACTTTCTGACCTGATTAGCACCCTCGGCGCCAACCCACAGACCATGGCGTTCGCCGATGTTTACCCGGCTCTGGAGCGCGGCGTTCTGGACGGCGCGGTAACCTGCGGGTCGTGCGGAATAGGACAAAAATGGAGTGAGGTTACCGACAATCTAACGGGACCGATACCCGGTTCTTGGGCCCAGACCTTCGTCACATTCAATGGCACAGAGTGGAGGAGCCTTCCTGAGGACTTCCAGGCCATCCTCTTGGACGAAGGTGTATTGCACACCGCGCGTGCCAAAGCGTCTTCTCTCGCATCTGACGACGCATCGGAAGGGACACTTGTCGAATTGGGCATGACCCACGCCCTCTTTTCTGATGAGATGTTGACGATTCTCAAGGACGCCGCACAGTCCTCCGTGGTCCCAAAGTGGGCGGAGCGAGCTGGTGGATTCGAATCTGAAGCCGTCCAAATCTACAACGACAAGATCGCACCGATAGTCGGCCTGTACGTTCTCGCCGACGGTACCGTCGAGAAGAGATAACGGATAACGATCGATTATCAATCATTTCTATCGGATAGGAGTTGTTGAGACAGCTCTGTGTTAAGAGTCTGGTTTAAATAATATTACCTGGCTCTGCCTTACATGCGATGGACATCAGAAGGGACGCTATTTCCAGAGGAATCAAACTCTGGCGGTAGCGTCCCTTCTTTAGTATGAAAAATGGACTGCCTGGGCCTGTTCATCGATGTCACCGATCAATGTGGACAATCCGTATTCTCCAAGCCATCTGGAAAACAAGCCTAGGACCTCGTTATACCAACCGACGGTCCTGGGCGATTTTCCCTCGGTCCGGTTATTTCCCTCGAAGTGCTGCATAAGCACCGATAGGTCGATGTTAGATTTATCCATCTCTTTCCACCTAAGGTTCTGTTTACTAGCCATGATAGTTACTTGCCTCCATTTCGAGGAAGTGTCTGAGAGGCAAGCATCTGGGACCTGAAACCGAAGGACCAAAAAGGCAGGGGGTCGGATTTGCTTTTTTGACAAAAAAAAGCCGCCATCGCTGGCGGCTTCCGTGACTGAGTCGTGCGTGAATGGTGGAGGTGAAGGGAATCGAACCCTTGGCCCCCTGCATGCAAAGCAGGTGCTCTCCCGCTGAGCTACACCCCCACGATTGGGCCACCTGTAAATTTTAGCACAGGCATGGGCCAGAGGAGTGGCAACAGACCTTCTCTACTGGGCGGCTTTTGACTCTCCCGCCACCGCCGGCAGCCGCACGGTGAATGTGGAACCATTTCCGACTTCACTCTCGACCAGCACCGTCCCACCCATCATCTCGCAGAAATGGCGGGTGATGGCCAGTCCAAAACCTGTACCACCGAATCGGCGAGTAGTTGATGCTTCTTCCTGAGCAAATGCCTCAAAGAGCCGTCCCATCTGTTCATCGGTCATGCCGATACCCGTCCTCACTGCGAAGTTGACCCACTCTTGACCTTCTTCGGTATCACGGCTAACGGTCAGTGAGATGGTCCCTTGTTCGGTGAACTTGGAGGCGTTATCAATCAGATTGAAAAGGCATTGTTTTATTTTTGTGGCATCAGCGTGAATTGCGCCTACCGAGTCGGGGCAGTCTATTTCCAGCACGTTGGAGTTGTTTTCCACCGGAGTCTGCACGGTAGTTACCACTTCTTGGACCATTTGATATACAGGGAAGGTCTCCAAATAGATGTCCATGTCCCCGGTCTCGATCTTGGAGACGTCTAGAACATAGTTAACCAGACTCAGCAGGTGCTTCCCTGCTCCATTGATCCGCTCCAGGTCCTCTTTAAATTCTTCGTTGTCTGAGTCCTCGGCTTCTTCCTGGAGCATATCGCTGTAGCCGATGATCGCGTTCAGAGGGGTGCGCAGATTGTGGCTCATGTTGGCCAGGAAATGATTCAATGTCTCGTTGGCTTCCTCAGCATCGTCCAGCGCCCGTTCCGCCTCGTTCAGCAGCCGGGCTTTATCCAGCGCCAGTGCGGCTTGGTCGGCCAAGGCCTCTAAGAGGGAGATCTCATCCCCCGTAAATCGGCGTTCCATGTGTTCGGTATCTCCTATCGAGAGCGTGCCGATAGACTGGTCGTTGGCGATGAGCGGGACGATACCTATCGCTGTCGGTAGACGCCCTTTTTCACCCTCGATAAGCCGCCGCGTTTCTGGAGCGAGTAACTGAATGGCTTCTTCCCCGAACAACGTTTTTTTGAAGGCCATCACATGACCAGCCGCACTTGAGCCCTCCCCCACTAACACTGATGGACCTTCGGTGACTAATATTTGCATCGAGGCCGTAGCGGCCCGTGGAACCAAAGTGTCTCCCTCCAACAACCTGATGATGATATCTTGCGCGCCGACCAGCCGGGCAGCCTCGTTCACGATCAGGTCCAAAATCTCGTCAGTGTCATGGGCACCGGCCAATTTATTGGAAATCTGATAAAGGGCGTCGAAGCGTTCCTTCTCCCGCTCCGCCTCGTTCAGGAGCCGGGCCTTTTCCAGGGCAAGGGCAGCCTGATCGGCGAAGGCGGTCAGCAGGGAGACTTCGTCCTCGGTGAAGCGGCGCCCGTGGTTGCTGGTGTCGGTCACTGTGAGGGTGCCGATCGACCGGTCATTGGCCAGCATGGGGAAGGTGACAGCTCTTTGAAATCCAAGCTTGTTGGCAATAGCTAATACGCCTGGAGTCAACATACCTTCTTCAAGGGGTTCCCATGAGTAATAGATGAACGGTTTTTTGGCAGCGATCGCCCTCCCTTGGAAGGTCGACCCTTTTCCAACCAGGATCGTCGGTCGCTCCTTCGCAAATTCTGCAAGAAGTGCGGCGACTCCCTCTGTGGCTGGTCCGGGCACCAAACCGTCCCCTTCCAACAACCTCATCCAAGCGCCGGTCGCTCTAACCAGCCGGGCGGCCTCATTCACGATCAAGTCCATCACCTCATCGGTGTCGTGGACGCCGGCTAGGCGGTTGGAAACCCGGTAGAGTGCATCAGAGCGTTCCTTCTCCCGCTCCGCCTCGTTCAAGAGCCGGGCTTTTTCCAGGGCCAGGGCTGCCTGATCGGCGAAGGCGGTCAGCAAATTAACTTCTTCGGCAGTGAAATTGCGCCTTCGGTTGTCGGCTAATATGATCACCCCCACCGACTTGTCATTGGCGAGCAGTGGAAGCATCGCGGTCCCATGGAAGTCGTGTTTCAGGAACAGTGAGCTGAGTTCCGGAGATACGAGTTCACCCTCCGAGATTTCCTCCCAGATCAGGTGTTTCTTGGTCGCCATCACATGGCCCACTGAACTCTCTTTTTCTCCCACTTGGAGCTCAGGATTAAGCTTGGCGGCGTCAGCTAAAAAACCTGCTGCTGAATCCGTCGCGGCACCGGGAACCATTACTTCTCCAACCAACAACCGTATCCAGGCCGCGGTGGCACCGACAAGCCTGACTGCTTCATTGACGACCAGGTCCAGCACTTCCTCCGTGTCGTGAGCTCCAGCTAGCAGGTTGGAAACACGGTAGAGGGCGTCCGAGCGTTCCTTCTCCCGCTCGGCCTCATTCAAGAGCCGGGATTTTTCCAGAGCTAGGGCCGCCTGGTCGGCAAGTGCCGATAACAAGGAGACTTCGTCTTCGGTAAAGCGTCGGACCTGATGGTCCAAAACGAAAAGCACGCCGATCGCCTGGTCATTAGCCAACAATGGAACGCCGATCGAGCCGTGGAAATCGAGTTTTCGCAGGACGTCGCGCTGCGCAGGTGCGATCAGCTCTGATTCTGCGGAATCCTCCATGACCAACGGCGCTTTTGTCGCCATCACGTAACCCACGGAGGACGCGTCTTTGTCCATCTTAAAGACGGGAGTAGCGCTTGCGCTGTCAGACTGCAACACGGCGGTTGCCGCAGTCGTCGGGCCGGGCACCAATAAGCCGTTTTTCACCAGACGAAGGAAGGCCCCTGTTGTGCCGACCAGCCGGGCCGCCTCATTCACGATCAGGTCCAGTACCTCGTCTGTGTCGTTGGAGCCGGCCAGCTTGTTCGATATCTGAAAGAGGGCGTCGGAGCGTTCTTTATTCCGCTCTGCTTTTTGTAAATGACGAGCTTTCGCGACGGCCAACGCTGCTTGGTCGGCGAAGGCGGACAGGACAGCTACCTCATCGTCGGTGAAGACGCGGATAGCGCCATCAAAAACGAAAAGCGCTCCGATGGGCTCAGAATCTACCAGTAATGGGATGGCAGCGACCCCGTAAAAACCATGCTTCTCGGCCAAAAGCCGGGTGTTAGGCAATATGATTTCCGCTGTTGTGGCGTCGTCGATAACCAGGGGCTTCTTGGTGGCCATGACATGGCCCGCAGCGGTCTTACCTTCTTGTACCGTGACGACCGGGTTCGACTCGGTGACATCGGCCAGATAGCCGGCCGCGGTCGCCGTGGCAACGGTGGGCACACCGACGCCACCTTCCAACAGGCGGATGTACCCAGCTTTGGCCCCAACCAGACGGGTCGCTTCGTTCACGATCAGGTCCAGCACGTCGGCCAAGTCGTGCGCGCCAGCCAGCCGGTTGGAAACCTGGTTCAGGGCGTCGGAACGCTCCCGCTCCAGTGCCAAGCCTGCCAATAGCTGTTTTTGGTTTTTCGCTGATCATTCATAAGGTGTTTGAGCTTGCGGAAATAGTCAGGACCTAGGTCAAAATCCCACGGTCAAATCGACGATAAAAGTTGCCGGTATTATGACACGATTGGGTAAGACGCCGCACCGAGCCGAATCGCCCTGACTTGGGCACTTACAAAGAAACGTCCCGACTTCTCGGTCGGGACGTTTGCTGGTCTTCAGTTAATGCTTCTGCGGTTATGCGGCCAGCGGCCCATCTTGGAACTTTCGCTAAACTCTATGCGCCATCTGGGGGATGAAGAAGCGGTGCTTGAAACCCATCTCCACGATCAAGAAAGAGATTAATATCACCATCCCGCCGCCAAACGCGTCGGTCAGATAATGGTTGCCGGTGATGGTGATGGCCAAAAGGGTCATCGTTGGATAGATGACGCCGAATATCTTGAGCAGGAGATAAGGCGTTCGGAAGAAAAGTATTCCAAACATCACTGTCCAGGCGAAGTGGAGGCTCGGCATGGCGGCGAAAGCGTTGAAGTAATTAACCATCTCTCGGCTGGCGTACTCGGACGGCCCAAACACCTGGATCGTGTCTACGAAATACAGGGCCATCATCCGGGGTGGGGCCAGGGGAAAGACCATGAACGCGACCACGGCAATAGCGAAGCTCACCATCACTATGTTTCTGTAGTACCGGTACCTGCTCCGGTTGGTGACGTACATGATCAGACCCGACACGAGGATTATGGGCCAGAAGGTGATGATGTAAGCCCAGTTGAAGAAGACCACCATCGCCATTGCACTCTCGACGGCCCAGGCCTGCATGGAGGGTTCCCAGAAGATTCCCAGGTCACTCTCGAATTTTATGACCCGCCAAGCGTTGTTGAAGGCAGTGGTCTGGAAATCGGCAAACACCAGCGTCTTGGTGTACATGTAGGCCAGATATCCGAAGACCACAAGGCATAATTCGAAAAGGTGAGGCAACCAATTATTCAACACCGGGAATTGCCTAAATTTTGTTCGGATGGTAGTCATCTGTCCTGTCGTATCCCATGATCGGTGGCACGTACCTGAGAAACGGCCCGCCAGGTCCGTAGTCCGATCCGACCTGTATGGGCAACTACGATTTTATCATGGCATGAGGCCCGAATGTATCAACCTGACCCCGTACAATCGGCCTGTGAACGATTGTCTATCGAGTGATCAGCCTGTAGTTGGACCACTCAACGCAACAGCGCCCCAGCTTCTGCCGGGGCGCTGTCGATAACCTGGGTTGGTGCGAGTCCTACTGAAGCAGGAACCCCTCGTAGCCCTTGGCTGCTACCTCGTCACGCTTGGCCCGCATGATTGGCGCGGTGTCCGGGGCGGTGAGCAGTCCCCGGGCCTTGCCGGGTATGTTGGCGCCCACATACCAAGAGTCTGCCTGCGAACGCAGTATCTTGGCGCCCGCGTCTGCTACGTGCTGGGTCCATTCCGCTTCCGCTTGGGGTGAGGCGGACATCCGCGTGAAGTTATTGTCCTTCACGTATTTGATGGCGTCACCCACCCAATCAACCAGCGGCTCGGCGGCCCGGACGAAGTTTCCGACCGAGGCTTGGTTTATCGTGAATAGGTTGGGGAATCCGCAACTCTGGACACCCATGAATGTGCGAGGCCCGTCGGAGAACTTGTCCTTCAGCGTCTGGCCGCCTTCGCCTCTGATATCCAGTCTGCTGAGCGAACCCGTAACAGCGTCGAAACCGGTGGCGAACACGAGTACGTCCAGGTCATACTCAGCGGCTGCGGTCTGGAGGCCGTTGGGGGTGATGCGCTGTATGGGCGCCTCACGCACGTCCACCAGCAGGACGTTGTCCTGGTTATATACCTCGTAGTACCCGCTCTCGCAGGGCAGGCGCTTGGAGCCGAACATGTGGCCCTTGGGCACCAGCATCTCCGCGACGACGGGGTCGATCACTCGCTCTCGTATCTTGTTGCGGAAGAACTCGGCGTAGTCCTCATTGGCCTCACCGGGGAGCATGACGTCATAGAAATTGCTGAGCCATTTCTTGAACCCGGATTCCTGCCACAGACTTTCGTATTTCTCCAGGCGTTCCTCGGCCGATACGCTCATGGCGGAACGGGGGTCAAACTCGTGGACAAAAGAACCCGCGGTCTCCATACACTTCCGGAAGATCTCCGGGTAGCTGGCCTTGATCTCGCTCTGGGTCTTCTCGTCGATCATGCTGTTCCGCAGCGGGGCGCAGAAGTTGGCCGTGCGCTGGAAGACTGTCAGATGGGAGACCTCTTTGGCGATCTCAGTGATGAGTTGAACGCCTGAGGCCCCGGTGCCGATGACACCGACCCGTTTGCCGACCATGTCCACCCCTTCTTGGGGCCACCTGCCCGTGTGACAGGAGATTCCCTTGAAAGAGTCTTTACCCTCGAAGTCGGGGACGTACCCGGCGGAAAGGATTCCGACCGATGTGATCAAGAACTGACCGCGAGCACGGTGGCCGTCCTCCATCACAACTTCCCAACGGTTTTCGTTCTCGTCAAAGATGGCCGACATCACCCGCGAGTTCAGCCGGATGTCACGGCGCAGGTCGAACTTGTCCGCCACGTAATTCAGATAGCGTTCGTTCTCTGGTTGGCCAGAATAATGCTCCTTCCAGTCCCATTCCTGTAGGAGTTCTTCCGAGAACGAATACCCGTAGGTGTAACTCTCAGAGTCGAACCGGCAGCCCGGGTAGCGGTTCCAGAACCAGGTGCCGCCCACGCCGCTGCCCTCTTCAAAAGAACGGGCCGTCAAACCAAGCTGCCGCAAGCGGTAGAGCGCGTATAGTCCGGTCACGCCGGCGCCGATGATGATGGCGTCGAATTGCTCGATGCCTTGGGTGCTCTCTGTTTGTTGTTGGGTGCTCGTCATCAGTTACTCCTGTTATTGGCTATAAATCTCTGATGCAACGGAAGGAATGTGCCTCCCGGCGAGGGGAATCTCAGAAGGTCCAGTACGCTACGATTATCTATTTTCCGCATATTGTGCAAGGTAAAATATCACGGTTATTGTACGTCTCTCATACCCAAAGGACAATGCGTTCTAGGGCCGCGGTTGGCCTTACGGTTTGTCGGTAGCCGCGAGATCGTTGAGGGTCCGGGCAGTTTGGCGGTAGGTCTCGGGATGGGATCCTTTGGCGATGGATGCGAGGTACTCAACAGACTCATCGGAAAGACCGGTAGCACTTGTAAAATCCGAGCCTTCGATGCTGATTAGGTGGGAGAGCTGGGCGCTTTCAAGTACCGCCCCGGTGAGGTTCGTGCCCCGGAGGTTGGCCCCGCTGAGGTTGGCATTTTCCAGCCTTGAATCTCTGAGATTAGCGCCGTCCAAGTTTGCCCCGCTGAGATTGGTGGAAGACAAGTCCGACCCGCTCAGGTCTGCGCCACGGAGGTTGGCGCCACTGAGGTCAGAATCGCTCAGGTCCACCTGGTTCATGTTGGCGTGAGCCGCTATCAACCCATGAAGGTTACCCTGGCTCAGGTCGGAGCCGGTCAAGTCAGCATCGCTCAGATCGGCCCCTCTGAGATCAACGCCGTCGAGCTCGGCCTCTTTGATCTCCGCACCCCGCAGGTTGGCCAAGCCAAAGCCGGCATGCTGCATAGACACTCCGTTCAGCTCAACGTTGCTAAGGTCGCTACCGGACAGCGCGAGCATCAGGGGCTCGCTATCGCCGTTTTGAGATATCAGCCCGCTGCCGTATAGAAACGCCAACAGGTTGCGCTTCTCGTCGGCCTTGAGGATCTTCAAGATAGAGTCGGTGCGGCCTTTGGTCAGCGCTCTAGCGGTGTCGGTGAAGACGCCGTCCTCGTCCCTGAGTAATAGCGTGGATATACCGTCGAAGTACGAGTCCAAACTCTGGGCGCGGATGATGCGCTCTTGTTCCAATTTCGAGGCTTCGTTGTTCCGATCGATCTCCTGGGTGAGTTCTCTCTGTTCCCGGCTGATTCGTTTGCCGTCTACCCACTGGCGCACCCCGACATACACCGCAATGATAGCGATGGCGATCGAGCCGACCGCTCCGGCCAGTTGGGCGATGGCGCCAAGGGCAACCCAGTTCATTCGGTTGTTCTCATAAAACCACTAATAATCCTGTCTAGGCTCGGTTGTGGCGCTCTAGGCAGTCGCCGATTCGACTCTTCAATAAGACCGGATTAAAGGGCTTGGTCAGGTAGTCTTCCGCGCCCAAGTCCATGCACTTCGCCTTGCCGTCCGATTCATCGAGGGCCGTTGTGATGATTACTGGTATGTGGCTCAATGTTTGATCGGCTTTCAGGTGTTCTAGCACCTCATACCCGTTCATTACTGGGAGCATTATGTCCAGCAAAACTAGGTCAAAGGCCTCCTGGTTGATGAACTCCAGAGCCTGCCGGCCATCCACGGCCATGGTCACCCTGTAGCCCTGGCGTTCCAGACGCCGACCCAGCAAGTCACGGTTCATCTCATTATCGTCTACCACCAAGAGCGAGTATTGCTGGCTAGTCATCAACCGGTCCCCTTCCCAAGTATCGTTTCTCTATCTTTGATCACCAATCGGCGTCTCTGCCGAATGGAGCTGCCGTGTTTAGCCCGCGTCTTTACCGAGCAGTGCTTCCATCTTTGTGATCAAACGGGAGAATTCCACGGGTTTTGTGTCATAGTCGTCACAGCCAGATTCCAGGGCCTTCTCGCGGTCGCCCGCCATGGCATGGGCGGTGAGCGCGATCACCGGGATGGGCTGGGTCTCCGGGTCTGCCTTTAGTTTCTGGGTGGCCGCCCAGCCGTCCAGTATGGGCAGGTCCATATCCATCAGGATGATGTCCGGCGATTCAGACCGGGCTTTTGCCACCCCATCTTCGCCGTCCACCGACACTATGACTTCATAGCCACGGCGCATTAGGCGTCGGGTGAGCATATCCCGGTTCATCTCGTTATCTTCGACTACTAAGACCTTAGGCATGGCTTCTCCCCGATCTATTTCCGGGCTTATTTTTGAGCACGTTCGGCCCCGGAGAACGTAGTCACCAGTGCTCGCAACTCGCTCATCAATGATTCGGTCGAGTATGACCCTTTCTGTATGATCTTTTCAACATACCCGCTCAGGCGCTGACGGTCTTCTGCGGTGATGTCCTTGGCGGTGATCACCACCACCGGCAGCTTGGACCACCGGCCGCTGCGGCGCAATTCTTC
>CAVOAA010000055.1:0-16569 GCA_963693555.1 Dehalococcoidia bacterium | reverse complement strand
CTCAAATACCCTGGATGGGGAGCTACTCAGGAGATGCCTGGCTATGATCCCCAAAGAACAACGGGAAACCATCGAATTGGCTTATTTTGAAGGCTACACACAGAGGGAGATATCCGAGTTGAAGGACATCCCCTTGGGGACCGTGAAGGGACGCATCCGAATCGGAATGGCGAAACTCCGTGGACTATTACAGGAAACGGGACTAGGAGGCTCAACGGATGAGCCATGATGAAATCGCCGGCCTAGCCGCCGGCTACGTTATCTCAGCGTTGGACGCTGATGACCTCAAGTTGTTCGAGGCCCACCTGGCATCTTGCCCGGAGTGTATCGCCAGTGTCGCCGAGCTACGCCCTTTGGCTGATGGATTATCTCGCATGACCGAGGCATCCGACCCGCCGGCCGGACTTCGGGCGCGGATCATGGCATCAGCCAGGTCCGAACCCCGGGTGTCCACTCCAGCCGCCCAAGCAAAACCAGAGAACAAATCCCCTTGGTGGCGCAGGCCGGTTCTCTGGCCGCTACCGGTAGGTGCAGTTATCACGGCCCTTGTTGTCGTGGTAGTGGTTGTGTCTGTCTGGGGCTCCCAGAATGACGACGGCCTTGCCTCCGCCCAGCGTCGGTTGAGCCTCACCTACGACGGCCTGGAGATCATGGGCCAGGCCGACCATTGGTGGCGGTTCAACGGTACTGGCGACGTGTCAGCAGCCGCTGGCTCATTGGCCTATGCCACGGATACCGGCACCGCTTGTTTGTTGGTCTGGGGCCTTCCGGCCGGCGAAGACGCGGTATACCAGGCCCGTCTCACCGAGTCGGATGGCACGGTGTCGGTGCACAAGATGTGGCGTTATGACAACGAGATGTGGTTGATCCTAGAAGGCGACCCCGGCAGGCTTAAAAAATTGGACATCATTCTTAGCGTTGGCGGCGAGTCTCCCCCGGCTGGCAGTCCCGCAATCTTCGAGGTCCCGCTGACTTCATCCTAGCCGGTATTTGATCCAAGATAGTTTCTCCCCCGTAATGTCTGTTGCTTGACTCTTTTCCAGTGAGTCACCGGACGATATATGAGGAGAAACTGCATGTTTGGTCTTTCAACTTTAGTGAATTCCTTGAGGATTCCCAGGCCCTCTCGGGGTCTGTTCCTGGTTTTGATGGGCATATTGGCCCCGCTCTTGATCGCCGCTTGCGGTGGCGACGACCCCACTGCGGTCGCGCAGCCGGCAGCAACGAACACCCCACAGCCGCCACCCGCAGCAACTGCAACTCCAGACCCAACGGCAGTGACCCCAGATCCCACTGCGACAACACCTGGTCCCACCGCCGCGGCGCCGGCGATGGAACTGGTAAACGCATCGATCGAAGTGAGTAGCCAGGGTTCCGCCGGTCCACATCTGGTGGACGCCGACGGCATGACTCTGTACCTGTTCACCAAGGACGAGCGGAATATCTCCAATTGCTCGGGTGGTTGTGCCGAAGCGTGGCCGCCGCTGCTGACCATCGACAGCACTTCAGCCGGAGACGGCCTCGATTCCGAGAGGCTGTCGACCTTCGAACGGGAAGACGGCTCCCAGCATGTCACCTACAACGGCAAACCTCTTTATTACTTCGCCACCGACGCTGATTCAGGAGATACCCTGGGCCAAGACCGGGGCGATGTGTGGTACTTGGTATCCCCTGACGGAGGTCCCATCAAGACCGCCGCGACCGTGAATGCCACGGAGAACGCAACTCTGGGCACGATATTGACCGACTCCGACGGTAATTCACTCTATCTCTACACCCGAGACGAACGCGAAATTTCCAATTGCGCCGGTGGCTGTGCATTGGCCTGGCCGCCGGTGCTAACTGTTGATGACCCGGCAGCTGGTGAAGGATTGTCTGAAGACCGGATCGGCTCGATCAGCCGGGGCGACGGCGCCAATCAAGTCACGTATAACGGCTGGCCGCTGTACTATTTCGCACCCGACGAAAAGCCCGGAGACGCCTTGGGCCAGGACCGGGGCGGTGTATGGTTCGTGCTGACGACCGATGGCGGCGCGGTTTACACCAACGCTCCGGTGAATGCGACTGAGAACGCCGAGCAGGGCACCATCTTGACCGATGCAGCCGGACGTTCCTTGTACCTATACACCAAAGACGAACCCAACGTCTCCAACTGCGCCGGTGGCTGTGCCTTGGCCTGGCCTCCGCTGATAACGGTTGAAGACCCGGCAGCCGGCGAAGGCGTATCCGCCGCCCGGATCGGGACGACCACCCGGGAGGACGGCTCCAAGCAGGTCACCTTTGACAGCAATCCCCTGTATTACTTTGCCGCAGACGAGAAGCCCGGCGACGCCCTCGGCCAAAACCGGGGTGAAGTCTGGTTCGTGATCAGTAACTCTGATCTCACGTCCATCGTACTCGGCGAGCAGAACGGCTCGGGGCAGACCGGCACTGCTGTGCTGAATGCATGGGGCAGCTTCACCAATGTCTCCCTCAGCCTGACCTCCGGTAGTTCGGAGACAGAGGCAGTCCACATACACGAGGGTCAATGCGCCCCCGCCGACCTTGGCGGAGTCGCCCATGCCCTAACGAGCTTCGAAGGCGGTTCAGGAGCTTCGGTCACCAACATCGAAGCGTCATTGAGCAGCCTCCTGACTGGCGCCTTCGCGATCAATACACACACCGCGGGAGACGCAGGGGTTTACACCAGCTGTGGAAACCTTGCAGCCGAAAGCGATTCCCTAACCATATCGCTGGATGAGATGAACGGCTCCGGGCAGTCCGGGTTCGTAACTCTGAGCGCCAGAGGAGACCAGACCGAGGTCGTGGTATTGGCAACCGCCGGCATCTCAGCCTTGGCCCACATCCACGAGGGTAGCTGTGCCGAACTGGGCGGGGTGGCCCACGCTTTGAGCGACACCTCCGTAGCCATCTCCTCAATCACCATTGACGCCACGCTTGATTCACTGATCAGCGGCAACTTCGCGGTTAACCTGCACACGGACGGAGACGCCGGGGTATACAGCTCTTGCGGCGATATTTGAAAGCCGTTGGCAGTAGCGTCCCTGAGTTCTAATGGGGACGACACCCTGTATCAAAGCCTGGGCGATCAGACCAACAACGGGGCCGGTGAATGGTTGTTCGCAGGAACGACCCGGGAAGGCGACATTCGCCGCAGCGTCATCGCCTTTGACATCGGAGCCGCGATTCCGGCAGGGTCTACGGTCACTGCGGTCTCGCTCACTCTGACCGTGTCGCGTTCCATCGCCAGCGCAACCGAGATCGGGATACACCCGCTATTGGGCGCCTGGCAGGAAGGGGTCGCCGATGCTCTTGGCAATGAAGGGTCGGGAGCGGCGGCTGATGCCACGGACGGCGATGTAACCTGGACCCACCGGGTGTTCGGTTCCGAGGCCTGGGACAGCCCTGGTGGGGATTTCTCGCCAGACGCCAGCGCCACGGTGACGGTGAATGGGCGCGGGGCTTACACGTGGGAGTCGACCAGCCAGATGATAGCTGACGTCCAAGCCTGGGTTGACGACCCGACCGGGAACTCCGGCTGGCTAATCAAGGGCGACGAGTCCAAGAATCAGACTGCCAACCGCTTCGACAGCTCCGAGAACTCGGAAGCGACCGGAAGACCGGTTTTGGTTGTGGAGTACACGTCCAGTTAATTAAGGTCTCGCAAGGCCTAGGTTATCCCGAAGAGTGCCTTCGGAATAGTCTTCACGAAACAGGCCGCGGCGTTGCAGTTCGGGCACTACGAGATTGACGAAGTCCTCGTAGGCGCCCGGCATGTGGGTCGCAGCCAGGACAAAACCGTCGCAGGCCTCGGCCTGAAACCAAGACTCCATCTGGTCAGCGACCTGGACCGGGGTGCCCGTAAACAGCGGAAGCTCGCGGAGGGTGCCCCGTCCGGACCACTTTACGAAGTCGTTGACGCTGGGATTCGGTGTGCCGCTCAGCTCGATCACCCGGTCCAAGAAACCCCTGAGCCCGGTCATGGACGCCAATATCTCATCGGACAGCGGCTCATCCACCGGGTGCTGGGAGAAGTCGTAATTGAAGACTTCCGAGAGCAGCGTCAGCGAGTCGGCCAGGTTGGCTAGTCCCTCGATCTGCTCCAGTTTTTGTTGCGCTTCTTCTTCGGTCTCGGCGACCACCACATAAACCGCCGGTGCCACCTGCACCGAGTCTGGGTCACGCCCTGCGGCTTGCGCCCTCTTTTTCAGGTCGTCCCGGTAGGCCTTGCAGCCCTCGGGGGTGGGGTAAATCACGAAGAGCAGCTCACCCCAGCGAGCGGCAAACTCTCTCCCTCTTTCAGACTGGCCGGCCTGTATCAGCACTGGATGGCCCTGTGGCGGCCTGGGGACGGTCAGGGGACCGCGCACCTGGAACCACTTCCCCGAGTAATCAACACGGTGGACCTTATTCGCATCGGCGAACCTGCCGGTCTGCTTGTCCAGCACCACCGCGCCGTCCTCCCAGGAGTCCCAAAGCTCGGAGGTGGCCTGTAGGAACTCGTCGGCCACGTCATACCGGTCGTCGTGCTCCAGGTGTTCTTCCACTCCGAAGTTTTGGGCCTCGGAATCATTGAGCGACGTCACCACGTTCCAGGCGGCCCGGCCCCTGGTGAAGTGGTCCAACGAGGAGAACAACCGGGCAACGTGGAAGGGCGAGTAGTAGGTCGTGGAGTAAGTTGCGCCCAGCCCAAGGTGCTTGGTCGCCAGACCCATGGCAGTGATGATTGGAATCAGGTCTAATTTGACCACCCGGATGCCGTTCTCAACGGCTTCCTCAAACGAATCGCCAAAGCGGCTCGGCATGGCCAGGCGGTCGTCAATGAACGCCATATGGAACCTGCCGCGCTCCAACGTCGCCGCGATATTCTGGTAGAACTCCAGGTCCAAGAACCCTGGATCAGTCTCAGGATGACGCCAAGAACCGGTGTAGTTCGAGCAGTTGGAGGCCTGCAAAAAGGCCACCAGCAGCATCTTTCGGTCTGGGTTGTCTGGCATTACAAGCGCCCTCCTGGCGGCTGATGGATCAATACAGCGACTCTTGAGTGGTCCGAGTTTGAATGGGCCGTACCGGCGGCTTGGCAGCGAGCACTACAACGCTGCAAGCCAAGGCAATACCGCTAAAGAGCACGAACACGAAGGTATAGCTGCCCTGGGTGTCGAACAAGATCCCCGCCAACAGCGGCCCGACCGACTGGCCCAGCAGCACTCCCGTCTCACTAACTCCCCTTATCCGGCCCAGCGAGTTACGACCATAATAATTAGCATACAGGATGGATATTATGACATTTGAGCCTGATGATACCGAGCCGATCAGCCCAGCGGCCACCAAAGCCTCGGCGGTGCTGTCCACCGAAAGAAGATAGACGGTGCTGACTCCGAGGATGACGAACACCATGGAGTAGGCGTAACGCGCTTCGATCTTCTCCAGTACCCAGCCCCAAACGACGCTGCCAAACGCCGATATCAGCCAGCTGAAGCTGATGACCACGGCAGCCAGCGTGAGGGATAGTCCCTGGTCCCGGTAGTAAGCGCCGATGTGGACGTTGGTACCGGTGTTCACGCAGAACATCGCCATGCCCATAAAGAATAATATCCAGAACGCCTTGGTCTTCATGGCATCGGACAGTGACCATGAATCCTCTTCATATGGGCTAGTGATGGGACCAGCCTGCGGGTCGGTATTTTCATCGGATTCGTCAACTATGGCTGGCTGGTCATTATCCGGGAGCAGCCCCATGTCCTCGGGACGCTCCACCACCAAAAATAGGCAAGGCGCCAATGACACGGCCAGCACCACCAGCCCGATGGTGATCCAGGCGGTTTTCATGCCGTAATGATCGATCATCTGCGCTGCCAACATGGTGAAGATCAGGCCGCCGATAGCCCCGCCAAGGAAGATCACCCCGATAGCCCGGCCTCGTTTCTTGATGAACCACCGCGCCGATACAGTGCTGGCGCCGATCGGGGCCGAGGTGTGGAAGATCACTCTGGCAGACGCGAAAGCCACGTAGAAGGTCAGAGGAATGGTTGCCCAAGCCATGGATATCATGGCCACGCCCATGATCAATACGCTGATAATCAAGACCGGACGCGCACCAAACTTGTCGATACACCAACCCACCGCCGGGGATAAGACCAACGCCGCCAATGCACCGGCACTGACCGACCCGCTGATCAGTGTGCGGCTCCAGCCAAATTCCTGGGACAGAGGGAATATGAAGATCGTTAGGGTGGTGATGTTGGGCGCCATTCTGGCGAAGATAGCCGTGCTGGATGCGCCAACAACCACCCAGCCGTAGAAGAAGGGCAGGGCATTCTTCAGTCTGGATGACAGCGATATTCGATCAAGCATGTAAGCCGACACTTTGGGCCTGTCTTCTCACTGGAGGCTTGGCCTGCAACACCAACACACTACAGGCAAGCGCCAGTACCACAAAGACGGAGAAGATCATGCTGTAGCTGCCCCGTAGCTCGAACAGGACGCCGGCGATCACCGGCCCGGTCGCCTGACCCAACAACACTCCCACTTCTCCCAGTCCCCGTATCTTGCCCAGCGAAGACCGGCCGAAATAATTGGCGTACATCACCGAGGGCACCACGTTTGATCCGGCGGAAACTATGCCGAAGAAGCCGGCGGCCAAGAACACACCGACCGTGCCGCCCGCCAAGATCAGGTAGAGGGTGCTCCCGGCCTGCACCAAAAACATGCCGCAGTAGGCGTAGCGCACCTGGATGCGGTCGGTGATCCAGCCCCAGGTTACACTGCCGACCGCTGATACGGTCCAACTCACGCTAACCGCCAGTGCAGCGGACGTGGCACTTAGGCCAATATCCCGGAAGTAAGCTCCCATGTGCACGCCGATACTGGTATGCACGAAAAACGTGGTGAACCCCATGGCGACCAGCAGCCAGAAGGGCCTGGTGCGCACGGCATCATGCAGCGTCCATGAGTCTTCATCGGTCTGCTGGAGATTGGAGATACCAGAGGCAGCCGGGAGATTATTCTTCGCCGGCACGTCATCTGGCTCGTCCCCGTCCGGCAGCAGGCCGATATCTTCGGGCCGCTCGACAACCAAGAAAAAGGACGGAGCTACCGAGATTGCGAGCACCAGTATGCCGATGACGATCCAGGTTGTCTTCAACCCATAGCTCTCAACCACTAACGAAGCCACCATGGTGTAGACGATGCCGCCCACTGCGCCGAACAAGAATATGATGCCGATGGCCCGACCTCGCCTCCTGATGAACCAACGTGAGGCGACGGTACTGGCGCCGATGGGGGCTGAGGTGTGGAAGACGACCCGCCCTGCGGCAAAGGCGATGTAGAAAGTCAAAGGGATGGTGGCCCAGGCCAAAGACGTCATGGCTATGCCCAGACCCAATACGCTGATGACCAACACCGGACGCGCCCCGAATCGGTCTATGGCCCAGCCGACCACCGGAGAAAGCACCAACGATGCGATTGCGCCCGCGCTGACCGAACCTGCGATGACCGTTCGGCTCCAGCCCATCTGCTGGGATATCGGGAATATGAGTACTGTGAGAGTGGTGATGGCCGGCGCCATCCGGGCGAATACGACCGTGCTTGAGGCGGCGACGACTATCCAGCCGTAATAAAAGGGAAATTTATCCCTGAGTCGGGACGCGAGAAGCATCTATGAAAGCCTTACCGTCCTGGAACGCAGGACGGAGGGGAGAAATCTTGAGGAGCCCTGCCCAATAAGAGACATCTCTTTGATAATGCCTCCCGGACGGCCGCCCACCAATGATACACAAATACCCTGGGCAAAACCGGAGTCTGCGTGACACCGGGGCCAGGTCATTTTGAGATTGACTGCCAGATCGTATGGTTAATATAATGAGGCGCCCCAAAATTGCCAAGCAAGCCCCGTGCCAGCCTCCTGTTTATAGGCATTTTGCCCAATAACAAGAAGACGCACCGGGTCTGATAATCACTTACGGAGGAACAAGCCCATGGTGCAACAACAAGCAGCACTGCTCAAACCCGAATCTCTGGTCGCAGAGTTTAAGAAGAACTGCGTCACCCACATCGTGACCATCCCCGACAGCGAAACCAACTACCTCTACGAACTGATGAAGGAACAAGACTGGCTCAGCGTTGTCCCCACGTCCCGGGAAGGTGAGACATTCGCCATCGCCCTTGGACTGATCGTCGGCGGGAAGGTCCCCGTCTGCGTCATCCAGAACACCGGCATGATGGAATCCGGCGACTCCATCCGCGGGATGTCCATCGACGCGGGATTCCCGCTGGTCATGCTGATCGGCTACCGCGGTTGGACCCGACACGGCGTCATCACCGACTCCGCCGCCCGTTACACCGAGACTTTCCTCCACGCCATGGGTATCAACTACTACCTGATGGAGACGGACGACGACGCTTCCCGGATCTCGGTGGCGTTCGAAGAAGCCAAGGCCACCAACAAGCCCGTCGCCGTCTTGGTCGGCGACGAATACCACGGCTTCAACAGGATGTAGAGAGGGTTCCCTCAGCTTCATATTATTCAGGCTAATCCGATAATTAATGCCCGCAGTTAACTGCGGCGGAGATAAAATGTTCGACTCAGCAGATATGTTCCGGGCCTTCCAGCCCCATCGCGACAAGGCTATCGTTCTGGTAACCGGCACCTCCGGCCGAGACTGGAGAGAGGTCTCCGAGGACGAGGGCCGCGACCTGTCCCTCCAGGGCGCCATGGGCCAGACCAACACGGCAGCCCTGGGTTTTGCGCTTGCCCAACCCGACGAAAAAGTAGTGCTCTTCGATTCTGAAGGCGCTCTTCAGATGAACATGGGCGTCCTTGGCACCGTTGCCGGGATGAAACCGAAGAACTTCATCCACTTCCTGATGGACAACGAATGCTACGCCACCACCGGCGGGCAGCCAGTACCCAACGCCGGCAACATCAACTACGCCGGCATGGCTAAGGAAGCCGGGTATAAGAAGACCTTCTCGTTCGACAACCTGGAAGATTTCGCCGACAGCATCGAACAGATCATGAAGGAAGAAGGGCCCGTTTTCGTCGCCATGAAAATGATTCCCAAGGTCGAGAACGAGCCCATCGGACGCCGCGTGCGGAAACCCCAACGCTCTCGTGGGGAGACCATCAAGGGGATCCAGGCAGAGCTGGGCATCACCGTCGCATAGATTAACCCCGGCAGGCCTTTACCCACGGTTTCGCGAATATATCGCCACGCTTCTTATTGACGACAAGCGGGGCTGGTAATATGATGCGCTAGTGGTTCCGGTGCGATTTTTGGCGTGCTAACTAGGTTACAACGAGACCTGGGATGGAGTGCTGGATATCACGCGCATTAGCTGTGGAATAAGCCGAATTCCGTAACCACTGCCCCAGATAGGTCCCAGCAAATTGTCGAATTGGGAGGAAACAATTGCCTGATCAAGATATATCACTGATCGCCCACCTGATGCGCCGCGCCGGCTTTGGCGCCCCCCTGGAAGAGCTCCAGGCCAGGGCCGCGAAAGGGTACGACGCAACTGTTGAAGAACTCCTAGACCCCGAGTCGCAGCCTCCTATGGAGCGTGATCTCATGATGCGCTACAAAGTGGACTGGCTCTCCCAGGCCGGACTGGAAGGTCAGCAAGAAGAATGGACCTTCCGCATGATCAACTCCAAGCGTCCTCTTCAAGAGAAGATCGCCCTCTTCTGGCACTGCGTGCTGGTCACCGGTCATGCCAAGTGTGAATATCCCAAGCAGCAGTCCATGGAACTGGATATGTTCCGGACCGTGGGCATGGGCAGCTTCCATGAGTTGCTTAAAGGTCTGTGCAAAGACCCGGCCATGGTCTTCTATCTGGACAACTGCATGAGCCACAAGGGCGCCATCAACGAGAACTGGGGGCGTGAGCTCCTGGAGCTATTCTCCCTTGGCGTGGGCATGGACGGCGATTTCAACTACAGCGAGGACGACGTCAAGGAAGCGGCCCGGGCCTTCACCGGCTGGACCGTCACCAACTCCATCCCCCGCTACCCCTACGGAAAGTACGAAGCCAAGTTCATGTACGACCCCCGCGACCATGACGACGAAGAAAAGACTTTCCTGGGCGAGACCGGAAACTTCAACGGCGAAGACATCGTAGACATCATCATCAAGCAGCCGGCCACCGCCCGTTTCGTGGCGCGCCACCTCTACAACTTCTTCGTAGCCGATGAACCCCAGGTACCCGCCTGGAAGGACACCCCGCCCCTCGACATCGAAGCGATCAAGATGCTAGAAGAGGAATACTTCCGCTCCAACTACAACATCACCGCCATGCTGCGGGTGCTGTTCAAGTCGGACTTCTTCAAGAACGCCAAGTTCGCCAAGGTGAAAAGCCCGGCTGAGACCGTGGTCGGCACTCTGAAACTGGTGGGGGATTTCAAGTTCCCCAGGCCCGGTTTGGACATGATGACCATGAACATCCGATTCATGGGCCAGGACCTGCTGAACCCGCCCACGGTTGAGGGTTGGCATACCGGCCGGGAGTGGATCGACTCCGGTACGTTGGTCGAGCGCATCAACTTCACCGCCGATCAGGTTGGCAACATCAATCACACCGGCATCAAAGACATCATCAACCGGCTGAGTAGCTTGGGTCCGGTCCTGACTGCCGAGCAATTGGTAGACGGCTGTTTGGAGAATCTGGGCGCTTATCGCCTGGCCGATGAGACCCAGAAACAGCTATTGGAACTTGCCGGCAGCGACGGGGAGATCCGCAGTGATTCCGACGAATTCCCAACTCAGGTGGCCACCATGCTCCAGTCGATAGTCGCCACTACTGAGTACCTGTTCGCATAGGCCTTCGGTCTTGTTGGGCGAATAACATTTCGGCCGGACAAATAGAAAATTAGCTGCCCAGGTCTGCTGAGTTTGCAGCCGGGCCGCCCCGGAGATCACATATGACATCAACTAAGAAAGACCCGGTATTAGTGGTCCTTCAATTGGCCGGCGGGAACGATGCCCTTAACACGATCGTCCCCTACGGCAATCCCAAATACTTCGACAACCGAACCAGCGTTGTGGTGCCGGAGGACCAGGTCCTGCCCATCAATGACGACATCGGTTTCAACCCCAACATGGTCCCCATGAAAAACATATATGACGAAGGTCATATGGCGATCATTCAGGGCGTCGGCTATCCCACCGGTAGCCGCTCTCACTTCCGGTCCATGGACATCTGGCACACCTGCGAACCAGCCAAGATAGGTGACGAAGGTTGGCTGGGCCGTGTCGTCCGCGACCTCGACCCGAAGGGCGAAAACGTTCTAACCGCGGTGAACTTCGGACGCGGGCTGCCCCGGGCCTTGGTGGCGCCAGGTGTTGCTGCGGCTTCTGTGGGAAACCTGGAGACCTATGGCGTCCTCACCGGAATCGACGACACCGACCAACGGATGAAGGCGCTCGATGTCTTCTCCAAGGTCTATACACCTATGATTGGACAGGGTGCGGTGAACGACTACCTCGCCCACACCGGTCTTGACGCTCTAAAAGGAGCCGACATCCTCAGCTCTGCTCCCGGTATGTACTCCTCCACCGTGGAGTACGGCTCCGACACCGTGAGCCAATACATGCGGAACATCGCGCAAACCCACCTGGCCGGGTTCGGCACCCGTGTGCTCTACACCACGGCTCCGTTCAACAGCTTTGACACCCACGCCGGCCAACTGGCCAACCACACCAGGCTCTGGAGTGAGACCAGCCGGGCCGTCGGTGATTTCTATGACGACCTTAAAGAGCACAACGCCGGGGAAGACGTGTTGCTCTTGGTCTTCACTGAGTTCGGACGCCGCGTCAAAGACAACGGTTCCGGCACCGATCACGGCGCCGGCGGACACTGCTTCATCATCGGGGACCAGGTCAAGGGCGGACTCTATGGGGAATACCCGTCTCTGGACGCCGATAAGTTGGATGATGGCGACCTGCAGTTCAACACCGACTTCCGCAGCGTCTACTCCACCATCCTGGAAAAATGGATGGGTCTGGACGCCAAACCCATCGTCAACGGCGAGTTCGAACAACTGGCCTTCGTCTAGAACCAGCAACTAAAGCCAACAGGAAAATCTAACTCTGTGAGGAAAGATGACTACAGAGATTTCACACATAAGCGTGCAATACACCAAGACCATCGGCCGCGGTGAGCAGTTCGGCCCTGGATTCAACTACCCGGTACATGTCGCCCGGGGCAAAGACGGCATCATGTACGTCCTCTGCCGGGGCACGGAATTCCGCCCGGAAGGGGTCCGCGTTACCGTCTGCACCACAGACGAAGAGTACATCTCGACATTCGCCCGGGGTATCACCTTCCAGGGCCCGCACGAATTCAACCAGGACGACGGCTCTCTGGTCTGGCCCACCTGCATCGCGTTGGATAGCCAGGAAAACCTGTTCATATCCGATGAATGGCTGAACCGCATCTCCTCTTTCTCCAAGGACGGCGAGTACCTGGGCAAGTGGGAAGAGAAAACCGGTTCCGGCGACGGCGAGCTTGACCGGCCTTCGGGCATGGCCTTCGACGCCGACGACAACCTCTACATCGTGGACAGCAACAACCACCGGGTACAGAAGTTCAGCAAAGACGGCAAGTTCCTCGCCAAGTTCGGCTCCTACGGCAGCGGTGACGGCGAGTTCAATATGCCCTGGGGCATCACCATCGACAGCCATGGTGATATCTTCATCGCCGACTGGCGCAATGACCGCATCCAGAAATTCAGCCCCGACGGCACGTTCCTGATGAAGTTCGGGAGCTCCGGTTCAGGCGAGGGCGAGTTCGACCGGCCGACCGGCGTGGCCGTTGACCGGGACGGTGTCATCTACGTCGCCGACTGGCTCAACAACCGGATGCAGGTCTTCGACCACGAAGGCACCTTCGTAGCCGCCAAGACCGGCGAGGCCGGCATCTCCAAGTGGGCGAAAGACAAGCTCGACGCCAACGCAGAGATGTGGGGCGAGCGAGAGCGGGCCCAGGGACTGGAGCGCGAGAAGGACTTCTGGGGACCGACGGGAGTGACCGTGGACGACGAAGGCAACATCTTCGTGCCCGAGTCGGCCCGTAATCGCATCCAGGTCTACAAGACCCAGTCGTCGACCTTCGCCGGACCGCGACTCTAAACTGACCTGATTCATCCGGGCTAACCCAGCCCTCAAACAGCAAGCAATAGGGCCTCGAATATCGAGGCCCTATTTATCTTCAAGAAACCATAATCGGTGCTAGCACGTGCCCAATAAAGTAGGCCGGACTCCATATCTCAGCTCCGAGGCCATGTACTTCGACATGAGCAAGAGAGGGATCGAAGTCGAAGAAGTGTTGCCCAACGAGATGGTTGGCGCCATCGCGGAAGGTCGCTTGCAGGGCGGGCTCGTGCCGTTAGTGAACACCTTCGATCTACCGGCCGGACTGCGGTTGGTATCGGGTTTCTGCGTAGCGGTCGTAAATTCTGCCGTCAGTATCAAGTTCCACAGCAAGATACCGATCGAAGAACTAGCAGGTAGCACGATAGCCGTACCGGAAGAAGCGCCCACGGCCACCAAGTTGCTACAGGTCTTACTTTCTGTGAAACACGGTGTAACCCCGGCTGCTTACGTCAGTCCTGACGAGCCCAACGACGGCCAGTTGATGATCGGCAACCTGGGGCTGCGCCACCGCCGTGGCCTGCGGGGTTACGAGCACACCTATGACCTGGGCGATGAATGGCATTCGTGGACGGGCTTGCCGTTTGTATTGGCCCGGTGGGTGCTCAGGGAAGACCTCGAGCGGCAGGACGCCTTGATAATAGAAGACTCGCTCTACACCAGCCTGCAAGACTGGGCTGACGGCCTTTACCGCGTCTCTGGCCCCAGTGATCGTGTCCCGGTCCACCCTCAAGAGATCCACCAGTACACCCAGGGCCTGCGGTATTTCATGGGCGTGCCTGAGGAGAAGTCTGTGGCCTTGTTTCAGGAGCATTTGAGACAGCTGGGTTAAAGGCTTAGCCCGAACATGGCTTACGCCAGCCTTCCGACAGGCTCAGAATGAGCGCTTATCGCCTATATAACCGTTTTCCTTCGAAATGCTGTAAGCAAACAGAGGCGTATACTCAGGCCGAAGTTGGACGGAAACAAGCTTGCTATCACAAAACGTGCGTAAGCGGTCACCTGATTTGCTGATTCGTGGTAGTATTAGGCCGAATCGTCTGGCCCTCATGTCAATGTTTGGGTGCCACTTGTCGATTCACGGAGGCCCATCTATGAATAAATCTTTCCCCATCAACTCCGGCGTAACCGGCTTCAAAGACTTGGCACATATTCTCCTTTCCTTCCGTTAGCTTCTCTCCTCTTTCTCTATTCCCTCTTAGCTGCCTATTCAATCGAGGCTAGCACCGCCATCTATGTTCCTTCGGGAATCCAGGGTTTGCTATAACCACAGTGCGGGTCGCAATCCTTGATTGACGATTTCTTTTATCTTCGTGTATCTGCGCGTTTTTTGTATGCGCGGAATCCTTGTACCCATTGGAGTGCACTATGCAAAACAAAGAACTTACCCAGCTTTCTTCCCTTTACGGTGGGTATTGGAACCAAAACGTCCTAGATTTTTGCTATATGACAAACCGGTACTTTCCGCCCCGCCGAATGATTGAAGATATGCAGGCGAGATTGCCCGAGCTGATAGGTAGTTACCCATCAACAAATTGGTACCTATCGTCATTATTGGCCGCCCAAGTGGGCCTAAGTGAAAAGGAATTGGTGGTGGGTAATGGGGCTAGTGAGCTCATTAACGCGGTGGTGGCACGGTATGTACACTGTCTGGCAGTCCCAATGCCAACATTTGAAGAGTTCGTGAACCGCGCCAAGATATTGGGGCGAGAGGTCTCTCCGTTTATGACGGCAGAGCGATTTGACTTGGATATTGACGCGTTTATCGACCACGTAAAAGATACAGGCTCCGACTCTGCTCTCCTCATCCGTCCAAACAACCCAACGGGTAGTTATTTGTCGAAAGCCGACCTGGTTTATTTCCTAGACCGCATGAGGTCTCTGAACTTGGTCTTGGTGGACGAGTCATTCTTAGACTTTGTCGATGCAGAGACCGACCCATCGGCGTTAGACCTGATTCACGAATACCCCAATCTGTTGGTGCTTAAAAGTCTATCCAAGAACTGCGGGATACCGGGCATTCGCCTTGGCTACGCGGCCACCGGGGATGCAGAGCGGCTGACCGACCTGCGCAACGATCTGCCAATCTGGAGTATCAATTCATTCGCCCAATATTTCCTAGATGAGATGGGCGATTACCAGATGGAATACGCCGAGTCTTGCCGCCAAGTTAGGGACGCGACCCGCGAATTGGTCCGGGGGCTAACTGAGGTTCCCTATCTGCATCCATTCCCCACTCAGGGCAACTTCGTCCTCTGCGAGATCTTGTATGGATTCACTGGTGAGGACCTCACGAACCGGCTGTTCGAGGACTCCCGCGTCTTAGTCAACAACTGCGGGTCGAAGGACGGTCTCCAAGGCAATTTTATACGTATCGCCTGCCGCACCGAGGAAGACAACAGCCGTCTCGTTGAAGCCCTCAAGCGGTTGACGAAATTCATCCCAGCCGACAAAACCAATGCGGTTGGCGCGAGGTAAATATGAAAGGACTAATATTGGCCGCCGGAATGGGCACCAGACTTGATCCTCTGACTCGCGCTAGGCCAAAATGCCTAATCAACGTGGCTGGCAGACCCATGATGGAATACCAGTTGGATTCTCTGCGAAGGGCCGGAATCAAAGATTGCACCATTGTAGTGGGATACTTGGCAGGGTCGGTGCGTGACTATTTTGGGTCCGACTACCGGGGCTTAAGGCTTTCGTATGTAGAGAACAAATCTTACGACTCTACCAATAATCTCTATTCTCTGTGGCTGGCCAGGTCTGTATTCGACGATGATGTTCTTCTCTTGGAGGCGGACTTGGTGTTCGACGATCTGCTGGTCAGTGAACTGGTCTTATCGGACGACCAAAACGTAGCCGTGGTAGACCGGTATCAGCCACATATGGACGGCACAGTCATCTTGGCTGAGGGTGGCGTCGCGAAGTCGATGGTCCTGAAGTCGGACCAAGGCCTTGAGTTCGACTATAGCCGCGCTCTTAAGACCGTTAATATCTATCGCCTATCCAAAGATTCATTGGCAGAATCCATAGTTCCAAAGATGGAAGAATTTCTCAAAAATGGTCTGGACGACCAATACTACGAAGCGGTGTTCGCCAGCGTGATCGGCTCTGGGCATATGAGCATGGCGGTCATGAGCACCGGAAACAGGAAATGGGCTGAGATTGATACGTTGAAGGACCTTCGGGACGCGGAAAGGATGTTCGCCACCACAGCCGTCGTTTAGCTGGGCGGTTTTATGGTACGTTCCCGCGCCACCGTTATTTGATAGGGGCCTTCGATTGAGTACAGTGGTATGAGTACAGCCGAGGAGTGGTCAAATCAGAGCGCGATAGATTATTACTCTCAAAATCGCCATGAGATTTCGGACCTCTATCCGTCTGAGAAGATCTTTCTACCCCGGGTGCTATTTCCGGGCGC
>CAVOAA010000054.1:0-16729 GCA_963693555.1 Dehalococcoidia bacterium | reverse complement strand
TTAACAACGAAGCGTGCCTCCACCCCGGCGTGACCGCGTTCCCCACAGCGCTGGCCATGGCCGATGTGGCCCAGGTCAGCGGTAAGGAATTCATATCAGCCGTGGTCGCCGGGTACGACGTGATCGTTCGGCTAGGACGGGCATTGAAGGGCGCGGAGCACTACGCCAGAGGGTTCCATCCCACAGGCACCTGCGGAGCTTTTGGTGCGGCGGCGGTTGCCAGCCGGCTGCTGGGACTCAAAGACGATTCATTCGTCCACTCGCTGGGCATCGCGGGCAGCCAGACCTCCGGAAGCATGGAGTACCTGGCCCAAGGGGCTTGGACCAAGCGGCTGCACCCCGGATGGGCGTCCCACAGCGGCATCTGGGCGGCTTTACTGGCCCGTTCCGGCTACACCGGCCCGACGACCATCCTGGAGGGCCGTGACGGCTTCTTGCAGGCTTATTCGGGCGACCCTGACCCTAGCTTGGTGTTGAAAGACCTGGGAGTTGAATACCAGATCACCAGGACCAGCATTAAGCCCCACACCTGCTGCCGGTTCAAGCAGGGGCCCATCGACTGTCTGCTGGACCTGCGCAGCACCTATGGACTAAACCCGATGGACGTGGCCGAAGTCCGGGTGGGCGTCCTCAGCGCCGGCATGAAGCTGGTGTCCGACCCCATCGAAGCCAAACGGCACCCTGTTTCTGTGGTCGACATGCAGTTCAGCATGCCCTTCGGCGCCGCCGTGGCCCTGACCCACGGCCGGGCCTCGCTCGTGGAATATCAGGAAGGCATGCCCGAGAACCCTCAGGTCAAACACATCATGGAGCGGGTGCAGTGCGTCACCGACCCAAAGTTGGACGCGCTCTTCCCCAAGCAGTTCCCCGCCTGGGCTGAGGTGGACATGACTGACGGCCGAACCCTGCGCAGCGATCTGGAATACCCCAAAGGCGACCCGGAAAACCCAGTCACCTGGGCTGAGATGAAAGAGAAGTTCCTGCAGCTATCGGCGCCGGTTATCAGCGCAGAACGTCAGCAAGAGATCATCACGGCAGTTGAGAACCTGGACCAGATGAGCGACGTCCGCCAATTCGCGGCACTGCTATCCACGGAGTAAATCGGGCTTTCGGTAAAATAATCAGGAATTCCATCCAATTCAAAATACCCCAGTGTCCGTTGATGGTGAGCTCCGTCGAACCATTGCTAGGGTAAGCCCCGCTTCGCTCGCCCATAAGTTTGGCTTATGCGCATCCTTCCAGAGCCTCAGGTCGAACGGATTCGGGTACAGTGGTTGCCACATTCCCGTCATTATTACGAAGGCAGGAATCCAGGCCAACCATGTTTAGCAGCCACTAAATGGCTTGTCGCGAACGGACGCCCTCGCCCTAACCCTCTCCCATGCCTTGGAGCGGGGACGCTCGTTCATACGGTCATGACTACCGGTTCCTAGCGCGGGAAATCTCTCTGAGGATCGCTTCAGCCACCAGCTTGGGTTGCTGGCATTGAACGCAGTGACCGCTTTCTTCAGCGATGATGTATCTGCCGGCTGTGGACAGCGCGACCAAGTCTCGTTGGGACTCCAGCCAGGAATCGGCCAATAGCTCTCTGATATCTGCGTTGATGAATGGCGGCAGGTCTGGTTTCCCAGCAGTAATCACGGTGAGCGGCAGATCGCCCAGGTCTCCAGCATCCTTGACTTGCTCGAAACTGGCTTCCAGGTCAACGCCTTCCGGGTTTGAACGCACACCGTGCATGAACAAGGCCATAGCCTGCTCCCCAAGTATCTCGCCAGCCTGGGTCAGGTTGTCTTTTTGGAGACTATCCACAAGTACCAACGCGGCCGTGTTCTCCGGGTGTTGGCTGGCGTATAGCCGGGCGACCATGCCACCGTATGAATGCCCAACTACGACCACAGGTCCAGCCAAACCAGCGCCCGACAACAAAGCATGAAGTTCATCAGAGGTAGATTGGGCGGTAGGAATGCCATCAGCAGGGTCGCTGGCACCCAACCCCGAGCGGTCATAGCTGCAGACCTGCGTAAACTCGGAAAGCCGCTCTTCCACCGGCCCCCAATCATGATTGCTGCTGGCCAGACCCGAACCCAATATCACCGCAGGAGAGCCCTCACCCGAACACCTGATATTTAGGCGGTGTCCACCCACATCCACCAACGTTGATTCGGGGTTGTAGCCGCTACCGCCGCAGGCGACGGCCAGTAGCATGAGGATGCTTATGGTGGCCGTCTTCGGCTGGAAAAAATAGTGAACTGCCATTCCCTTTCCGCTCGTGGTGCGATTCGACCTTGGATCGAGAGTCTCGATGAACTCGGACTTGTCGAACCATCGTTTGCCCCAAGTCTGTTTCTCGTCCTGAGTATGACTTATGCACGCCCTTCGACGGGCTCAGCTCGACGATGATGTTACTCGCACGGCGGCCCAAGCCTGCGGTTACCTAAATATCCATCTCGGAGTTGAGTGTTGGCAACCAGCAAAAGTGGGACTGCGATGATAGGTTCGGGCCACCTCGGCTCGGGCCTGACCCTTAGTGGGACTGGCAAAATGCCTTCAAAGTGATCTGTCGGCTCGATCTCGAGGTGGCCCATCAGGTGCCAACGGCTTGGCGAGCAGTGGCTTTATAGGAGCTTGGCTTTTAGCCCCATCGCAGTCCTGTCCGCTCACCTAGCCTTCGCAACCATTCTTGAGGAGGTCGAGATGACAGCATTGATCGCTCGCCAAGGTAGCCACGGTAGCCACGCGGATCACCTTCCGGAAGGCTATGTCTTCCGACAGATTGCTGTGGACCAGATGGAGGTTGCTGCCGTGGTCGTTGCCCTCACGTTGCAGCTTCTCCTCCATGTAGGTGACCATATCGTCTTCCTCGGCATGGACGGCCATGATGCCGCCGTGCTTGGCGACTTCCTGGAACACGGCCATCAGGTGGCCTGTGGGTATCTTGGCGAAGAACGTGGTGAACACCTTGAAGCTCGCCAGGCCCGACTGGATGGCCTCGCCGATCTCGCCGATGGTCGTCGGGGACACGGCTCCGGCCAGGATGTAATGGAAAGTGAAATCGGTGTAGGAATGGCCGGTAAAGGTCTGGCGGCGTTTGTCGATCTGGGCCATGATCGGCTCAGGAGTCGGCATGGCCCCGGGATTCAGGGGCAGATTGCCGGCAAAATCCACATAGGTGGTAACGCCGCCGAAAGCCGCGGCCCGGCTGGCGGCCTCGGGGGGCTGGGTGAAGACCTCGCTCTTGCCTCCGGCCCAGTAGTCCGGGACCGGCACATTGATGTGGGTATGGGGTTCGATGCCGCCGGGAAGTACGATTTTGCCGGTGGCGTCGATGACCTTGGCGGTCCCTGCTTCAAGCGTGCCGGGAGCGGCCACGGCGACGATCTTCTCGCCTTCGATGCCTACATCCATGACTGAAGCGCCCTCTGGCGCGACCACCGTTCCACCTCTGATGATTACGTCGAGCATCTGCCCTCCCTTAGGTTTACGCGGATTTGGGGTGAGCCGCCACGAGGCTGTGTTAGAAGTTAGGCTAGGACAATCTCCGCAGCCAGCGTCTCGGGGATCCAGTTACCCAGCAGTTCTTCCAGGTCGTCACGGCACTCTTCCAGGCGGTGTTCCGCGCCCTCGTAGAGCACCAATTGCTTGGGTTCCTGAGCCATGTCGTATATCTGCTGGCCGCAGGCGAACGCCAGGCGGGTGTCGGCTTTACCGTGGACCACCAGCAGCTTGCGAGGAGCGACCTGTCCGGCCATGCCCGCACCGTAGGTCTGGGGAGAAAGCGCCACCACGCCTTTGATATGGGCGCTGTTGGCCCCAGCGGCAATGACCACGGCCCCGCCGAAAGAATGGCCAACCACAACAACCGGCTGGTGTCCTGTGCCCTTGAGGTAGGACACACCGGCCAACAGGTCTAGAGCGCACTCAAAGACGTCGTTGGCCTGCCGGTAATCCAAACGCAAAGACGTAATGCCTTCGTTGGTGAATTTCTCGGACATGCGGGCGTAGGTTTCAGGTCCGGGGCCGCCAAAACCACCACGCGCACCGCAGACCCAGATCACGGCTTGGTCAGCCTCGGGTGCTCGGTGAAGGATGGCGTTGAAATCCCCACGGCTCGTCTTGAACCGGAGTCCCTCTCCAATGTCGCCGTCCGGGACGTCGATGTTCACGACCTCCTGGATGCTCATCAGTTCATCGACTGTCTTTGCTTGTTCTTCTGGCATTTTTGACCCTTAGTCCAGGAAGTTATGTAGTTCTTGAATGAAGCCTTCGGGGTTGTCCTCAAAGACCATATGTGCAGCCCGGTCAACGTGGACCAGTTTACCGTTGGGCAGGACTTCGACCATCTTCTCGGCGGTCGCCAGGCCCAAGGTGTCTGTCTCAGAGCCTCTGACAATCAGCACCGGACATTTGATGCCAGGCAGGTTAAGCCACAGATCGGGCTGCTTTGAGCCGGTGTTGTTACGGCGCTGCTCTCTGACTTCCAAGTCATAGCGCCAGCCGAACTTGCCGTTGGGCAGTTCTCTTGTGGCGTAGGTCAGGCGGCGGCGGAGTACCGGCTCGGAGCAGAACCGGTTCTGCTTGCTCTGGTAGGCGAATACGTCCTCAAAGGAGTCAAACTCCTCGGGGACGTCAATCAGTTCCTGGGTGATGCGGCCCGAGCCCTTGGGATCAAGGTCGGGGCCAATATCGATGATGACCAAGTTTTCCAGTTTGTCGGCGTTGTCACGGGCGAAGGCCATGCTATTGCGGCCGCCCATGGAATGGCCGATCAGTGTGAACGACTCAAACCCAACCGCTTCGCAAAACCCTTCGAGGTCGGCAACGAAAGACTCGCTGGAGTAGTCGCCACCGGGCGCCCAGTCGCTCTCTCCCCTGCCCCGTTGGTCTAGGGCCAGGATGTTGTAGTCCTGACAGAATTCGGCGGAAACGTCGTCCCAAGAATGGCAGTGCCCTCTCAGTCCATGAAGCAGCAGGACCTTGGGTTTGCCTTCATTACCCCAGTCCAGGTAGTGCAGGTTGATGCCGTTCACGTTGACTGTTTTGTCCTTGGGTTGCACTGAAGTGGCCATCTCGTCTCCTTATTAACGGGGGCGCGCTGGCCCAACCGGGGCGCGCTTGAATTGGGAGTCAGTTTAGCATACGTCTAGGACTACCAAACGGCTTCTGCCAATCGGTTTTCTAAGGTGTGCTAAGCTGGCAAAAATCCGTCGTCCGACCCTCCAATAGGAATTTCAATGAAAGCCATCCAGGTCACCGGCCCCCGGAGACTACAACTGACAGAAGTTGCCGTCCCAGTACCGTCCGATGGGGAAGTGCTGGTCAAGCTGGAGGCTTTGTCGGTCTGCGGCACCGACATGATGGCTTATCGTCATCCCCAGCCCGAAGAAGACTATCCCTTAGGTCATGGGTCGCCGTGCCACGAATGCGCCGGCACGATCGTCGAGAGCCGCTCGCCTGATTGGCCGGTGGGCCGCCGGGTGATCTACCTCCCGGCGCTGAACCTGAACGGCGGCGCGGAATTTGTCGTGGCCCAGCCGGAGACTCTGGTCTCGCTGCCCGATGACGGCGATATGGGCGAATTGCTTATGTGCCAACCCTGGGGCACTGTGCTATACGCGTTGGAGCGGGTGGGGCCGGTGGCTGGCAAGAACGTGGCGGTCCTCGGCCAAGGCTGCATCGGGCTGCTGTTCACCATGACCCTGAAGATGTTGGGCGCACGAAAAATCATCGCCATCGACCCCAACGAGCACCGGCTGCAGATGTCACGCAAGCTGGGCGCAAACCTGGCCGTCAACACCAGCAGGGTCGCCCCGGAGAAAGTGGTGCGTGAGGTGTTCGACAACCAAGGTGCGGACATCGTGGTCGAAGCCAGCGGTGATTCCGGAGCGTTGGACCAGTGCGTCAGCATGGCCCGGATGTACGGCACGCTGGTGCTCTTTGGAATACCCGAAGAGAAAGAGATTACGTTCGATTACCTATCGGCCATCTCCAAGCAGTTGACCATGGTTGGGACGGTCAGCGCCACCTGTGAGGCCCCGGCCAAGCCCATCCAAGAGGCAGTGGACCGAGCCACCAAGGGTGAGGTCGACCTGACCTGGCTGGTCACCCACCGCATGGGGTTCGATGAAGCGCCTGCCGGGTACGAACTCTACGCCGGCAGAGGGGACGGGCTGATCAAGCTGGTCCTGGCGATCTAGCGCCGGATTATCAGCAGGGAGAAGTAGTCCAGGTCTTCGGCGGACAGTTTTGAGATGTCTTCCACCACGTTTTCCGCCGAGGTGCTGGCCTGGCGCACGTAGGTGGCTTTGCCGGACAGACCTAGTTTTTCCCGACTGGCGAGGGCCTGCAATAACTCTCGGTTCACTTCCATCAGCACCGTGGTATCCGAGTTGGCGATGGCTTCCATGAGGTCGTCGATACCATAGACCTTGGGCAAGATAGTCAGGCGCTGGCCGTGGGTGACCAGAGGCATGCCAGAACTGGCCGCGGCGGCCATGACGGATGACACACCTGGGATTACTTCAGTTTCCACGTCCGGCACCACCGCTTTGACGCTACCCAGCACCTGGAAAAATTCGCTATAGAGCATCGGGTCGCCTTCGGTGATGAAGGCCACATCTCCGCCTTCGCCCAGGTGGCGGGCGATCTCTTTGGCAGCATCGGCCCAGGTCTTTGGGTCGACCGGGGTATCGTCATCGGAAGGAATCGTGATGGCGAGGAACACCGGGTTTGATACCTCAAGGATGCCTCGGACAACGCTGAGGGCGTAGCTCTCTTTGCCATCATCCAACTGGGTAAAGCAGATGACTGCCACGTTCTGCAGCGTCCGATGGGCCTTGATGGTCAACAACTCCGGGTCGCCGGGGCCAACCCCAATACCGTAGAAAATCCCCTTGCCGTTATTTCCGCCGCTGGTTGTCCCGTTGGTTGTCATTGAATAGTTTCTCTAAACTGCTTCGCCGCAGTGTGTCTCGATTTGGCTGTCCGGGTCAGCGCTCTTGGGCTATGACCCAATCGTAGATATGCATGGTAGCAAAACAATCGTCTTCGTTGTAGACGATGATCTTCTCTTTGGATACCTTGTCAGTGCCGCCTGAGTCGACGTAATTGGCGTACAGGGCCATGGAGCCAACCCCGGAAACGTCAGCCTGCTGCCAGCTAAATCCCAGGCTCTTGGCGATGGCTTTCAGGCCCTCGCCGTAGGTGGGGAAGGCGTAACCCTTGGTGGCCCAAGGTGACAGGTCTTCCAGCCGGTCCAGCACGAACTCAGCCTTCGTCTGGTCTGCACCGTACCGCTCGACCATCTTTGTCATGTGGGTGCGTTCGTAGTGGTGCCAGTGGTAGAAAACCGGGTCGTCCAGAGACGAGGCCCAATCCAGGAATTCCTTCAGGTTTTCGCCTTCAAGGTCGAACGACTCTGCGAAGAACGCCTTGTATTCGCCATCGCTGCCGTCCGTCCGGTAGACCGCCCCGATCAGGTAATTGATCTGCTCGAATCCATCTTGGTCGTTTTGTTCCTGGGCGCCCTCGAAATCAAAGAAGACTTCGGTCCGGCCGTGCAATATTTCTTCCAACTCGGTTCGAGTCAGCGGTTTTTGGCCCTGTATCGCCTGAGCCGACACGACCATCTTCTTGGCGGAGGCCGGGCCGACCCGCTGAACCTTGACCAGTTCGGTCTCGTTTGCCTCGGCGATCGCTTGTAGGGTCGCGTAGCCAGCTTCCCTGAGGTTGGTGCGCACCGAAACCCCGACGCCGACTATCAGCGAGACGTCGTTAGCCGCCACGGCCTGGCTATCGATGTATGAAGCCCAGGGCCAGCCACCGACACCGTAGCAAAAATCGACTTCTTTTCCGGCCATGATCTCTCTGACTTCGTCAATCACCTCGTCCAGCCGCTCATCCACGTCAGCCATGATGACCGGAACAACTTCAAAGTCGCCGTTGACCATCTCAAAGACCGGCGGTTCGTAACCCTGGACCAATCCCAGGACCCGGTTGTACAGCGCCGCCTGGAGCATCTGGGACTCACGGAGCTTACGGGCTGATTTAATCTCCACCACCCGGTAGCTGAAATCGCCGAAGACCGAGGGAACCCCGTCCACTCGTTCGAGAATGTCGGGGCGTCCGGTGAGGCCGTGGGACCAGCAGACCAGAGGCATATCTTTGATAAACTGCCCGGCCTCAGACATGATCTCAAGAGATTGGCGGAACCCTTCTTCTTCGGTCTTGAAAGCTTTCTGGATACCGCCGGGGTACATCCGGTCGTTGACCTTGTCTTGGTGAACGTTGCCGATGTCAAAGATGTGCTGCATCTGGTCGTTCATCGGGTCTTTGGCGTCGACCGGCGCGTGGATGTTGCACCAGAGGGTGATTGGAGACTCGAGATAGCGCTCGACCCAGCCAGCCCTAACAGCGCCACTACGGGCGCCATTGGTGAACTGACGGTAGATTTCTTCGACGTTCATAAGCACACCGGCGCGGGTTAGATGAATGGGTGAGTGTCTGGTTGGACTTTTATTATGAGACTGGAAAGTGGGGTTTGCCGCCTAGTTGACCACCACATTGACCAGCCGGCCTGGAACGTAGACTGTTTTGGCGATGGATTTGCCTTCCACGTGGCTCTGGACCTTTGGGCTGGCCAGGGCCAGAGCTTGGGCTTCGGCTTCTTCGATGCCGACGGCCACTTCGATCTTGTCCCGTACCTTGCCGTTGACCTGGACGATCAGGGTGATGACATCTTCGGCTGCCAGGTCGTCGTCCCAGGCGGGGAAGTCCTGTTGGTGGATGCTGTACGGATGGCCGTTCATCTCCCACAATTCCTCAGTCATGTGGGGGGCCATAGGCGCCAGAAGAAGCAGCAGGCTCTTGGTGCATTCCTTCCACGTCTTGGCATCGACGCTGCCGTCAGCCCAGACCTTGTTCAGGTGGTTGGTGAATTCCATGAGCGACGCGATGGCCGTGTTGAACTTGAACCGGTCAAGGTCGGTGTGGCACTTGCGAACGGTCTGGTGCATCAGCCGGTTGGTGTTTCTAACGGCATCTGCGCTCAGAGTGGCTGCGCCCAATCTATTTGAGTCGCGCGCCGCAATGTCCCAGACACGGTTCAGCCAGCGAGCGGTGCCGTTTATTCCCTTATCGCTCCAGGGGCCGCCCTGGTCCCAGGGGCCCAAGAACATCAGGAAGCAACGCACTGCGTCAGCCCCGAGCACGTCTACGAATTCATCGGGGTTCACCACGTTGCCACGGCTCTTGCTCATCTTCTCGTGGTCTGCTCCCAGGATCACTCCCTGGTTGAACAGTCTCAAGAATGGCTCTTCATACTCAACCAAGCCCATGTCGTGCATGCCCTTGGTGAAGAAACGGGAATAGAGCAGGTGCATCACCGCATGCTCAGCCCCGCCGGTGTACTGGTCCACCGTCATCCAGCGGTCGAGCAGCTTCGGGTTGGCCGGGTCATCGGCGTTATGGGGATCCAGGTAGCGCATCATGTACCAGGACGAGTCCATGAACGTGTCCATGGTGTCGGTTTCCCGGCGGGCGTCCGCGCCACACTTGGGACACTTGGTATTCAGAAATTCTGCATTGGCCGCCAGAGGTGATTCACCGGTGGGCGTGAAATCGGCGTCCTGAGGCAAGAGCACCGGCAGGTCCTCTTCTGGCACGGGCACCACGCCGCAGGCGTCGCAGTAAATCATGGGTATAGGGGTGCCCCAATAACGCTGCCGGGAGATAAGCCAGTCGCGCATGCGGTACGAGACCGTCCTGCTACCCCAGCCTTTCTTCTCGAGGTCAACGGCAATGGCGGTCTTGCCCTCTTCGTTCGTCATGCCGTCGTAGGCCCCGGAATTGGTCATGAAGCCTTCGCCCACGTAGGCTTCGGAGAGCTCTTTACCGTCCCAATCTATGTCGGCGATAACCGTTCTGATGGGGAGCTTGTACTTCCGGGCAAAGATATAGTCGCGGGAGTCGTGGGCCGGCACGCCCATAACCGCACCGGTGCCATAGGTCGTTAGCACGTAGTCGCCGATATAGACGGGGATGCGCTCACCGTTCAGCCGGTTCAGAGCGTAGCTTCCGGTGAACACGCCGGTCTTTTCTTTATCGACAGACAGGCGGTCGATCTCTGAAGTCTGACGGGCTTTGCTGATGTACTCATCAACGGCCTGGCGTTTGTCGTCGGTGGTCAGGCCGGTCACCAAAGAGTGTTCCGGCGCCAGGACTATAAAGGTCACACCAAAGATCGTATCGATGCGAGTAGTAAAAGTGGAGATTTCCTTCTCTTCGATCCCGGCTCCGGAGATGTCGAATGAGATCTGAACGCCCTCGCTGCGGCCGATCCAGTTCTGCTGCATGGTCAGGATCTTGTCCGGCCATTCTTCGAGGCCGCTGAAGTCGAGAAGGCGGTCAGCGTACTCGGTGATCTTGAAGAACCATTGCTCCAGGTCGCGGCGGGTGATCTCCGACCCGCAACGCTCACAGGCCCCGTTCAACACCTGCTCATTGGCCAGCACCGTCTGGCAAGACGGACACCAGACCACGGGGGCTTTGGCGCGGTAGGACAGACCTTTCTCATAGAACTTCAGGAAGAACCATTGGTTCCAGCGGTAATACTCCGGCAGGCAGGTGACTACTTCGCGGTCCCAGTCATAGATCGCGCCTAGAGAACGCAGTTGGCGGCGCATGTTCTCGATGTTGCTGATGGTCCATTCGTAGGGATGGATGCCACGGCTAATGGCGGCGTTCTCCGCAGGCAAACCAAAGGCGTCGAAACCGATCGGATGGAGCACGTTGTAGCCCTGCATCCGCCGGAAGCGGGCATGGGCATCGGCCGGGGCCATAGCGTACCAGTGGCCGATATGCAGATCGCCCGAGGGATACGGGTACATGGTCATCTCGTACCATTTCGGGCGGGGGTCATCGTCTGAAACTTTGTGCAGGCCGTCCTGTTCCCATCGTGCCTGCCATTTGCGGTCTATCGCGGCGGGGTCGTAAGCCAGTTCGACCTGCCGGGGGCTGCTGGTCATCTATAGGTCTCCTAAGCTAACGGGGCGTCGGCGAATCCCGATCAATGGCCGACGTTTCTCGTGACCATCATATTAGCATACAAGCTGTTCCAGTCACGAAATCCGAAGATACGGGTTCCAGGTTTTCGGCGGAACAGGCCCATCTAGTTCATTGACACAAGGAAACGCGAATCCTAAAATTCTAGCTACCCCAAATATTCTTCTAGAAAATCCGGCCAGTATACGGTTCGAATATACGACTACAGCCGTGATCCGCCTCACTATAGAGGCCCTTCTCCCACGTCTTCTCTCGCGCCTTCAGGCAGATACCTTGAGACGCCCACCTTTGTCAGATGCCGATAGTTTTTTCAAACCGCCGATTCTCATCTTGCCATGCCGTTCGCGGACATAGCCTAGTGAAAGGGCTCTAAAGATGGCTTTTCGACGGCGGCGCAGGCCGGTAGACAACATCATCAGACTCCGCAGGCGGCGGGAACTATCACCCATCGTCTCCGATGTGGAGCCGCCTAAGGAGAACAAACCGCTCTTCGGCACCACTTCGATCCTTCTCGCTGGTTTCGCGATGTTGATACTGGTCGGCGGGAGCCTGCTAACCCTGCCCATCGCCCAGAACGGTTCCGGCTACACCCCCTTGGAGACTGCGTTCTTCACTTCGGTGTCTGCGGTCACGGTAACGGGCCACACCGTGGTCAATTCCAGCACCTATTGGTCGACGTTTGGTCAGGTAATCATTTTCGTGCTGATGTTGGTCGGCGGTCTGGGTTTCATGGTCTTGAGCACGTTCATTCTGCTGTTGATCGGCCAACGATCGACGCTGCAAGAGCGAATATTAACCCGGGGGTTGATGCGGGACACCGTGGGCGTGGACCAGATGGGCGGCCTGCGCCATCTCGGCCGGGCGGTTATCCTGGCCGTATTCCTGCTCTATCTGGCCGGCGCTGCAGTGTTGTTCACTCAGCTACACGGCACGGTGGAAGGTATGAGCACCCTCCGCACTCTCTGGCACTCGCTATTTCTATCCGTGGCATCATTCAATAACGCCGGCTTCCAGATATTCCCGGAGGTATCCGGCGGCAGCTTGGCCCGTTTCGTGAGCAGCCCGGGATTACTGTTGACCATGACATTCCTGATGATTCTGGGCGGCCTTGGTTGGGTGCTGTTTGTGGACGTTTTCCGCAAACGCCGTATCTCGCGCTTTTCCCTAGAAACAAAGATGGTCCTCACGACAAGCATCCTCCTGTGGGTGCTCGGCGCGGGTGTACTATATCTGGCTGAGTTCGCCAACTCGGCGACGATGGGCGACTTCAGTTGGTTCGACAAGATCATCGGCGCTGTATTCAGTTCGGTCAGCGGACGGACGGCCGGTTTCTCGATAATCGACTTCGGTCAGGTCGAAGATGTCACCAAGTCGACTTTCTCCGGGCTGATGTTCATTGGGGGCGCGGCCGGCTCGGTGGCCGGAGGAATCAAGGTCGGCACCTTTGCCGTGCTGATGGCGGCTGTGATCTCATCTCTCCGAGGCAGGCCCCACGCGGAGGCCTTTGGACGGGAGATTCACCAGTCGCAGATACACCGCGCGCTCACGGTCGCTGTCCTGGGCCTGGCCTTCATCGGGGTCGCAGCAACGGTTTTGACCACCCTTGAACCCGAATTGGAGTTCATGGACATCATCTTCGATACGGTGTCGGCCTTCGGGACCACGGGCGCCTCCACCGGCATCATCGCGGAGACCGGGGTGGCTTCAAAGATCATCTTCATGGTGTTGATGTACGTGGGGAGGCTGGGCCCGGTGGCTTTAGCCCTCGCACTGGCCACTGAAGACGATACCGAAGTGTACCGCTTTGCCCAAGAAAGCGTTAAAATAGGTTGATGCAATGGATGGGGATTCAATAACGTGAAAAAACAAGTTTGCGTGATCGGTCTGGGACGGTTCGGGTCAACATTGGCGCAGGAGCTCTTTCAGAGCGGCCACGATGTGTTGGCTATCGATGTTGATGAAGCCAAGGTCCAAGCACAACTGGACCAGTCTACCTACACGGTCCGCGCCGATGCCACCAACGAGTCCATCCTGAAAGAGCTGGACGTTGCCGAGTACGACGTTTGCGTTGTGTCTCTGGGTAGCGAAAACATCCAGTCCAGCATCCTGGTCTCTGTGCTCCTAAAGAGCATTGGAGTGCCTTATATCATCGCCCGCGCCGCCAATGAGCTACACGGCACCACGCTAGAGCGGATCGGCGTTGACCGCGTGGTGTATCCGGAGTCAGAAAGCGCCCGGCGCACCGCCCACGTCGGTTTTGAGACCGGCGTCATCGACTATATGCCCATCGTTCCCGATTTCGGGATCAGCAAGCTGCGGCCGCCCGAAGAGATGCTGGGCCATACTTTAGAAGAAGCAGGACTGGCTGGGACCGCGGACCGGCACGGCATATCCGTGCTGGCTATACGCAGGGGCCGGACGTCTTTCCTCCATCCAGCCAAGGACGAAGAGATCAAAGCCGGCGACGTACTGATCGTGGCGGCAACCAACGAGCATCTGGGCAAGATTTCAGAGATCGCCCGCCACCTGGAACCGGCATCCAATGACCGACACAGCCACCGCAACGGCTCCTAATTCCGGACTTTCCCGCCCTATCACTCGTATTTCCATAGATCTGCTCATGAAAGGGGCTTGACCCAACTGTCCGTAATGCCGACACTGGAATCCGCTAGACATTAATTCGTCTGGAAGTCCCACTTTCAGACTACACATCACGGCCTCAGACCAGGCATTCAACCGCCTGTTTCAGCCGCCGTCCTAGATTCACAAAAATCTTATTGTATTGGGTGGACTCTGCTCGTATAATCTGCCATTGATTATCAGCCTCGGCTTTGGCTGCGGAATTGGAAAACTCCGTGGTTGTGCCTATGTCCCCCCATTCAGGACGGTATTTGGCTATGCGATTGGACGCAAAACGGCTCTTGGTGCCTGTGAACGGCAAGTCATACAGCGAGCGCACGTTCCGCTGGGCCTGCCAGATGGCACGCGAATCAAAGACGGAACTCCACGCGGTCTACGTGATCGAGGTCCCCTTGGAATTGTCTCTGGAATCTGAGATTTCCGAAGACCTCAACAAGGGCGAAGAGATCCTGGCCCGGATCGAGGCCATAGCCTCGGAAGAGAAATACAAAGGCCTCCAAGCCCGGTTCTTGAGGGCCAGGCAGGCCGGTCCGGCCATCGTTCTGGAGTCTGAAGACCGGTTCATGGACCTGTTGATCGTGGGGGTACCCTATGACCGCCGGTTCGGCGAATGTACGCTGGGCACCACGGCCTCATACATCTTCCACAACGCCTCGTGCCAGGTGATGTTCTGGCGGGAACAGGCGCCATCTCCCTCTTTCCACAGAGACTGATGGGTCAAGAGAATTACCCAGTTAACGACCGTAGAGGCTGCGCATGCGGGTATTGATTTTCGGTTGCAACCGGCTCAGCACCAGTCTGGTGACCGACCTAGCGGGTGAAGGCAACGAGATCACGGTGCTCGGCGGAGAACGAGATTGTCTCGAGAGTGTCGCCACCCACCAGGGTGTCCGCGTCGTTCTAACCGCTGAGCCTATGATGCAAGATTATCTGCAGGAAGGCGGCATCGACCATGCCGACGTTTTCCTGGCGATGTCCTCAGACGACCACCAAAACATCCTCGTCGCCCAGATAGCCAAGCACATCTACAACGTCCCCAAGGTTGTTTGCCATCTTAGTAGCCCCCAGCTGCAGGTGATGTATGCAGCCCTGGGTCTGGACGTGGTAGGCTATTCCTTCGGCCTGATGCAGGATGTCCGCCAGGCCATAGAAGGCTAAAGCCAAGGGGTCCGGTGTAGTCACCGATTTATGTATGTAGTTATCGTTGGATGCAGTGAGTCAGGCTATCACCTGTCCAAGGCGCTCATCGCCGGCGGACACGAGGTGGTGGTCATCGAGAAAAACCCCGACCGCTTCCAATTGCTCAACGAGGAATTGGGGACCGTGGCGCTGCTGGGCGACGGCACCGACGAGGTTACCCTAAAGCGCGCCGGTATCTCCCGGGCCGATGTTGTCGTAAGCCTCACCGGGGCCGACGCCACCAACCTGGTGATCTCCCAGATGACCAAGCATATCTTTCAGGTCCCCCGGACCATGGCGCTGATCAAGGACCCCAAGAACGAACCAATCTTCCACGAGATAGGCGTCGACGTTGTTGTGAACTCCACCCATCTGGTTTTGGCAACTCTGGAGGAAGGGATTCCGGGCCGGCCATTGGTACATCTGATGAACCTGCGAGTCCCTGGAATGGAGCTGGTCAGCGTTTCAATCCCGGCAGACTCCAACATCATTGGGAAACGCCTGAGCGAGATCGAACTGCCACCCAACAGCTTCATAACATTGATGGTCAAGAAGACCGGCGCAACCCTGCCCACCGGGCGTTCGGTTGTGGAACCAGAAGATGAACTGGTGGCGGTCACACCTGAAGGTGACGAGCAGATCCTCTACGACATCTTGACCGGGGTTTAGTCATGGCCGGAACTGTGGGATTTTTGGGGCCACTTGGCACCTACTCGGAAGAGGCCGCCCTGCTCTACGACCCAACGGCTAACAAACCATTCCCGACTATAACCGCGGTTGGAGAAGCGGTGGCTTCCGGCGAGATCGATGAAGGGATCGTACCCATCGAAAACAGCCTGGCAGGCGCAGTTATCTTCACTCTGGACCTATTGATCAATCAGCCGAAGCTTTTCATCCGCGGCGAGATCGACCTGCCCATTGAGCACTACCTAGTGGCCAAACCGGGAACCGACCCAGCCGATATCAAAGTCATCTATTCCCATCCGCAAGCGCTGGCGCAATGCCGTGAGTATCTAGAAAAGAACTATCCCAATGCGGAACAGATGGCATCTTTGAGCACCGTTTTATCAGTAACCGACTCGTTCGAGAGTCCGGTACCAGCAGCCGCTATTTCTCCCCGCCGGGCGTCGGAACTTTACGACGTGGATATCTTGGACAGAGGTATTCAAGACGTGGCAAGCAACGTGACTCGCTTTGCCGTTCTGGGGCTTTCCGACCATGAGCCCACCGGTCGGGACAAGACGTCGATGGCCTTCACCTTTGTGGAAGATACTCCGGGGTCGCTCTATAGGGTACTGAGGGAGTTCGGCCAGCGGGACATCAATCTGTTCAAGATCGAATCGAGGCCCACCAAGCAATACTTAGGGGAATATATCTTTCTGATGGACTGCGCCGGTCACCGGGACGAATCCCCGATGAAAGAAGCTCTGGCAGCCTTGTCAGAGCCCATCAGCATGCTACGGATTTTGGGGTCCTATCCCAGATGGAACCCAGATAGCTAAATCAGGCTTTAGAACACCTGCCTGAAAAAGAATCGGCCCTCCTCCACGGCATTGCTAAGAAACCCAAACACCACACACAACACTTCTTAGCTGGTCAAACCGATTGGAGGAGGGCCGACCGGGACAGGCCTTGTACTGTCAGTTCACCCGCAAAATGCCCTCCACGGCTGTCTGACACCTAAGGCACGAGGCCCGTGCACCCATCTTGTTTAATGGCTTCTACTGTTTAAGCAGATGCCTCCATTTGTTTAAGCAGGCGCCTCGTTCGTTTAAGCAGACGCCTCTTTTATTTCCGTTATTCTTATCAATCTAAAATTACTTTTAGATATTATTTAAGAATGTTTTTATAT
>CAVOAA010000053.1:0-17287 GCA_963693555.1 Dehalococcoidia bacterium | reverse complement strand
CGGCCCAGAGCGTAGGACACCATGCGTGGATAGTTCATCGACACCAGATTACCTTGCAGCACCATGTCTTTCTGCTGTTCCACTGAGCTGCTGTTCGGGCCGGCCGTCAACTCCACTTTTTCGAAGTCCATCATGGACTCGGGGAGTTGTAGCGAAACCGTGCCCCAGCCCTGCGAGTCCACGCCGACCTGGCCGATCCACAACTTGTCTTGTCCACGCATGAGCCAGACCTGGTAATCCATGGATGGGTCGGGCGGTTTCATGCCCGCTACCATGATCACGCCGCGGCTACCGTCTCGGCTCACCAGCAAGATGCCCTGCGAGGCGCTTTCCGCTATGGGCGAGCGGAGTTCCAGCGACATGTTGTCGGGCTGGGCCAACTCGTAGCTGGCCTGTTGCAGTTGGAGCACCGTGTCCATGACTTCAGACTCGTTTGCCGCTGCTTGGCTGATCTGCGCAGTCATGGTGGCGACGTTGGAATCGATGTTGGCTTGGAGAGAAGCGTTCTCCTGCTTCAAGTCATCAACCTGATTGGTGATACGCACATTCATGGTTACGGCCACGACGACTAGCACCATGGCGGCGGTGGCGGTCAGGGGCGCCAGCAGCCGCAGCAACCGGTTGTCCAATAAGCGTCCGCCCCATGACGGGACCAACTGGGGCTCCGGAGGTTCTGATGGCGGCGGCATTTCTCTGGAGATAGCCTGCATCACCCGGGCCCTCAGGTCGGCGGGCGGCTCCTGGATGTTGACCGATCCGGCCAATTCGGCGGCGGTGGCCTGGAACTGGGCGACCACTTCGCTGCATTGGTCGCAGGCGTCCAGGTGATCCTGGATGCTTTCTTCTTCCTGAAGGTCGAGGGCGTCCAGGGAGAAGGCCTCCAGCAGGTCTTCCGGATGGCCGGAGTTGCTGTAGCTTTGGGGGTTATTTGTTGGGTTATTCGTAGCCATCGTTTTCCAATACCGTGCGTAACTTCTGCATCGCCAGACGAACTCTGGTCTTGATCGTGCCAAGTGGCTGGTCCAGTCGCTCGGCCATCTCCGACTGAGAGAACCCTCCGAAGTAGGCCAGCATGATCACCTCTCTTTGAGGTTCCGGGATCGTCGCCAGAGCCCGCATGATGCGCTCCCGCTCAAGGTTCTGCTCCACCTGTGCTTCGGTGGAGGCTCCAGAGTCGGGGAGCAGGTCCAATGTCTCGTAGTCGGCAGGGTCGGTGTTGACGATGGTCCGCCGCCGCGACCGTATCAGGTCCACGGCCTTGTGGTGGGCCACGCTCATGATCCAGCCCTTGGGCTGCCCCCGTTCCGAGTTGAAGCTGCCGGCCTTTAGCCAGATGTTGAGGAAGATATCCTGGGTTACTTCTTCCGCCAGCGCCGGCTGTTTCAGCATGTACATGGCCAGAGAATACACAGGCGTTCTGTACCTGACGTATAAGACCTCAAGGGCGTCCTTATCGACCTCGGAGATCCGGCGGATCAACTGGTGGTCGTCTAATGACTCGTAGTCGACCACTGTTTTCCCCCAACTCGAGCCTGATCATTGGACATGCGTTTCATGTCCATAATTATATACGGCTGATATCTCATACTGGATTCGGACAGGCCGGTCAGTTCAGTCGGCTCAGTGATGCCCAGAGGCCCTCGATCTGGCTTTTGACCCGTTTGACGTCTTCCGGGTCGCCCGCGTTTTGAAGATACGTCTCAAGAGCGGCTATCGCCAGCCGGTACTCGTGCTGTTGGGCGTGGCACCAGGCAAGCTCTTGGTAAAGAGACGGCAGGCCGGGGCTGATAATGGCCATCCGTTGGATAACACCAACCGCCTTGGTGTAGTCGCTGCCCTCCATGTAGATACTCTTCAGATTGTTCAGCATCCGGAATAGGATGTCGTATTTCGTGCAGGGTTCAATGTATTCGTCGGTCCATTCGAGGTGTCCACCGGACATCCTCTGGACCAGCGTCTGGCAGTCCGACTCGGATAGAGGAACTCCGGCGTTGAACGGGTCCAGGTATTCTTCAGTGTCGTCCAACTTAACGATGAAGTGACCAGGCAATCCCACCCCGGAGCACCTGAGACCCAGACGGCGGCCCACTTCCAAAAACACGAGGGAGAGGGTTATGGGTATCCCCGTTCTAGTATCCAGAACCCGGTTGAGGAAACTATTGTCGGCGCTGTAATACTCGCCGGAGTTGCCACGGAACCCGATCTCGTCGAACAGATAAACGCCGATGGCGCGGGCTACGTCTGCGGGAGACGACTTTTCGTTCACCCGGAGAGAAACCTGAGTGGCGAACGCGTCCAACTGTGCCAGGTAAGAACTGACATCGACTTCCGGGTACTCTTCTCCGGCCAGATACAGGGCCGCCCGGTCCAGTTGAATGTCCTCTTCAGGTTTCTGGACCAATTCCGTGAAGAGTGTGCGAAATCCCGCGCTCGTACTCATACTGCCCGCTAGACCACCAGTCCGTCGAAGAGATCATCCATGTCGGTTGCCTCGTCGATGCCCCAAATGGTCTCCAATACCTGGTCACACTGCATGTCCGATAGCACAGTTCCGGAGAAGCTGCGGAACTTGCCCTCCAGCTCATTGTCGTCCAGGGGGTTGTTCTTGTGGCCCTTGGAGTACTGGGTATGGGCGATGTGCTCTTTGCCGGCCTGGTCGACCACGGTGATCCGGCAGTTGTACTCGGAGGGGAACTTGGCGGTGAAGTCCGGGTCTTCGGACAGGGTCATCTTGGACATGGTCTCCCGCTTGGTGGCGTCGGAGATGCCCTGGGGCGTGAAGCTGCCGGGGGTGATGGCGCCCTCCTGAAAGGCGGCGGCCACCAGGAACGGGATGCTGTGGTCGGCGGTCTCCCTGGTCTTGGGGTCCCATTTTTCAGGCTCACTAGAGGCGCTGCTGGCGGCGGTGTGATAGGTGTCGATGTGGATGGACTTGATGTCCGCCAAGGCCACCGCTTTGCCCAGCTCCAGGGCCAAGCCGATGGGCGCCTGGGTGTGTATCTGGGACGGGTAGCTCTTCACGATGGTCTGGGTGATTCGAAATGGGTCGTCGTCGCTGCGGTTGCCGCCCAACGGGAAATCGGCAATCTCGACCGGTTTACCTACGGCCTGCTCCCAGAGGCCCCGTTTGCCCTCGAATGGCTCTCCTGGGCCGCTCATGCCCTCTGCGGCCAACATGGCGGCGAAGACGGCGGACCGTGTGGATGCGGCGGTGGCGCAGCCCTTCCACATGGAGAGTTCACCACTGCGGGTGACTGCCAGCGGAATTCCTGGCGTAACGGCCAGCGAAATAGCGTGGCCCATCTGTTCTTGGTCGAGGCCCAGGACGCGGCCCGCACCGCAAGCAGCGCCAATGACGCTGAATATGCCCTGGTCCCAGCCCAGGTCTCCGGCCACCACCTGATCAGACAACCGGCAGAATACTTCGTACGCGAGAGCGATTGCTGTGATCACCGTGCGGCCGTCGGCGACCATGGGGTCGGCCAGGGCCAGCACAGCGGGGATCATGTCGCTGGGGTGCCCGCCGCCGGGGGAGAAATAGGAATCGTTGCAGTCCAGGTACCGGACCATCACACCGTTGGCGAACCCGGCCATGTCTGGCGACGTATAGTCGGTGGTGCCCATGATGCGCGACGGTGTGGTGCTGGTGATCGACGAGGCCATGCTCCGGGCGATCTTGGCCGGCTCGGATACAAAGCCGCCCATGGCGCAGCCAATGGTGTCCACAAGCGTCAGTTTTACCTGGTGGACCGTCTTCGCCCCCAGGTCTTCAAAACTGAGTCGACAGGCGTACGACGCCAGCATTTCTGTGGTCCGGTCCATGTGCTTTCCTCTCTCGGTTGGTCGTTCCGGTGCGCCTCAATATTGATATCGTGGCGTTGATTCCGTAGGTGCGGGTTTTCAACCCGCCTGGATTGTGGTGGTCACGGCCGGTCCTGCGTGAAAACCGTGGATAATTCTTTTGTTGCCCAGTAGTTTTCTCCAACCGGTAAACACCACAGCGGACCAACAGGGCGGGTTAAAAACCCACGCCTACGAGGGCGTACCGATTGCCTATTTGAAAATCGCTTCGGCCATGCGTTCTAGTTGGTCGCCCATCTCTTTCTCGGTTTCCACGTGCTCCGGGCGGACCACCACGCGGTCGGCGCCGGCGTTGAGCAGCGATTGCACTATCTCTTTCTCCGGCAATTGGCCGTAGACCGAGATGGTGATGGACTTGGGGTCGCGGCCAGCTTCGGCGGCCATGGCGTCCAGCTTCTTGCGGCTCTCTTCCACCTCAGCGGGTGTTACCCGGTTGGGCAGCCACCCGTCGGCGTGGGCCACCACCCGGCGCAGGACGTTCTTGGCCATACCGCCTAGAATCACGGGCGGGTGGGGCGTCTGGAAAGGCTTGGGATATGACTTGACCAGCGGGAAGTCGAAGTATTGGCCGTGGTACTCGGCTTCTTCCTTTGTCCAGAGTTCTTTCATGACCTCGATGGCTTCCCTGGTCTGGGTCCAACGGTGCTCGAAGTCGCCGCCCATCAGTTCCGTCTCTTCTTTCAGCCAACCGGTCCCGATGCCGAACAGGAACCGGCCACCGCTGTAACGGTCGAGCGTGGCAATCTCCTTGGCCAGGAGGATGGGATTACGTTCCGGGACCAGGGTGATACCGGTGCCCAGCAAAATCTTGGTGGTGACGGCGGAGGCCCGGGCCAGGGCGATGTACGGGTCGGTGAAATGGGAGTAGGTCCAGGGAATATCTCCGCCGGTGGCCGGGAAGGGGCTGTCGCTGTGTACCGGCACCGCAGCGTGCTCTGCGTACCAGATGGACTCGAAACCCAAGTCTTCGGCCTTCTTGGCCATGAATGCCGGGTCGATGGTATAGGCCGGCAGGGGTACCGATGTTCCAACGTTCATCTTTGTAGCTCCAGTTTAGGTTGTGGTTCTGGTGATTTGGCGCTTATGTTTTGGAAACAACATTTGTTGTACTCCGTTCGTCCTGAGCTCCGTCGAAGGGTCTTGGTTTTGGCGGGCAGGTGGTTCGACGGGGCTCACCACGAACGGGGCCAGCATGGTTCACGACGAACGGCGCCGGCTGTGTAGTTTTGACATAGTTAGTCCGCGGCGGGCTGGGCCCGCCTCGCTTGGGATTCGATCAGGTCGTACCTTTCACCAGCCATCTCGCCAACTCTAGGCACGTCTTCGTCCAGCATGTAGCCCTCGGAGACAAGGTCTCCTGCCACACCCTCTACTCTATCCAGGTAGTCTTCTTTGGAGGCGTAGCGCTCTTCTACGGATGGACGGGGGTCTGAATTGTCCTGACGTTCTTGCCTGGTGAAAGCGAAGGGCATCGTGGAACCCATGGTCTTGTGGGTCTGATCGGGGCCTCCAGTGTCGGGACGGCGCAGGTTCCAACCGGTGACCGTAGCCAGGGGAACAGCAACGTCCGGCAGGCGTATACCCGCCAAGTCGTTGCCGTCGGCGTCCACGTTGGACACCAGGGCAGGGTACGGCTTGCCGGCGACCGGTGGCAGGTTCTCGATGATCCCTTCGTCGGATCCGAAGTCGAACCTGGTCACCTGCCTAAGATGCGCAGGGAATCCAAGCTCGGGGATGGCCTGAAAGACGGGCTCTAGCGATTCTGGCGGAACGGCGGTTCCGTCGTCCAGGCGGGCATGTTTGCTGGCCGGCGGTGTGGTGTCCTTGGTGACCCAGGCGTCTAGATTGTCGACTGCGGCCCGCATTAACGGACGCCAATCAACCCAGTTGAAGGGGTGGTGGCCCGTGGCGCCGGTGTCCTGAACGTGACCCAGCGGCAGCACTCCGGCATTGTGTTGAGTGCTGGAGAAGTGGTAGATGCGCACTGAGTCCGCAGGCTTGATGTCTTTGGTTCCGGTGGCATCGACGTGGGTTAAAGCGGCGTGTCCGCCCCAGTATTCGCTGGAGGTGTTGGTCAGGAATATCTTGGGGACCCTGGCCCGGGCTGCCAGTAGCCGAAGCAGACCATCAGTCTGCCCGGTCTCCGGGTCGGTCTGGTCGATGTCGGTAAATGGGAAACCGCTGCCAGCGCTGGACTCCAGCAGGTTGGAGAGCTGGCCGAAGCGTTGGTTGAATTCGCCGCGCCGTCCGCCGGCGATGTGGGCGATGATGCCGTCGAAGACCTTGCGGTCTTCCTCGTCCTGATTCATGGCCAGATAGAGCATATGGCGCAGGAAACGCCCGCTCTGGGACGATCCGAAGGCCAGGGCGTGTTGGATGTCTCCGGCACAGGGGTTGTCTTCGCTGTCGGAATACCTGAGGTGCGAGATCACGTCCCGGACCGCTGCTATTCCCAGACCAACAACCGGCGCGAAGGCGGTGGTATAGATGCACCGATAGACCTTGCCGGGCTCGAACCCGTTGGCCATACAGATGTGACTAGGATCAGCGACGATGTCGCCGCCTTCCAACCGGCCGAATGACCAATCAGAACGGGGGATGGCGGTGGTTGGCCCATCAGCATAGTCTTGGACGGTCAGTTCGGCGTCGGACTGTTCCAGGCTGTTGGCTGGATACGGTAGATGCTGCCTGTCGGAGAGCATTTGGGTGGTAGCTGCTTTGTTGGGTTGAAACGTTACGGCGATGCGGCCTTCGGTGTCAGCGGCATTGGGAACATAGACTTTGAGGGTGCCGGTCTCATCGGGGGGAACATCGTGCTGCCAACCGCACCAGACTTGGGTGTAGCCGCGGCGCATAAGGAATCCGTTGCCGGGGGCCATGTGTTCGTCATTGGGGGCGCTGTTAATCCGACGCATCGAAAGAACATTGCCTCTGTTCACTACATCGAAGAACAGTTTGTGGTTGCCTTTCTTTTGGTCCACCGGCATCACTATCCGGAAGTCGGCTGAGAACTCCACCAGCCCGGCAGCGTTCACGGGGGCCAGTTTGAGGTCGGTGATCATACTGTTGGCTGGCTCTGACGGATCAACCGCAAAGTGGACTGTGCCGTCCAACTGCTCAAACGCGCCGACATCTCCGAAAGACATGCCTTCGGCGTATGGGCCGCGTTCTTTGATGTCGATGGATGTGACTGCCATCGGGTGCCTCCGGGTTAATTAAAGGACTGTTTCTGGGTCTACATCCAGGTCGGTGGGTGCGTCTTCTCCGGCGAACTCTTGCCACCAGGTGGCGAAGTTTTCATCGCCGTGTTTCTCTTTCAGGCGGGCCAGGTGGGCCTTGACCTGGACGAGCACCTGTAGGTCGTTGGCCTCGGCCAATTGGTAGGTGCGCCCGGCCCATAGCAGCGCTCCCGGGATGTCTTCACGCTCTTCCGCGATCATGCCCAGCTGGCCGTAGGTGCGGCAGATGCGGTTCAAGTCCTGGAGTTCCTCGAAGACGTCGCGGGCTTTGCCGTACCACTCTTCGGCTTTATCCAGGTCTTTTTGCTCGTGGAACAACACGCCTATCTGACGGCACTCATCGCCCTCGGAACGGCGGTCGCCGACGGCCTGCCATTTATCGATGGCCATCATGTACCAGTGCTCGGCGTCGCCGACGAACATATCCCTGGCCTGCTCGATCAGACCAAGGTGATGGAACTCGGTGCCCATCTGCGCGTGGTTGCCCATGCGGTCGCTGAGGGACAGCGCTTGTTGGTACCAGTTCTCGGCCTCGTCGAATTGGTACTGGGCGTGGCAAACGGTGCCGAGGGAGTGGTAGACCAGGACGGCGATTTCCTCGTCCCGGGCCTCTTCAAGTATCTCTCTGGCCCGTTGGTACCAGCTGGCGGCCTCGTCGTATTCGAACTTGTACTGCGAGCATAGTCCCAGGGACCGGTAGTCCTTGACCATCTCTTCGCCGTTATTGATGCGCTGGTGGATATCAAGGGCCTTGCTGAACCACTCTTTGGCCTCGGTGTAACGGCGGCGGTACTGGCAGATTATGCCCAGGCCGTAATAATCGTCGGCGATCGTCTCTTCGTCCTCGCCGCCTTCGATGATGGCCAGGGACTGGGTGAATAGCTCCTGAGCTTCTTCCAGTTGCCAGCGGTTCTGGGCTACCTGGCCCATCTGGTGGAAGACGGCGGCAGTGCGGGGATCGGTCTCTCCATCTTCTTTGCCGGACAAGTATTCCAGCAGTTGCTGGTTCAGGGTGTCGGCCCGGTCGAATTCCCTGGTCTCGATACATTCGCTGGCCTCGGTTCCAAGGAGGTAGAGCCAGAGGTCGATGCCGCCGGAACTCTCGGCTTCCTCGGCGGTGGCGCCGGTAATTTCCAGCAATTGGCGTCGCAAGCGGCGCAGTTCCGGGTAGCGTTTCTGCATCCGGAAGACCTGCGCCAGGGGCTGGACCAGCAGTTGGGCGTTGTCCCATTGGCCGGCTTCCAGTGACAGCGCAAGCGCCTGGGTGATGTTGCCCTCTTCGGCCAGGATGGCGGTGGTGCCGGCGTCCTGGTTCTCGTAGAGCGTCTCCATGAAGTAATCGGCGGTGTCGGCGTAGACACGGACGACCTCGTGCTCCAGACGCTGGACTGCGCCCTGTGGGAACTGCCGGTACAGGTTTCGCCCCAGGAACCAGGGCAGAGATGGGTGAATCTGGTAGACGCTGGGGGTGATGGGCTCCAGGAAACCGCTGCCTCGGGCGGTGCGCAGTAGCGTCCGGCAGGCGCCGTATCCGAGCTCTTCGCCCGTCACCGACTTGTATTCCTGACCTTCCCCGGTGATATGAGTCAGGATGTCCATCATGACCCGGCTGCGGAACATGGATAGGAACGGCAGATGGGTCCGGTTGCGGTGGGTCATGCGGGTGAAGGCATGGTCCATGACCACGGTGAGATACGAGGGGCGGCCCTCTTCGTCAACGCCCGGCTCGTGTGTTTCCACTTCTGACCTAAGTTCGCCTACCAGGACCGATGCCGGTACGTCTTTCAGCAGCGGCAGTGCGATCTCCATGGCCAATGGGTGTCCGTCGACGAGGTCGAGTATTTCCAGGTATTCGGGGCCGAGGCGCATGGGGTCGGCGCCGGCCTCTTCTAATAATCTTGTGCCCAAGACGATGCGGTCTGCCCCGGCCATTCCGCCCAGGTGATAGCTGCCGTGGGGCACGGTGAGCCACGATTCTTCGTTCCGGCGGCTAACCAATAGTACCCAGGTCTGACCACTCTCTGTGATTTCTTTGATGAAGGAGTCCAATTCGGCCATCTCGGAATCGTCCAACAGGCCAGGGGAACCAGCCGGGAATCCGGCCAGGTTTTGCAGACTGTCGAGGACCAGCAGCGCCGGGTTTTCTCTGAGGTATTCGACCACCCAGGTGCGGCGGTCGTTGCTGCGCAGGTCGCCGAAGTCCAGCCCGGCCAGAGATGTACCAATCTCGTGCAGCACCCGTTCCAGTCCGGCACCCACTTCAAAGGCTGAATAGAAGACTCCTCCGGAACGCCCGCCGGTCTTGCGTAGCCAGGCGGCCAGGCCCAAAGCAAGCTCGGATTTCCCGGCGCCGACATCTCCTGAAAGCATCACCACGGGTGACTGGCGGAACTCGCGCTCAAGTTCCAGCAATTCCGCTTGGCGGCCGATAAGTCCGTAGGGGCCGCCCCTGGGAAGTTCGGTGCCTGAGGTTTCCGGTTCTGGCTGGGGCATACCGGGTACCGGCGCTTCTTGTACCTCGGCCACGATGGCGGACGGGGAGTAGTTCTTGGACTCAAATACCATGGGCAGAGTCCAGTCCCATGAGACCAGAGGGCCGGTTGCTGATGGGCGCTGGGGATGTTGCGTCAGGGCCTCGCGGATCGTGGCCACAGTTTTGTATATGGGCGCGTCTGAACTCAGTCCTTTGAATAAGAATTCCGAGAACAATACCTTGCCTGCTCCGGCGATTGGCAGGGGCACTATGACCACCTGGGGAACGCCGCTCTGGGCGAGACCGGCCGCGAACGACATAACGTCATTCAAAGCACTCGTAGAAGAGGCATTGATCAGCACTACCGGCGTTTGGGCTTCATTAAGCACTTGGCCCAATGTGGCGGCGCTGGTGACGGTCACGCCGCCGGCGCCGTCTTCCATGCCGATGCCTTGGCTGTCGATGGTGAAGCCGTCCAGGTGGACCAGGTGGTAATGACCCGGCTGGCTGGATAGACGCTCTTTCAGGCTTGCCTCGGAGGAAGGACGGAGACAGTCCAACTCGGCGGAGACTGGCAGAGACTCCAGCGCGGTCAGCACATCAGTGGCGATGCTGCCATCTTCCATTGTTGGTGGAAGAAGCAGTAATACGTTCAGTTGGTCGGTGGGCAGTTCAGCGGAGAAGTCGTCCAATGCTTCGGAAGACACACGTCGTGAGATACCGGCTACTTGGGAAACCAGGTAATTTTCGCCGCCGTTATTCATCAGTTCCCAAGGGAGACCCAGGAATTCGGAACGGCTGGAGACGATGGACAGGATGGGCTGCTCTGCTCCCGAAGCTTTCTCCAGAAGCGCCTGGGTTTCGCCACCGGAGCCGAATACGGCCTGGAACAGAAGTTGGCCCAGGGCTTTCAGACCGGCCTCGACCTTCTGAGCTCTCTCAGTCGCCTCGCCAAAGGTGTTCTGAGGGTATTCGCTGTGGTACCAGCGTATCTCCGCAGACTCGGATTCGGTGAGGGGAAGGGTGAAGTCTACGGCTGGGGCAGTTTCGACCTGGCCAGGTCCGCCAGATTCAGGTCCGGTAGTTATTGAAAGTTGCACCTGGCCTGAATCGGCCAAGTCAATTATTTGCAGTAAGTGCGCCACAGGGGCCTCCGGGTGTATCCAAGGGTAGGAACGGCCCGAGTTTATCGAGCCGGAAAACCACTCTGATTCAGGCTGAGAACGTGTCTCCGAACCATACTAGCAGAGGCATAATATCCCGTCCAACGGGTTAGGCGTGAGCGGTGGTGAGGGCGTCGGCTCTCACCAAGTCATTTTGCAACCGCCAGTTGCGGTTTGCCTGGATTCCTGCCTTCGCAGGAATGACGGGTGGGCGTCTATTGGGCGGTGTAGGCCCCGTCTACGGCCATGGCCAGCCCGGTGACCAGCGAGGCGGAGTCGGAGCAAAGCCACGCCACGGCTTCCGCGATCTCGTCTGCCGTGCCCTTACGGCCGATGGGTTGGCGCGTTGGGATGGTGGCGGCGTATTCTTCCCGTCCGTCCACCAGCCGGTCCATCATTGGCGTGTCGATGATTCCAGGACAGACGGCGTTGACCCTGATGTTATCTGCGGCGTATTCCAGCGCGGCCGACTTTGTCAGGCCCACCACCGCGTGCTTGCTGGCCGAATAGGCTGACATCCGCCGCGACCCAACCAGCCCGGCGGCCGAGGCGGTGTTCACGATGGCCCCGCCACCCTGTTTGAGCATCTGGGGGATCTCGTACTTCAGGCAGAGCCAGACGCCCTTCACGTTGATATCCATGAGGCGGTCAAAGGTGTCTTCGGGGTATTCGTGGAGACGCCCGCCGTAGTAGCCTTCGATACCGGCGTTGTTGTAGGCGCAGTCCACGCGTCCATAGGCTTGAACGACCGCGTCGACCATGGCCTCGACATCGGCAGGACGGGAGACGTCGACGTGGACAAAAATGCCGTTGCCGCCCATGTCTTTGATGGCGCTAAGGGTCTCCTCGCCGCCGTTGGCATCGATGTCCGCAACCGCGATCGTCGCACCTTCGCGGGCCAGCACCAGCGAGGTTGCCCGGCCGATGCCCGACCCGGCGCCGGTTACCAGCGCAATCTTGTCATTCAGTGAACCTGGCATTGGTAGTGCCTCCGTCAGCTTAAGTTTGGCCTGCACGCCAGGCGCCGGCGCGCCAGTCGTCGGGACTAGGGCCCGGATCGATTATCACGTCGATTACAGCCGGTCTGCCCGATGCCTGGGCTGCTCTGAGCGCGTCCGGCAGGTCCTTGGAGTCATTCACCTGGACTCCCCAGGCGCCCATGCCCTCGGCGATGGTGGCGTTGTTGGTGGGGTAGAACTCCGATGCGATCTTATGGCCCTCGGGCTGGTGGTCGTTGACCATGCCCAGGGTGCCGTTGTTGAAGACCACGCAGATGATCGGCAGGTCGTATTGCACGGCGGTTGAGATCGCGTTGACCACCATCATGTAGCCGCCGTCGCCGGTCACAGCCACCACCGGTTGGTCGGGGTAGACCAGCTTTAGGCCCACGGCTGCCGGCAGCGCCCAGCCCATGCCTGCCGTGCCGCCGGGGCTGTAGAAGGTATTGGCTTGCTGCGCCCGGTATAGATGGGCCATCCAGGTGCGGTTATTGCCGGCGTCCAGGGCGTAGATGGTCGATGGGTCCATCGTCGCCTGCAGTTGAGCTATCAGCCGCTGGGGCTTCACCGGCGAGCTGTCTTCGTGCATCTCAGGCTGGTCGTGGTAGCCTCCGGTGTCGCGGCGTCCGGCCATGCTGTCGGTCCATTCTTTACGCCCGGAGTTGTCTGGCGCGGCCGCCTTCGTTGCCTCGACCATCTGCTCCAGGATGACTTTTGCATCTCCAATCAGGCCCAGTTCCACTGGGAAAGACCAGCCGGCATTGCGCTCGTCGATGTCGATCTGGATGATGCGCTGCCGGTTGGGGTCGAAGATGTCGGGACGCTCGCCCACAGTCTCCTGGGAGCGGAGCAAAGCGCCGATCACCAGCACGGTGTCAGCATCGCCCACCGCCTTGTTGGCGGTCTCCTGGCCGTAGGTGCCGACCATTCCCAGTGCCAGAGGATGGTCCTCGGAGATGGCGCTCTTGCCCTTGTAGCTGGTGGCCACGGGAATGCCCCATTGCTCGGCCAGTTCCTGCAGTTGAGTGTGGGCTCTGGCCACGTGTACCCCGTTACCGGCGATGATTACCGGGCGGTGGGACTGGCTCAGGATCTCCAAGGCGCGCTGAATATCCACGGGTGCGCTGGCTGGTTTTACCGTGTTCAAAAAACCCGCAGCGTTATGGATGAAGGGCGGGGATTCGACGTCCACCTGGCCGCTGATGGCCGCCGAGCGCATGAGCACGGTGGTGGGGCCGGGTCGGCCGCTGACGGCGTGTTTTATGGCCATCTGCGTGCCTAGAACGGCCTCTTTGGGGCTAGTGGCCAGGGTGGTGTACTTAGTCATGGATTTGAAGATCGACTGTAGGTCAATGCTGCCGTATTCGCCGGCGCCCGACTGGTTGGCCGGCCGCTGGGCCGCTCCGCCGTCGGATGTATCGGTGATCACCACCATGGGCGAGCTGCTGAGCATGGCTTCCATGATCCCGAAGGTGGCGTTTGACCCCATGAACAGGCCTTGGCCCATGATCGCGGCCGGTTTTCCGGAGGCGCGGCCATAGGCGTCGGCCATGATTGCCGCAACCTGCTCGTGGCGCACCAACAATGTCTTGATGCGGTCCTGCTTGCTCTCAAGTATCTGGAAGATCTGCCCGGTGCCGCCTCCGGGGATGCCGAAGACATATTCGATCCCGGCCTCCTCCAGAGTCTGGACGATCATCTCGCTTGCTGATGGCATTTTTTCACCCTTGATTATTAATGAGGTGGGTTTGAGGTGGGTTTAGTGAAGCACCGGCGCGAACGTCAGGCGAATTCTGTGGCGATGATACCCTTAGCCCATAGCCGGGTCAAGGAATTTTCCTCGCGCCTGAGGCGTGCCTGAGTATTGGGTATCCTAAATCATGTCCAGGCCAGTTGCCCCCTGGAAGTTGACCCCTACTTGGAGCGGGCGTATCATCCCCTCAACTTGAGGCGTCTCAGGCACGGATGTTTCGCTTGGGTATCCCTCGCTTATCCGACCAGGTATAGAGAGGAATCATGCGTGCTGCGGATGCTATTGTTCGCGCCTTAGAAAAGGAAGGAGTGGAGTACATCGCCGGTTTTCAAGGCGGTGGTCTGAACCCACTTTGGACCGGTCTGAGGAACTCTGAGACCATCAAGGTCTTTTCTGCTAGAAACGAGAGACTGGGCGTGGAGATAGCCGACGGCTACGCACGCGCCACGGGTAAAGTAGGCGTGGCCATGACCGGCACCGGCCCGGGCGCGACCAACTGCCTGACCGGTATCGCCGGCGCCTTTGCCGACAACATCCCCGTGCTACTGCTGATGGGACAAGTACCGCTGGACCAACTGGGCAAAAAGGTGCAGCAGGAGGTCTCCGCCAGCATCTTTGACACCCTGGTCAAGTGGCGGGGGACCTTCACCAAGGTAGACGACATCCCTTCGGTCATTCGCCGCGCATTTACCGCATTACGCTCGGGGTCTCCCGGCCCAGTCGTGCTGGAGATGCCCCAGGACGTGCTGATGACTGAGGTTCCCGACGGCTCGCTGGAATATGAGCCGGTTGGCCCGGGGCGGAAGGCGGCCGCGGACGGAGCGGAAGTGGCCAGAGCAGCCGATCTGCTGGTCAATGCCAAGTTGCCGGTATTGAACTTGGGCGGCGGGGTACTGTCCGCCGAGGCCTGGGACGAAGCTAAGGAACTGGCCGAATTGCTCTCCATGCCGGTGGCTACCACGCTGGTCGCCAAGGGCGTTTTCCCCGAAGACCATCCGCTGTCGATGGGAATGGGTTGCTATCCCCGTAGCAGGTACGCCAGCGGGGCCTCTCTGCACATGAACCGCAAGGCCGACGTGGTGTTGGCAGTGGGCAATTCCTACCGGCTGCCCAACGGCACCGATGGACGGCCCATCCCGGAGGGTGTGAGCCTGATCCACGTTAATGCCGACGAGAACGACTTGAACAAGCAATACCAGGCCGACGTGCCCATCTTGGCTGACGCCAAGCTGGCGCTTCGGGCGATTTTGGATGCCGTGAAAGAGCGTATCGGGCCAGGCAAAGGCGGCCTTAAAGAGGAAGTGGTATCCGAGATCAAGCAGGCCAAAGACAAGCAGGCCGGTGAGTGGGAGTCGATAGTCAATGACACCTCAGCGCCTACCAACGGCTACCGAGTGGTCCATGAACTGGCCAAGATAATCGACCCCGACAAGACCATTGCCCTCCATGACGCCGGAGGCAGTCGTGGGTATATGTCACCGTTTTGGCAGGCCACCAAACCACGCAGCTACGTGGGCATGGGTGGCATGGCCGCCATGGGTTGGTCGCTGGGCGGGGCCATCGGCGCCAAGCTGGGACAACCCGACAAATTGGTGGTCCATCTGCTGGGCGACGCTTCGTTCGGGATGGTCGGAATGGAACTGGAAACGGCCGTTCGCATGGGCATCTCCACGCTCACGATAGTCGTGAACAATGAAGGGACCGGCGGTGGCCTGATGGGCATGGACAGTCCCAGCGGCCCGCCGCCAGATATGGCCAAGCTCACCGGCAACTGGAGTGTGGTGGCCCAGGGGTTAGGCGCCCACGCCGAACGGGTGGAAGACCCGTTGGAGGTCGGACCAGCCTTGCAGCGGGCCATAACCGCAACGGAAAACGGCCAAGCGGCATTGGTAGAGATCATGATCAAACCAATGGCCACACCCAACACGCCCGACGATTGGACGATTTAAAGCAGTCAGCTATCGGCGTTCAGCCCCTAAAAGCTGACTGCTGAACGCTGAGCGCTGACAGTTACGATGGAGCGCTATGAAAAGCATTGAGATAGACCGCAGCAAGATGCTGAAAGACGATCCGGGCAAGGGCCACAACCGCTGGCACCCGGATATCACGCCTATCTTGGAGGTCGACCCGGGGGAAGAGGTCTCGCTGGAGACCAGGGACGCCTCGGACGGGCAGATGAACGCCAGCGTGACGGTCGCCGATTTCGACGGCTTTGCTGGCAAGGTGGGACACCCGCTGACCGGCCCGGTTTACATAAAAGGGGCCGAGCCGGGAGACCTGCTGACGATCGAGTACGTCGACGTCATCCCTCAGTCTTACGGTTGGACCCGCAACCGCCCCGGCGCCGGGTTCCTGCGGGACCTGTTTCCGGACCCGTTCGTCGCCCATTGGGAGATGGCGGACGGCTGGGCGACGTCCAAGGAACTGCCAGGCGTGAGGATACCCAATGGATCGTTCATGGGTACCGCCGGAATCGCGCCGTCCCATGCCCAGTTAAAGGCCTGGACCGAGCGTGAGGCCGACTTGGTGCGCCGTGGCGGAATAGCATTCCCTCCCGACGCCGAAGACGCAGTGCCCCAGGGCGCGATCGCCGCTGAAGGTCTGCGGACCATACCGCCCCGGGAGAACTGCGGCAATGTAGACGCCAAGCAGTTGACCAAGGGTTCGCGGTTGATGATACCGGTGAACGTGCCCGGCGCGCTTTATTCCGCCGGCGACGGCCATTTCGCCCAGGGTGACTCTGAATGTTGCATCACGGCCATCGAGATGGGAGCGACTGCAGTGGTTAAGTTCCACCTACAGAAGGGAGAGGCAGCCCGGAATAACATAACCTTTCCCCGGTTCTCCCACCCCGGATATTTCATCGCTCCGGAATGGGCCGCACCTCGGAACTTCATAGCCACCATGGGGATGCCCATCCGGGAGGACGGCACCCAAGAGGGCGAGGACCTGACACTGGCCGCCCGAAACGCTCTGATCAACATGATCGCTTTGCTGCAAGAACGGGGTTGGACCAAAGAGCAGGCGTACGTGATCTGCAGCGTGGCGGTAGACCTTAAAATCAGCAACGTTGTCGATCTGCCCAACGTAACCGTCTCGGCCTTCTTGCCAGAGGACATTTTCCAGGGATAGCGAGAGGGGATAGGGTTAGCAAGGATCGGAGGGCCGCATTACGGACTTGGTGGTCTTTGGGTTGGTTAAGGCTAGATAAATGGCCTTAAACGGGCCGAGAGAACAGAGGTTTTTGGGTGATGGTGCTTTGACGGTTATGGTAAAAGAAGAGAATAGAAAAAGCCCCGTCCTATCTGTGAAGGACGGGGCTTTTCAACAATCGCTTCGCATCGACCGTTGGGGGCTAAGGAGACTGGGAGCTAGCTGATTCGCTTTACTTCGAGGGTCTCGCCGGGAGCGAGTGCTACACGGCGTACATTTATACCTAACTTAAGCAACCAGTAGCCGAGAGTGGCTTTGCTGATGCCCAGTTCCTCGGCGGTGGCCGAAAGACCAACCTCATTCACCTTCTCAGGCAACAGGCGCTCCAGGGGCCGTGAGAATTCCTTCTCTACACGCTGCATCAGTTTTGTCTTTCTAGCCATAGTTCCCTCCGTACCATCGTTCATATATTCTGATTTATACTGCTATCCGGGCCATCGGATTAACGATATAGTAACATTGCTTTTGACGAACGTCAATAGAATTTTAAGGATTCTTTTAAATTAATTTAAGAAAAGAGTAGAACATAATATTTTGGAATACACCCATAAGTTTAACTGGCGCTTGCCACTTAAAGGGATGATTAA
>CAVOAA010000052.1:0-17356 GCA_963693555.1 Dehalococcoidia bacterium | reverse complement strand
GCGATGGCCAAGGTTGAGGAATTGACCAAAGAGATCGGAGCCGGCGCGCTGATCAGCGAGGCCAACCTGGCGGCGGTGAGCGTTGTAGGGTCCGGGATGCAACACACGCCTGGCTATGCGTCGCGCATGTTCCGGGTGCTGGCCGACGGCAACGTAAACATAGACATGATCACCACGTCGGAAATTCGCATCTCCTGCATCATCCGAGAAGATCAGGCCCAAGAAGCGGTCCGCTTGCTGCACCGGGGCTTCCAGTTAGACGAGCCGGACGAATCGAAATAATTAGGCTCCTGATAGCCCTGCCAGCGAGCGGCTTGCTCGTCTGATCTGCGGCCAGCATCTGATTCAAAAGAGAGTTTGTCCTTGCCTCAGCCCTTCCTATCAGTCGTGATCCCCACGTTCAACGAAGAAGCCCGGATCGGGGGAACCCTCACCAAGGTGATCTCATACCTGTCGGCCCAGGATTACCAATGGGAGATCGTGGTGGCAGACGACGGCAGCACCGACCGTACGGCCCGGTTAGTGGGCCAGGAGATCGTTGAACATCCCAATATCCGCGTTTTGCATCTACCTCACCGAGGCAAGGGATGGGCGGTGAAGAACGGCATGTTGGCGGCAGGCGGCGAGTACCGGTTGATCTGCGACGCTGACCTGTCTGTCCCCATAGAGCAGATTGAAAGACTCCTGCCTCCATCAGGGCCGGGCTCAGACATAGTGCTGGGATCCCGGGAGGCCCCGTCGGCGACCCGGATCGGTGAACCAGCCCGACGCCACCTGATGGGCCGTGTCTTCAACCGGCTGGTGGCGCTTCTGGCCGTGCCAGGTCTGGCCGATACCCAATGCGGGTTCAAGACCGTTAGGGGAGATGTGGCCGAAAGCCTTTTTCCCAGATTGACTCTGGACGGGTTCTCATTCGACGTTGAGCTGCTCTATCTGGCCCGCAAATCGGGAATGACGTATTCCGAGGTCGGCGTGGACTGGTACTACCGTTCTCAGAGCAAGGTCAGGCCATTGCAGGACGCATTGGCCATGACGCTGGACCTCCTGAAGATTCGCTGGCGGCACCGCGGTCTATCCTGACCCAAACGGCGCATTTACCTTTAGGATCTGCCGAGAGACTTATCGGTAAACCCGGCAGGATTGGGCCTGCTTGACTACCGGTTTTGGGTAGGTGGATACAAGACTGTAGAAATTTCCATATTTCTCGCATATTCTGGCTTGACCTTTGGCGAGACGATAGTGTAATTACTACTAAAGGCCTAGGCATGAATCGAGCCTCGCTTAGCCATGTACCAGCACGGTTCGATCAAGTCTGATCTAAGAATGGCACCGGCCAGCCATCTTGGAAGAATATCAATGGGGCTATGTCGATAGGTACGAGCAAAATGTCGGGGCTCGGTCGAGGAAGCACAATACCGGGCAGGAGACGGGATGGATTCGGAAGCCATACGCACACCAAGCAGTATCCGTTTGAAAAACGACCTCAGCCACGATGCCGTTAACCTTGCATTGCAGGGCGAATGGGAACGCGCGACTGAAGTGAACAAGGCGATCTTGGAGCTTTTTCCCGACGACGTAGAAGCGATGAACCGTCTGGTAAAAGCGCTCATGGAGTTGGGAAGTTATCTGGACGCCCGCGCTGTATTGAACCAGGTCTGCGAGATGGCCCCCTACAACACGATCGCCAAGAAGAATCTGGCACGGCTAGATCAGTTAACCTCCGACCCCGACTCGGCCGGCGTTGCCCAGGCCAAGCGGAGCAGGAAGACCGCCGGCGCCCCTCAGATATTCATCGAAGAGGGCGGCAAATCGGGCACCACCGTTTTGCGGAACACCAAAGGGAACAAGGCGGTGCTCCGACTTTCCACCAGCGAGCAGGTGGTTTTCTCCCGTGAGAAGAACTCGGTGATCGTGCTGACACTAGACGGCCAACTATTGGGTCAGTTGGAGCCGAAGCTGGGGAGCAGACTTGGCAGGCTGATGGACGGCGGCAACAAGTATGCCGCCGTGGTGGCCATCGTAAATGGCGATGAAGTCTCCGTGATCATCAAGGAGACATTCAAACACCGCAGCCTCCAGAACGTATCGTCCTTCCCTTCCAAGGCCAAGGAAAATAACCGGGTGCTTACAAACGAGACCGTGGCCCGGTTCATGCGTGAGGAAGCAGAGGACGATGACGAAGAAGAGAACGTTATCGACGAAGAAGAGATGGATACCGGTTGGTCGGCTGACGACGAGTAGATCGCCGTAGCTGTCGTTTCGCTTTTGCTCAGGCCCGGTGTGACATCCCGCGTTTTTCCGCGTCTACCCGCGGATCACGGCCTATTTCAGGTTCCAAGTGCTGATGATGCCGTCGGAGTTTGAGATCCACACCTGTAAAGCAATCACCTGCTTGTTGCCATCTTCGTCGGTCGCCGTCACGTTATAGGAGTCTATGATCGAGACCAATGCGGTGGGCCAGGAATACCGGTCTTCAGAGAACGTACCACCTCCGAAGTCAACGAGCAGGTCGCTCCAGTAATACCCTTTGCTAACAGCGGCTGTGGCGGTGAATGTCAGAGTTTTGGACGTTCCCGATGCCAGCGGAATCTCTGGGTTGAACTTCCAGGTTATCCGTTGGCGGTCCACCTGGTTCTCATGGTGTAGCTGGTGCGGTGTATCGACGATGTCTCCTGATTGGCTGGTGGAAACGTAGGAAAAGCCTACGGGAAGCAGGTCGATGAATTCTTTGAGCGTCACGTCGTCGGTGCCGATGTTTTCGATGGTGATGTTGTAGTCGGCGGTGAACGAGTAGGTATAGGGCGAGGTGTATTCGTTGGTCGAAATATAGCTCACCGAGTCCAACGTCTTGCCAGCCCTGACCGCTTCACCGGGACATACGCCCGGGAGAATGCCGATCTGGACGATGGCCGTTTTCCCGCTCCTGGTCTTGTTTCCCCCTGGTCCAACCTGGAATTCATTACAGTAGGTGCCAGAATCAATGCTGGTTTTTGCGTCGAACGTCAACGTCACCACGCCGCCAGATGGGATGGATGTTCCAGGCGGCATATCCCATTCGATCTCTTCTTCCTCCTCTTCTTCACAGAGGCCTTCCAGATCGTCTGGGACAATTACCACGGCCTCGGCTCCGGGTAACGTCAGTTGGTTTTCCGGGCCTTCGCAGTCATAAACGAACCCTGGAGGCAGTGTGTCTTCTATCTGGTTCAGCGTTGTAGAGGTACTGTCTCTGTTGACGATGGTGAGGGTGTAAGTGACTGAAGCTCCGCCAAGCGGATTGGCATCAGATACTGTTTTGAAGGTTTGAAAATCCCGGTTGCCGTAGGCCGAAATCGGCGGTATCACGGACAGTGGATTTCCGACGGGGTCATTGGTTGAGCCCGAAGGGATCAGAGTCTGTTGGACCGATGTGATCGTGATGCTCTTGTCGCAAGGCGTGATGACTTCTGTTGAAGTGGCGCCTGTCGGGTCTCCGGGGTCGACATTTTCCGAGAGCCAATCCCCCCAGCGAGCAGGGTCCGCCACCAGATAATCCAGGTATTCCTGCACCGCCAACCCGCAGTATTGACGGTGGGTTATGTCAGTCTTGACCCGGGCGTCGATCGCGGAGTTCTGCGCCAGGTCTAGTGACGCGGTTATGAGGGGTATCGAGAACAGCAGAAACCCCAAGGCAGTCAGGATGGCGATGCCGCCCCGCTGGTCTCCCATTCTTTGCAGACGCTCGGTACAGAACTTGTGGATGGTTGACCTGATCAAGACAGTTTCCTCAGGTAAGTGATCAGGTTCAGGTTGTCGGTGGTCTCCTGGTCGCCCACGACGTCGATGTTCAGCCTCAGTGTGCTACCGCAGAGGGTAAAGCTGGTGGAGTTCGCGATGACTCCGGTGGCCAGGACCAGCGGTGTTCCGTTGCCATCGAAGTCTCGCAGGAGTTGGTCGCCCGCGACGCTGTAAACAGCGTTGTGAGTGGCGCCTGAGGTGTCGGACCAGGTCAACGTGACCTGCTCGACCGAGGGATCAGGTGAGCAATCCAACCGGTCCACGCCGCTGGAATCCAAGACGTCCGTGGCGTTCAGTGCGTCACCGGCGAACCAACTGCCGGCATGACGCACCTCTCTAACCGCATTGATATCGTCCGTCCAGAAACGCTGGATGGAAAGCACTTGGAACATTCCGGTCCCGAATATGCTCACAACCACGGTCAAGATGCTGACGGAGACCAGCAGTTCAATCAGGGTGAACCCGCGAGATGAGCCTAGTATGTGGCGGTGTTGTCTCATCGGTCACGGCCCCGACCGCAGCGATTCCAGCACGAGGATGCTCTGGCCGTCTCTGGTGACAGTTACGACGACTTTCTCGATGGAACCGGCGTAACCGTCGGATACATAGTCCTCTGTTGCAGCGCTCACGGCAAAACCGGTTGGGATTGAAAGGTTCAAGCCAACGTCATCGGCTATGGAGTTGTAGGAGGCCGTGGGAGCCAGGTAGGGCAGGGTGTAGACGTATTCCATCTGGTTACGGGCCAGGCTCTCGGCCACGGCGTTGGCGCTCACCCGGTCACTGGAGGTGTGGGCTGCCCCCACTCCCAAAAGTACCGCCGTTCCCGCAGATGAAAACATCGCTAGGGCGATAACCGTTTCCATCAGGGTTATCCCTTGCGAGCTTGAGAAAGCGGACCGGATGTGGTCCGCCAATCTGTGTGCGGATGAGCGAATGATATTTAAAGAACGGGTCATCGGGTTCACGAGGTAGTGTTGCTCTTTTTAGGAGGCAGATAGGCAAATCGCCAGAGGTTAGCTGGGCCGAACCCAGCGCCACCTCTGGCGAAAAAACTATCGGTTTCTAGTTAAGTCGATGGTTTATGGACAGGCAGCCGGGCTGCCGGTTGCAGCCACCTGGGTGAGTATCCTGCCCGTGCCAGCCCAGGTGTAGCAGTACGTGGTGCTGGCGTCGCGCAGGTAGGTCGACAGGTCCTGGGCACCGGCTCCAACCTCAAAGTCCAAGGTATCGGTGATGAAAGAGGCGTCTCCCTCGGCGACCACGGCGGTCAGGGCGTTATCGGCCATCATGGTGTCGACCGCGGACTGGATGGAGTCTCACTCGGCGTTGGCGGCTCCTGTGTCTCCGCGCCCGGAGAACTGAATCACCAAAGGAACGATCACCGCTGCCAGGGCGACGATTATGCCCACAACGACTAACAGTTCAATCAGGGTGAACCCTTTTTGGTCTTCGGATCCTCTTCCCATGGTTCGTTTAACTAAGTTACGCATTTGAATCTTCTCCTAGAAGGTGCCCTTCGCATCGGGTCGGGTAATTTGTTCGTAACACCGATTATGCGGCGGGCTCTTTCTCTATTTTGTGATGCACCTCAGCTATTTGGTGTGACGTTCGTCACATTTATGTATTTCTTCCTAGCGGAGTTCGGTGGGCCAAGCTCGTTAAGTAACTTTTATTCAATCGAACATAGTGTGGACCGATAGGGCTGGTTGGGTGCGTTATCGCATCCGATAAACCAGTGCTATCAATCAACGTTAGGACAATGGATTCTTAAGTTCAACCCAAGATATTGGGACGGTTGCCACTCTGTCTTAAGCGTTGGAGACCGGGGTTGGCTGCGGGCCTGGGCTCAGTCTAGTAAAACCCTGAGGACGGTCGTTTCAGGCTCTTGTTCCAGGGGTGAGTCGACTTCAGCCGCGGATACCCCGGCTATTGAAAGCAGGGTTGAGCGGAGCGGATTAGGGCTGCGCAGGCGTATCCAAACGTCCATCCCGTTTCTATGGGAGTTGGAGATCATCCGGAGCAGGTGTATCTGAGGAAACTCGCGAATGGCGTCGATGAATCTGATCAGTTCTTTTACGGAGCTAGATGTCTCGACAACCAGCTTTAAAGCGCCTTCGTAGGTCTCTCTCCCGACGTTTGGTCCGGCGGGGTTGGCGGAAGCGCCAAGATGAACCGAGTTGTCCCGTGGAGCGCCAGCCTCGAATAATGGGGCCTGGGTTGGGTAGCTACGCGCGTCATCCCGCGGGTGCAGAAAAAACATATCTGCTTCGGACGAAGCCGGGAAGGACAGTGCGTTCTTATCGCGGTCGACGTTGGTGCGCCGGAGGACGGACTTTATCCGCGATGCAAGTTCATGGATGGAGAATGGTTTGGTGATGTAATCGTCTGCACCCATCTCCAGCCCGCGGACCTTGTCGGCGTCCCGGTCCATGGCGGTAACCATTATGATGGGCACCTGAGAGGTCTCACGGATCTTTTGGCAGGTTGTGAATCCGTCCATCTTTGGAAGCATGACATCCAGAAGGACGAGCGACGGTGGCGTCTGGGTCAATAATTCCAGGGCCTCTTCGCCGCTGCCGGCGCAGGTTACCCGGTAACCGACCTGTTCAAGGACGAATCGCTCCAAGCGTGAGATGCGGTCGTCGTCTTCAACCAGGAGGACCATACCTCCGTTGGAGGCCGAGATTCCGCCCGAGTCAGGTTTGCCTAAAACCATGATTAAGTACGTCTCCGAGCTAAAGGGTTACATTCAACGCTAGCATTGGTTTGATTTAAAAGAGAGCCTTTTGGTTGAATAAAGACTGGGCTCGGATCACACCGAGGCCGTACAGGGCTTTTGACAAATAAATGGCTCAAATAGCACTGGCTTTTTGAAGGGCTTAAACGTGGGGGTCTTGCCTCACCACTAATAGGCATATAGAATGTTTTCTTGTTGCGCTCAAACCAACCAATGAACAGAGGAGGACAGGTGATTGGAAGTACTAGGACTTCATCTCTTGTTGGAACTAAAGGACTGTAACTCCGAACTGCTTAACGACCTCTCTTATATTCGCCGGTCGATGATAGAGACGGCCCAAGACGTGGGAGCCACAATCATCGGCGAGTCATTCCACCACTTCTCCCCCCAGGGTGTCACTGGAATTCTGGCTATCGCTGAGTCTCATATCTCCATTCACACGTGGCCGGAATACGGTTACGCTGCTGCGGATATCTTTTCCTGCGGAACGTCATTTTTGCCAAGGGAGGCGGCTAAGAAATTGGCCGAAGCCCTGGAATGCCATAACCCGGAGATCCGAGAGATTCAAAGAGGGCTGGCGGTCCAGGAGGCCGTGGGACTCTAACCGAGCCCGCGGACCAAGATGGACATGTCCGGCAATTGGTTTATCGAGGGTGTCTCACCCGAGTTGGCCGTGATGCTGAAAGTGCGTCAGGTCTACTACTCGGGCCAGACCGCCTACCAGAAAGTCGAAGTTCTTGACTCGGAATTGTTTGGCCGAAGCCTTATTCTGGACGGCAAGACCCAGTCTACGGAACGCGACGAGCACATCTACCACGAAACGCTGGTTCACCCCGCCATGCTCTGCAACCCGGGACCCAAGCAGGTATTCATCGGCGGCGGCGGCGAGGGCGGAACCCTGCGTGAGGTATTGGCGCACAGCTCCGTGGAACAGGCCACGATGGTCGATCTTGACCCTGAAGTGGTCGAGCTCTGCCGCAAATACCTACCCAACCACCACAAAGGTAGCTTTGACGACCCCCGGACCAACCTGGTCCACGAAGACGCCCGCGGTTATCTCCAGAACACCTCAAGTTTTTACGATGTAATCATCTTGGACTTGGTCGACCCTCTGGAGGGCGGGACTGCCGCTTTGCTGTACACCCAGGAGTTTTACTCCATCGCCAAGGCCCGGCTCAACCCCGGTGGTGTGTTGGTCACTCAATCTGGCCCGGCCGGCCTGCTGAACTACACCGAGTGCTTCACGACCATCTTTAACACCCTGAGTACCCTGTTCGCCCACACCAAGGCCGCTCAGGTGCACATACCGGCTTTTCAAACGCTGTGGGGCTTCACGATCGCTTCAGACACGGCGTTCACGGATGACGCAGAGGACCAAGTGGATGCTGAAGTGGAACGCCGTCTGTCCAACCCCTTGAAGTATTACGACGGCATCAGTCACCGGAACATGTTCGCCCTACCCAAGTTCCAGAGGGACGGCCTCAAATCGGAAGACCGAGTAAACAAAGACTCAGACCCGGTCTTCATGATCTAATCGGCGCAGCCGACGTTTGTACCTGCCGGTTATGGCGAGCGTGCACATCGCCAGGACGACACGACCAGAATAAAAAAAGGAGCGCCGAATGGCGCTCCTTTTTTTATTCTCGGTTTTTTGCGGTTGTTACGGGCGGATCAGCACCCGGGTGGTGCCGTCGGGGTCGGAGCGTTTCGTCAAGACCTCGTGTCCGGCCTTCTCGGCCCACAGTGTCACGTCGTAGATGTTCAAGGCGTCGGCCAAGATGGCTTCCACGAAGGACTCTTTGTCCACGTCTACCTGCTTGGTCAGGGCGGCTATCACCCCGGCGCAACTCTTGCCCCGGCCGTCTATGACCACCCAGCCGTTGGAGCTGCTGACGGGCACTACTTCGCCGTCGAAGACATCAACCTCGCCACTCTTCCGGAGGTCGACTTGGCGCTTGAATTCGGCAACAGCTTCCCAGGCTACTGCCCGGTCGCGTTCTCCGTTGCCGCAGACCGCGCCACGGACGCCGACGATGTCGGGGTTGATGCGGGCCAGTTCGTCCAGGTCGGCCAGTTTCAGGTGCCCGGACAACGCTGTGCTCATGCCAAGTTCTTTGCCCCGGAGCACGATGTCCTTGAGGACGTCCTCCGGCATGAAGTCGAAGATGTTACGTCCGTCTTTGGTCAAGGTGTCGATCAGGAACCCATCACACTCGCCGTCTTTGGCCAGGTCGACCATGCACAGCGGGTCCAAGCCATTATCAAAGAGGACGTTGTCAGCAAAGACCGAGCCGACCAACTTGGTGTTGAAGCCTTCTAGGGCCATACGCGACTCTTTCAGGACCTGCACTGCGTTGTCGTAATTGGCTTCTTGGAAGCCTACTTTGACCGACGTGGCGTCCATCATGGCTGCGGCGTAGACGGCCATGGCCACGGTCCCGGGCTGGTTCGGGACGACGCCCAGGGTCACGCTGACGTGCTTCTCAACGGGCATGATGCCCCGGACAGCTTTGACTATATTGGGGTGGCCGGAGCCGACCAGAGCCTCTTGCAGGTTCTTGACGTCGACGATGTCGGCGCCGCCCTGCTCGGCCTCCATCGCCTCTTCCATGTTCTGCACGCTGACCATGAGCAGCATGCCTGAGGCAAAGTTGTTGTTACCGTCTAACCATGCGCCACGGGACTTGGCCGGCACGGCGGGAATCACTGGTTCCGGGATGGGCTTGAGGGGTTCTAGTTCTTCTCTCAACTCTGACTTCTCCACTGGTGTTAGATCGAATAATGGTGGGCGGACAGGTCCGCCGGTCATGCCCATGAGCTCGGCCCAATGCTTGGCCATGGCCACTGGCAATGCGCCGTTGAATTTGGTCTGAGTCCTAGTCCACCAAGTGTCGGATAATTCTTTAAGCCGGCGTAACTTGGTGTCGTAGAATGCTTCGTCCAGGTCGCCTTTGCAGGCACGATCGATCCACTGGACATAGTTATTGGCGCCGGGGACATCGAACCGCCAGTCGGACGTGTTGGCGAACATCACCTGTTGTTCTATTCCTAGTTCCTGGCCCTTGAAGTATATCCACTCATCGGGGGTGCTGATGACGTGGTCTTTCCCCAGAGATAGGTGCGTTTCGATGGATATCTGCTGGTTGAAGCTGGCTTCTTTTACGCCCACCACGTTTGGGATACTGCAGAGCTGGCCCATACCGTAGGGACTCATGATGATGCCAAACTGCGGGGAGTTGTAGAACATGATGGCCAGGTTTGTATTGTCGGCCAGCAGGCGGACGTATTCGATGACCTGATCTTCCGTCTTGGTGGCCATGTAGGGCGGGGCGACGATCAGCAGGTCGAAGCCGGTGGCCTCGGCGTGCTGGGCCAAGGAGATCATCTCTTTGGCGGATGTGTCGGTAACGTGGGCGCCGATGGGCCAGGTGCCTTCCGCTGCTTCGGCGACGGCGTCCATGACTTCGATGCGTTCGTCGTGGGAAAGGGCCCAGAACTCGCCCATGTTCCACGTGCAGCCGGCGCCGGTGGTGCCGAGGCTACGGACGTGGCGGACGTTCCGCTTCATCCCGTCGACGTCGATCTTGTCGTCGGGAGTGAAGGGGGTGACCAGAGTGGTCCACTGGCCTTTCAAGGTCTCCCAAGCCCATTCCTGGGCCTCATCTTTCGTATAGCCTGCCATTACTGCCGCCCTCCATGGGGGATTGCTCTTTATGATCTACGGATTTCTCGCGGATTTCTCGCGGATTTCTCGCGGATTTCTCGCGGATTTCTCGCGGATTTCTCGCGGATTTCTCAGGAAGTTCTCTTGTCAGCTATTTGACCGCCCGGAGAGAAAACGGAACGTTAATCCTCGTCGCCGTACTGTTCTTTTAGAGAGTCTACCACTGCTGGGTCGGCGAGGGTTGTGGTGTCTCCCAGGGCGCGGCCTTCGGCCACGTCACGCAGCAGGCGGCGCATGATCTTGCCGCTGCGGGTCTTGGGCAGTTCAGCCGCGAAGATGATGTCGTCGGGCCGGGCCATTGCGCCAATCTTGGTGGCCACATGCGCCTTCAACTCGACGGTCACTTCATCGGACATCTCGACGCTGTCTTTAAGGGTGACGAAGGCGACAACCGCTTGGCCTTTGATCTCGTGGGCCTTGCCGATACAGGCGGCCTCAGCGACCTTGGGGTTATCCACCAGGGCGCTCTCGACTTCCATGGTGCCGATGCGGTGGCCGGAGACGTTTATCACGTCGTCCACCCGGCCCAACAGCCAGAAGTCGCCGTCCTCGTCCAGTTTGGCGCCGTCAGCGGTGAAGTAGATTCCTTTATAGCGAGACCAGTATTGGTCGATATACCGTTCATCGTCGCCATAGATTGTCCGCAGCATGGACGGCCAGGGTTTCTTGATGGTCAGGTAGCCGCCGCCTCCGGGGCCGACAGAGTTGCCCTGCTCATCCAGTATCTCCGCCTCGATGCCTGGGAAGGCCTTGGTGGCCGAGCCGGGTTTGAGCGTGGTTATCCCGGGCAATGGCGCTATCAGGATGCTTCCGGTCTCAGTCTGCCACCAGGTGTCCACCACCGGGCATCTGCCGCCTCCGATATTCTTGTGGTACCAGATCCAAGCCTCTGGATTGATGGGCTCGCCCACCGATCCCAGCAGGCGCAAGGACGACATATCGTGCTTCTCTGGATAACTCTCACCCCAGCGCATGAAGGTGCGGATGGCCGTGGGGGCGGTGTACAGGATGGTCACGCCGTATTTTTCGACCACGTCCCAGAACCGGTCCTTGTCCGGATAATCTGGCGAGCCTTCGTACATGACCGATGTTGCGCCGTTGGCCAGCGGGCCGTAGACGATGTAGCTATGTCCAGTGACCCAGCCGATGTCGGCGGTGCACCAATAGGTGTCGTTCTCTTTGATATCGAAGATCCACTTGAACGTGGCGTAGGTGCCCAGCAGGTATCCGGCAGTGGTGTGGACGATGCCCTTGGGCTTGCCGGTGGTGCCGCTGGTGTAGAGCAGATAGAGCATGTCTTCGCTGTCCATCTGTTCCGGTTCGCAGGTCATGGGCTGACCTTCCATCAGGTCGTGCCACCAGATGTCGCGGCCGTCCACCATCTTATCGTCGGCGGACTCGGTCCGGCGCAGCACGATCACTTTCTCAACGCTGGGAGCGCCGCCCTCCAGGCCCAAAGAGTCGTCGGCGTTCTGTTTCAGGGGTACGATGCCGCCTCGCCTGAATCCGCCGTCCGCGGTGATCATGATCTTGGACTCCGAGTCGTTGAGGCGGTCGCGCAGAGACTCGGCGCTGAAACCACCGAACACCACACTGTGGGCGGCCCCGATGCGGGCGCAGGCCAGCATGGAGATGGGCAGTTCGGGGACCATGGGCAGATAGATCGTGACCCGGTCTCCCTTCTTGACGCCCAAACTCTTCAGGCCATTGGCGAACTGGCAAACTTCTCTATAGAGGTCAAAGTAGGTGTAAACGCGCCGGTCGCCGGGCTCGCCCTCCCAGATCAAGGCGGCCTTGTTGCGGCGGCTGGTGGTCAGGTGGCGGTCGATACAGTTGTAGGAAACGTTGAGTTTGCCGCCGATGAACCATTTGGCGTAGGGTGGGTCCCACTCCAGAACCGTGTCCCACTTCTTGAACCAATCCAGTTCTTCAGCAAACTTGGCCCAGAACGCTTCCGGGTCGCGCTTGGCTTCCTCGTAGATGTTCGGGTCGGAGATATTTGCCTGTGCCGTGAACGCCTCGGAAGGAGGAAACGTCCGGTCCTCTTGAAGCAGGGCATCGAATCTTCCGGAATCTTCTACCACTTGGCGACCTCCTGGGCGATTTGAGCGCGTACAGGCGCGGAATAAATTACAGAATTTGAGCGTGCCGGCCCGACGGTTTTCAGGCTAAATTGCACTGGATTTTTAACACAAGCAGCAAGGCATTGCAATCAGAAAAGAGAATGAGGCGTATCGACTTTCAAACCAGAAGGGGTAGAATTCGGTACTTATGAGCTTGGACGAGGAACAACACCAAACTGGGACTCCTATAGAAGTGCCGGCAGAAGTACCGGAAGTAGCGCCGAAAGTAGCGCCGAGCCACTGGGGCAAAATCCTGGTGGGCTCTGCTGCGACCCTGGGCATGTTTCTGGCTGCTCTGGACACTTCTTTGAACGTGGCGTTGCCCTCGATGACCGAGGACTTAAACGCAGACCTGCAGAGTATCCAATGGGTGATCGTGGCATTCGTCGCCACCCAGGCAGCGTTGGTGATGGGCGCCGGTAGCTTTGCCGACCGGTTTGGCCTGAGGCCGGTCTACGTCTTTGGCGCAACAACCTACCTGGCGGCCATGTTCTTCATTGCCTTCTCCCCCAATCTGGAGACGCTAGTCGGGTTTCGGGTGCTGCAGGCGTTGGGCACCGGCTGTTTGTTCGCCGTTTCACCGGCCATAGCGGCCAGTGTTTTCCCCAGTAACCGGCGCGGCCTGAGCATGGGCTTCACCGTCGGCAGCCAGGCTTTGGGTATGCTGGCGGGCACCATTGGTGCGGGTTTTTTGGTCGGTTGGATCGGTTGGGAATGGATCTTCCTCGCCCGTACGCCGTTCGCGGTCTTGGCCATAATCATCGGGATATTGTTCCTGGAACGCCGGAAGTCCGGTAATTCCAAAGGCCCGGCATTCGACGTTACGGGAGCGGTTTTGCTGGTCGGCGGGTTGTTGTGCTTGATAATCGGACTTAGGTTGGGCCGGTCGCTCGGTTGGACTTCTCCCGTGGTGCTAACGTTGCTACCACTGGCTCCCATATTCCTGGCAACGTTCTGGAAGGTGGAAAAGGGCGCGAGTTGGCCGGTTCTGCCCGGATACCTGATGCGCCTGCGGGGCTTTAATGTCTCTTCATTGAGCATGTTTCTGGCCAACCTGGGCGTATTCGTTATCTGGTTCATCTTTCCCTTTTATGTGGCCGACAGCCTTGGTGGCGGCGCGCTTACTTTGGGGTTGATGCTGGCGACCCTGGCGGCGTTGAACACAATTTCTTCTGCTTTGGGGGGCTGGCTTTGCGACAGGTATAGCTATCTTCCAGTGGGTATTGTCGGTCTGTTGATCATGGCATCCGGTCTGCTTTATATGGGTTACCTGGACGCCGGGTCGGCCCTGGGTGAAGTGGCGCTGCGGGTCGCGATAGTCGGTGCCGGGCTGGGCTTGTTCCAGGCGGCGACCTACTCATTGATGCTCGGCAGCGTACCTTCGGAGAGGTTTGGCACCGCCGGGGCAGCGCTCTCGCTGGCCCAGTCTTGCGGCAGGGTCTTGTCGGTGGCGGTGATCGGCGGCATATTTGGCTGGCGCAGCGACCACCACCTGGCTGAACTTGCAGTTGGCGCGGAGTCCGAAGGGGTGGCCTTCATCAAGGCCTTCAAAGACGTTTTTCTCATCGGGTCGTCGCTTGGCCTGCTGGCGGCTATTGTGTTCTTGATCGGCGGCTGGCGCGTGTCCCAGGAAGTGAACGAGCAGGAACCGCAAGGGATCGGCACCGGCGAGGTGGGGCTGGACTGATCGACCAGGTTTGACGCAGATAGTAAAATTTCTTGGGTGCCCGGACGAGCCGCATCAGTCTGTGGGATATCACCAAAGGCATTAGGAGAACCGGTAAATGGCCCTGCAATTCGGCGTGTTCGACCACATTGAACCTGTTCCAGGTCTGGGACTTCAGGAGACCTACGACCTACGCATGGAACAGATCGAGGTCCTGGATAAGGCGGGTTATTACGCCTACCACCTGGCCGAACACCACACCCCGGCGGTCCACAGTCTGGCGCCCTCGCAGAACGTTTTTCTGGCGGCGGTGTCACAGCGCACCAAGAATATCCGGTTCGGGCCAGGCATCTGCGTGCTGCCGCTCCACCACCCGGTGCAACTCATCGAGGAATACTGCATGCTGGACCACCTGAGCGGTGGACGTCTGGAGATCGGCGTTGGACGGGGCGGGGTCTTCGAAGCCTTTTTCTGGGGCCAGGACTCGGATGTGGAGTCCAACTATGCCCGCTACCGCGAGACTTTGGCGGCCGTCCAGTACGGGCTATCCCACGACGTTCTGGACCACCACGGGGAGTTCTACGACTTCGACGAACTGCCCATGCGGTTGCGGCCCAAGCAAGAGCCAATGCCCCCCTTCTGGTATATGCGGAACGTCGAAACTGCGGCCATGGACGGCATGAACACCATCATCGTCGGTGGGTTGGACAGCTTTGAGGCTAATGTCACCCGCTACCGTCAGGAATGGGGGAAGCACCAGGGCGTGGGCGCGCTAACCGCCCAGGGAGCGGAGCCCAAGATCGGCCTGGTGGTCCATCTGCTGCTGGCCGACACCGATGAAGAGGCGATGGCGCAGGCAAAGCCGGCTTGGGACCATTACAGCTGGAACCTGGGAACTCCCCGGAGATTGGAGGCTGAGAGACGCGGTCTAACCCAGTTCCAAGGCGAGGGTATGAACCCTCGTCCTTCTTCCATCCCGGTCAGAGATATCCCCCAAGAAGAACGGCGGGACCTGGCGTCCACGCTCGAAGATGAGGAACGGATAGAGCGCCGGGATAATCTGCGCGGCCGGGTGGCAAACCCTGCTGGCGGTGGCGCGGGGTTCGGCTCGGTGGCGGGCTCGCCCGAGACCATCAGGAAGTACATGGATGAATACGTGGCGACGGGGGCCAACTACTTCGTCGGCGCTTTCCAGTGGGGCGACCTGTCCCATGAGCAGGCCATGCGTTCGATCGAGTTGTTCACCAATGAGGTGATGCCGCACTACGCTGGGTGAGGGCCGCATTTGACTAGACTTAGACGGGTCCTTCGACAGGCTCAGGATAAGCGGATTTAATTGCCAAAAACCCTCCAGGTCCGATCATGATGGGCTCCGACCTAAGGTCGAGAGTCTCGATTGATCGGACCTGTCGAACCGCCCATTTCTAATTGAGCGGGCGAAACACCGTAGAGTTCCAGGTTCTCCAGAACTCCCCATTTCACGGTGGGGCCGAGTTGTGAGCCTTCGTAGAGCATCCCAGCTTTTTGCAGGACCCGTCCGGATGCTGGGTTGCGGGTGAAGTGGGCGGCGTAGACCCGGTCTAGGTTCAAGTCGATGAACCCATGGCGAATAACTGCGGAGGCTGCTTCCGTGGCATATCCCTGGTTCCAGAAGACCAGGCCCACCCAGTAGGAAAGTTCAGCAGCCTTTTCATCCGTGTCCAGGTGCAGGGTCGCAGTTCCGATGAAGGCTCGACTGGTTGCTAGGGTTAGCGCGAAGTGGACCAATTCGCCAGACTGGCCCTGTCTCAGGCAGGAGTCGATCCACCGTTCAGCCATGCCATCCTCGTAGGGATGTTCGATGTCACGGGTGGTCGAGGCGACTTCCCGGTCTCCGGCCAAACGTTGGATGCCGGGAGCGTCTGACAGCGTGAGTGGCCGGAGTAATAGGCGTTCAGTTTGGATATTCAAAGCGGTTTTATCGTAGCATGAGGGCAGCATGGGACTAGGCTGCCAGTCTCGACTGTCTTGACTGGCCAAAGGACCCCTTGTTACACTGCGTACGTGCGGGCGGTTAGCTCAGTTGGTTAGAGTACTTGCTCGACACGCAAGAGGTCACTGGTTCGAGTCCAGTACCGCCCACCATTAATTTGGGCAACCGCACACGGACTTTCCAACGGGTTTAAACCCGAAGACCTTAACCCAAACCCAAAGATACACTGGCGGCGACCTGTGGCTTAATTCACTGGAGCTTGCCCGGTATTGAAATTACAGGTTAGTGAGACAGCATGGAAGCCGCCCTATTATTTAAGAAACCAGCCAACCCTAGAATTCCCAAGTTCAGCGCGGGCGACACCGTCCGGGTGAACTTCCGTATTAGGGAAGGCGAAAGAGAACGGATTCAGGTCTTCCAGGGTGTGGTGATCCGGCTGCAGAACGGCAAAGGCCCGGCAGCCAACTTCACCGTACGGAGGATCACCGCCGGTATCGGAATCGAGCGCGTGTTCCCGTTGCATTCGCCCTTGGTAGAGTCTTTGGAAGTAACTAGATTCGGCTCGGTCCGCCGCGCCAAGCTCTACTACCTCCGCGGTCTACAGGGCAGAGCAGCCAGGATCAAGGAACTCAACCCCGTCCAGCGCAGAAAGGCCCAGGAAGAGGCCGCTGCCGCCGCTGCTGAGCTCGCCGAGCAGATCGCCGCACTCGAAGCTGAGTCTGATGACTTGGAAGTCGAGGAACCCGTGGAGGGCGCGGAAGAGCAGCCCACGGACGAAGTAGAAGAAACCGCGGTTGACGAGGCCTCAGATGAGGTTTCCGAAGAACCTGCTGAGGAATCTCCACCTGAAGAGCCGCTGGCCGAGGAGCCTCCGGCCGAAGACCCTCCGGCTGAAGAAACGGAGAAGGAATAAACGAAACAAATCACGGCCCGTCCTTCCGCAGAAGGACGGGCCGTTTTGATTTTAGGCCGGTTTCGACAAGACTGGGTTTCCTCATGACCCGTGGTCACGGACTTATATGGTTAGCATGAGATACGCGGAAGTGGCGGTGGATGCGGCAGTGGCCCACTCTCGGACCTTCTCCTACTCCGTCCCGCCCCGGTTCACCGTGGAGCCCGGCCAACTGGTCTGGGTGCCCTTCGGACGGCGGGTGCTTCAGGGCTTGGTCGTTGAACTGGTGGACACGCCCAAGGTCCCCGAGACCCGCGATATCCTCCAGCCGGTGGAGCCCTCCCCTCTTATCGATTCCCAACATCTGCAGTTGGGACGCTGGATCAGCGCACATTACCGCTGCTCCCTGTTCACAGCCATTGCTCCGTTATTGCCTCCCGGGTTTGAGAACCACGTCCGCTCCAGGAT
>CAVOAA010000051.1:0-17680 GCA_963693555.1 Dehalococcoidia bacterium | reverse complement strand
AGCGTATGGGCTAATGAAAGCATAGTGTGGACTCAGGGAGGTGCTAAGGTATTAAACCTTACTTCCTCTTCAGCGATTTTGCCGCCAACGGCTACAAGCTGGCCAATATCAGCACCGGCTCAGAGAATACCCCTTCATATCGTTATAGGCAGCGTTAACGCTACTGATGGCACGTCCATATCTGCTTGGTACGAAAGCACACAGCTGGCTTCTACAATTGTTTTCGGCGGTCAGTATTCGTTAGTCATTGAAGATGGTTCGTGCGTAATCGGAGTTTCAGCTCCAACCTCTACGGTCGCACCTATGCCAACTGCGACTCCAATGCCTCCCGCGAATTCCACCGACAGTAACTACACCCTTGTAGTGGACCAAGGACAGGAGTCTTGGTCTGGGAAGACCGTCACTTTCCGCGTCGGTGGTGACCAGGCTGGCGAAACTGCGTTTTGGGTTCAGGGAGGTTCAACGTATTTGGATTTAACGGCATATTCGGGTTATAGCAAAGCTGTCCCAGAGATATATTCAAATACACGAATTTCATTCTTAGCACAGAGAGTTCCTCCCCATGTGTTCGTAGGCACTGCGTATTTAGATGGTGCCCCAGCCTTCGGAGGAACTGCGGTTTCTGCTTGGATAGATGGGGTTTTGGAGGCCGAAACGGTGGTTCACGAAACGGTAGCTTCTAACTTAAACAATTCGGCTTCAGCCAAGTTCAGTGTACTTGTAGATAATGGCAGCTTGGAGATCGTTTGGAAATTCAGCAATGCGTCGAGTAGTTGGACATTCTTTGATCCCAGTGTAGGACTATTGGTAGCAAGCACCCTAACCGATGTCACACCCGGTGACATAGTGTGGGTCAACGTAAGTAGCGAACAAAGCTTCCAATCGGGGACACTATCCCCAGGCTGGAACCTTATTTCTCTAGATTAAATATATCGACAGATTGCCGACATTTTGCCGACAAACTCCACGTAAATTGGTGGTACTCAGGGGTACTGGCAAGGAAGTAGACCGGCCATTCTAGCTACGGAATGGGAGCAAACGGGATGCGCTGTGACAGGGAAATACACGCTACGCAGAACTCCAAAACCAGTGGCCGGGGGTTCGAATCCTCCCGCTCCTGCCAATTTTTGGCACAGAAAAAGACCCTCGGTGATAGCCGAGGGTCTTTAGTTTTGCCGTTTTGCTAATAATTTGCTAACGTACCGATTCAGTCAAGTGTTCTTTAGCCTTGTGGAAGGCTTCATATTCGTCGACGGCGCATCAGCCGCACGGGCCTAGTTAATCCGCTATCTCTAATTAGGTTGACGCCGCATGAACGACCAGCGAAAAACCACGAACCAGCTACTTGAGGACCTGGAGCGAGAGCGGTTGAGTAACGCCACTTCGACCCTGCAGGCGGTTGTCGACCAGGTCTTAGACGCCAGAAGGTCAGTCCCGTCCGAGCGGAGCGTCCTGACCGCCATCACTGGGATCGATGCGGGCGGCAAAGGTTATTTCACCGAGCGTTTGGTTGCCGCTCTCTTGATATTTCCCACCAAATTTTATTCTGCGGGCGGAAATGCTCCACGATTTGCGCCAGGGAGTAGGAAGCTTCGGCTGGCGGCGTTGGTAATAGAGGGGCATGCAGTTGTAAGTGCGGGTAATTGAGGGCGGTCTCAAAAATCCAGTTCGGGCGAATGTCCGAACGCATCCACTCACTTTGCGTCACCAGTTCGGGTTGGAAGCCGACTATAAATAACCGTGACCTGCTCTGCGGGACAAAGCGTCGTGCATCTATTTTTAAAATATCGCACGAGTAGCCAAGTTCATTAAGCCACACGATTGTGGCGAGCAAATCCGCCCCGCCATTGGAGGTAGCGAATCCAGGGACATTCTCTAGAAGAATCCCTAACGGTTTGCGATCTTCCATTTCACCGATGATCCGAAAGAACTCAGCAAGAATGCTTGACTCATTTCCGTCTACCAGGCCAGCGCGATTGCCAGCTAATGAGAGGTCTGTACACGGGAAAGACGCGGTGGCAATCTCGACATCTGGCACATCAACGCCACGAATATTTCGGATGTCATCGAGCCTGAAGTGGGTGTCGGCGAAGTTGGCAGCGTAAAGAATACCTTTTTTTCGTCGATGTCATTAGAGAACACAACATTACAGCCGGCCTGTTCCAATGCAAATCGAACGAGCCCCACACCGGCAAAGAACTCGGCGACCCTTGGTCCGAGTAAACCTTCCGCACTCGCGGGTTAACTCCTAGTGAACGATATGGCTAGAATGTTAGCAAAGGCACATATGCCCTACAAGTACCAAAAGGCAGTAAGCTGGTCGCTTTGGTGACCTAATCTCCCCACCCCTTTCAGCCGAAAAATCCCGTCCGACACCAAGCTACTTCACCAAGGGTTAGCCGCATTTCAATGGGCTTTCCTTGGTTCACAATCTCTCGTTTCAGGCGCGAATATTTCCTCAAGCCCTGTACGGTGACGGAAACCACGGGTGCTAACTGGTCGGGCCTGAGAACATGGCTGAAATTTTCCACAATATTTCCGCCGCACACATCAGTCTGTCTACCGTCTACTAAGCCCCGGTAGGGGAGGCAGTCTGTTCCTTGGAGTGGTTCGTGGCGCATGCAACTAGGCCATATCGCTGTGCCACTGTACCAACAGCCCCGGGCAAACCCTGTGCAGTTAGGTGCTCTCCAGCAGCCAGGAATTCTTCTTGGTCATCGTCTTGCGTAGTGGAAAACTCTTCGATCGACAAAATCTATTTCGAGCGAGGAAGCCAACGCTTTTGCCTCTATTTCAGCCGAATTTAGGGTATCCTATGCTCTCGAAAACAAAGTAGTGCTGGAGGATTTATGTACATCGTCAATGTTCCATTACAGATCAAGGAAGGATTCAAAGATCAGTTTGTTGCCGGAATAAAAGAGAATGCCAGGCATGCTCAGAACGACGAACCAGGATGCCTCCAATTTAATGTTATTCAGGATTCGAGCGATACAAACAGAATATGGGTGTATGAGGTCTATAAAGACGAGGAGGCGTTCAAGGCTCATCAACAATCGCCATATTATCTAGAATTCAGGGCTATGGCCGACGAATGGCGAACCGAAACATCAGCCCAGGGTGCTGGAAGGGGCTGCACTAATATCTGGCCACCTGACGATGAGTGGTCGTAACCGATTGCTGTTGGAAACACGTCCACGGTGACAGAAACCACTGCTGTTACCGAATAGACTTAGAGAGCGTGTCTGAATTTCCCCAAAATATTTCAGGCCTTCGCTACCCAAGTGGCGGAGTTTCCTAAGCCGTGGTGGGGGTCCAAGGGGTTTAAACACGCGGCCGATTTTGCCGACATTTTGCCGACATCCATCGAAGGATAAGCGGGGACATTACGGGCAGTTAGACGCAATCATCTGCATTGGGCTGATACATCTGAGTACGTCCGTAGTCACGAATATCCGTTAAGTGACCTTTCCGTGCATAACTCCAAAACCAATGGCCGGGGGTTCGAATCCTCTCGCTTCTGCCATTTTTAGGCACAAAAAAGGCCCCGGCGTATGTCGGGGGCCTTTTGTTTTCCTGTTCTTGTGAGTTTGGCTAATGCGTTGCCGGATAGCTTGCCCTGCTATGTAAGTGCGACTAGGTTCCATCCTGCCATCAGGGTTTGGCCCTGGAACTCCTGTGGGGAGGCCATGTTTAGCCAGACGATGTCGCCAGGCTTGGTGGTCGTCAGACTGTTCGCTAGGGCAAATTCCGGCCGCGGATCGAAGAAGTCCCACTCCTTATCGAGATTATCAAAGCGGAAGATTCGGACCAGGTTGTTGCCATTGGCGATCAAGTCGGTGAACACCTCGGTCACCGGAGTGGCATCCGAAGGCTCAGTCGTCGAGATTGGCGTGGCCGCTACGGTCGTATCACTGACCAACAGGGCCTTGGAGATCGTTGTCCCGCCGATGCTCACCGCCACCAATTGGTCTCCGATAAGACTGGGCACTGTTAACGCAAGCGTCAAGCTGCCGGTCGAATCCGTGACCGGAACGTTTTCTAGGATACCCACACCGCCGATGGTAAATACCGTTACGGCCGTGTTAGGCATGAAACCCGTCGCGGTCAGAGTCACAATAGTTCCAACCTCAGCCTCAGTCGTAGATAGCGTAACGTTAGGAGCCGGCACCTCCAGCTCCTGCGCCACAGCGGCGTTTCCGAAACCGCCGGTATCCGCTGCGTGAAAGGAGACCACCTTGGCTCCGATTCCGATCCTGCTGGGCAGTTTGATTTCGGCGACAATGACGCCTGTAAAATCGGCAATTGCGGTCACGGTAGCGACCGCCATACTGTTTGATCTCAACGTGATCGCGACCGCTGAAAAAGGCAACCAGCCTGCTCCGGTAATAGCGACGATTTCTCCGATGGGCGCTGTTAAAGAGTTCAGGGTAATGGTCGGTTGGATCACCGTAAAATTGGCGGAACCGTACAGGCCTTTGAAATCGGTAACTCCCACGGTCTTGGGGCCAAGTCCCATAGATTGCACCCGGATATCGTTTACGACGAAACTGCCAACCGGTGTCAACTCTATCGATGCGTAGCCCACGGCGTATGGCCCCACCGCGATCCCATCGGCCGAGACCGTGCCGTCGTACGTGAAGTCTTCTCCACTCACCGTGATGATGGTCCCGTTTGGCCCGCTGGTGGGTGTCAGCGTAACACTGGGGGCCTGCGCCTGAGGGTGGGCAGCACCCAATAAGGCTATCCCAGCGAATAGAAGACCAGCCGTCCAGCCGATATATTTTGTAAACTGACGCATCATGAACTAAAAACGTTGTACTCCGGTCCGCACCAGTGATCCGATTAGTAGACTTTCAGCATTTTGAATCTCGCTTGCGGAAGGCCGAGCTTGCCCGAATCCTTCTACAATATGGCCTAGTGAGACCCTGAAAAGGTTTGATTTGAGTAAGCATATGAGGGAGGTAACCCAACATGAACTCCGCCCGTAAACCCGTAGCCGTTGTTGTCGGAGCCACGTCCAAGTGGCAATCAGATGGCCGCAATACCAAGATGATCCACGGCAAGGAGATCGATGACAGCGGCCTGCCAGTCGGCGTACGTTGGGGCGTTGGGGGCGCCATTGCCCAGAAGTTCGCCCAGGAGGGCTTCTTGGTGGTGCTGACCACCCGTACTGCCGCCAATGCCACTGCCTTGCAGACTGCGATCAGAGAACAGGGCGGCGAGAGCATGATCGTCGAACTGGACCTAGTCTCAGGCGAATCGATATCGCACGCCTTCGCCCAGATCCGCGAACAAGCAGGCGACCCGAATGTCCTGGTCTACAACGCGGGTTATCTGGAAGGACGCGACCTTCCCCCGGAAAAGGAATTACTCGAACACATACCCGACGAGATGTTCGAGACCGCGCAGCACATCGCCAGCCGTGGGCCATTCCTGGTGGCCAAGGAGGTGTTGCCGGCCATGCGCGAGCGAGGGGAGGGCTCTTTCCTCATTTCGAACAACCAGCATTCCCTGCGCGGTAAAAAGAGGTACACCGGCCAGTCTCTGTACTACCCCCGGGTGATGATGCGCACGCTGGCCCAGGTGCTGACCGAGGAGTATTCCGAGCATGGCGTCCATGTTGCCAACGTCATAATCGATGGCCTGATCGACTCTCCTGGGACTCGCGCACTTCCAGCTGCCCAAGAGCAACCCGACATCATAATGAACCCCGTCAGCATCGCCGACGCCTTCTATTACCTGCACAGCCAGGACAAGTCCTGTTGGACGCACGAGATCCAACTAACTCCACACCCGACCAAGCCGAGCTATTAGGGCAGCGAATTTCGGACTGTGATGGTTACGATGTGTGATGACCTCTTGATTCATGACTTACATAATCAGGTGGGTGTCCGTTAAACTAGCCCATCTCGGTGATATATGGTCTGGGCCAGGTCTACCTTTTGGACCATCACCAACCACACTGAGGAGGAGCATCGCATGAACGTTCGACCAATCTTCCTTATTCACGGTGTAGGTAATCATAAAAAGGGAGAATTTCTATCCGCGGTGGTGGAGCCGTGGATTCAGTTTCTATATAGAAAATTGGGGAGTACAAACGTTTCCGCGCAGATGGACCTGCGCCCCGAACATGGCCCGGCCAATGCTGTATTGGAGTTCGAGAACGAGCGGTGGGAGATCTGGGAGGCGCATTGGCAAGACAGTTTCTATCCGCTGAAAAGCAGCAAGGCTCTCTTTTGGGGATTCATGATCCTCTACCAGCATGGCTGGTCCATGTTGAAGGGACTGATTCCCAAATTACGCGGGAAATCTCCATATGACAATTCAACCAACGCCGTTTACGAGAAGCGGCCAAAACCGGTGGTAGCCTCGATAAACGACCGGTTGATCGGCTGGTTGGCGTTCATTTTCTTCCTGTCCGTCTATCCATTCACCCTGGCCCTGGCTACGGTCTTCTTCGTTCTATCGCAATTGCCACTGGGCGTCGTTAGCCAGAAACTCCAGCAGATAACCGCCCGTATCACCGACGGACTGGTCCAGGGTCCGGGCGATATGCCTGCCATCCTCTTGAGCGAATCCCGGAGTCTCTCGATCCGTGGCCAACTCGCCGACCTGCTCCACGACAGGATTCCCGAAGGCGGACTACACGCCATGATTGTTGCGCACTCGGCTGGGACCACTGTTTCAACGGCCGTTCTCACAGACCCAAAGCTGTGGGAGACCTGGAATGCGACTAACAAGACCCCTGGTTCAATCTCGTTTCTCACCTTTGGAAGCTCATTGAACCTGGCTTGGAGGACGTCTCCCGAGCATAAGTTATGGAAGATGCAGCCTCTAGACGACCGAATCAGGTGGATCGATTTCTGGGCCCGCTATGACCCGATTTCCCACGGCCCGGCGATCCTGGAGATGAAAGAAAAGGTGCGAGGCCCCGGCGCAGGAGTGTTCTAGAACGTACGCGTGGTCAACAACGATGACCCGTTTTCTGACCATTCAGCATATTGGGGGAATCACGCGGAGGTGGTCAGCAGGATCGTCTACGAGGCTGCCGAGGTAACTGACGCAACACCCGAATTGATGGCCCCTATTGAAGAAGCCTTGGTCGACATCAAGCGGCACCGCCAGCACATCGGATACATGTCGTTACTCCGGGCGCTGGGAGGATTCGGGTTTCTTGGGGTCCTTGTCGTGCTGGACGTTTTCACTGCCGCAAACCCGGTCTCGTCTTTTGGGCACGAGATACTGGAGATGATCATGCCGCCGGAGGAATCGGGCGGCGGGTTCGGCAACTGGATACTCCAGCTGCAAGAGAACAATTTTGTGCACTGGCTAGTTGGAGTGGCCGGGTCTACGGCAGGCCTGTATGCGATCTGGCAGGTGTTCAGGCTCTGGGTGCTTAACCCCTATCTGAACAAGAATTATTAGGCGAAGGGCATTCTCCAGTAAATTCTGCGGCGGTCTTCGGTCTAGGGATTGCCATGCGGCCGGTTGAACTTAGTGCCCAAGTTGTTAACCTGAGGTTACTGCAACGTGTGCTAAGGAGTTGGTTGAATGGTTAAAGCCCTGGTCGTCGAGGACGAGGAAGACATCCGAAATCTGCTCGTTGAGCAGCTGTTGGACAAGGGTTGCGAAGTACGCAAAGCCGACAATGGCGCAGTGGCGCTGCAGCGAATCAAAGAAGAGATTCCCGACATCATCTTCGTCGATATCGTGATGCCGGTGATGGATGGCATCCTCTTCATCTCTGAGCTGCGCAGAGACCCGGAGACCTCAAAGGTGCCCGTTGTGCTGGTCTCCGCCATAAATCTCCCTGGCTTGAAAGAAAGAGCCGAGATGCTGGGGGTTAACCATCTCTTGGCAAAGCCCTGGGACGATGAGTCCTTGGACCGAATGCTCAAGATAAATGATGAGTGGAAAATTCCGGCCATCTAAAGATTCTTTTATGAGCTGCCACAGATACTAGGGCGCCGGGTCCCAGTTCACTTTGCTCCACCTAGGGTTGTAAGCTATGCGGCAAGAAACTAGGTGCTTTCAGCGAAAGTGGAGTAAATATGTTCGTTGTCATCTATCGGTGGAAGCTGAAACAAGGGCAAGAATCCAACTTCAAAGAAGCCTGGCGGCAGGCAACTCAGGCCATCTATACCAGCCGGGGCAGCCTCGGCTCACAACTGATGCAGGCGGCTGACGGCACCTACTACGCGGTCGCAAGATGGCCCAACCGGGAGTTATGGGCCAACCGCTCAGTACCCGTTCCCGCAGACCCCGAAGCCAGCCGGATCATGGGAGAGCTGACCGAGAGCTCCTTTCCACCCGTGGAGCTTGAGGTGACCGACGATATGCTGGCTTTAGAACCGTTCATCTGACCTGATAAGAGCGCGGTCGCTGACCGCTTCCACAACCCACCTCTGGGAATCATGCTTGCAAGAAGGGCCTCCGACGATCGTCGGAGGTCTTTTCTTTTGCGTTCCGAAGACTCCCGTCTCAGGCCACGATAATAATAGGCATGAATTTGGTCACATCGGGGCGGGAGCCAAAACCCCACCTACCCTGTAGAATGCCAGCTAAACGTTCTTAACCTTGGAGGAGCAATGGCTGTAGACGAGTTGGTGGCAGAGATCAACGGCAAGATCGGAGAGGAGATCCATCTTAGCGATTGGCAAGCAGTGGACCAGAGCATGATCAACGGGTTCGCCGACGTGACCTTGGACCACCAGTGGATCCATGTCGATGTGGAAAAGGCGGCGAAGGAATCAATCTTCGGCGGAACAGTTGCCCACGGTTTTTTGACCCTGTCCCTAATTCCGTACCTGACCGGGAATGTGAACGCCGCTGAGCTTCCGTATCCCGGGCTAAAACTTTCGGTCAACTACGGGCTGAACAGGGTCCGCTTCCCGAACCCGGTGGCCGCCGGTTCCAAGGTCCGCACTCGCAGCAAGCTGGCGGGCGTCGACAAGATCAACGACGAATGCTTCCAGGTGGTCAAGGAAGTCACCATCGAGATTGACGGCCAGGACAAACCGGCCTGCGTCGCCGAGACCGTGTCCCGGTATTATTTCTGAAGTCACCATCGAGATCGACGGCCAAGCCAAGCCCGCCTGTGTCGCCGAGACCGTGTCCCGGTATTATTTCTGAAGTCACCATCGAGATCGACGGCCAAGCCAAGCCCGCCTGCGTCGCCGAGACCGTGTCCCGGTATTATTTCTAAGGAGAGCCATTATGTACGACAAACCGATGCTCAGCCTGGAGCAGGCACAAGCCGCCATCACAGCGATGATCGCCGACTACAACAAAGACACCAGCCGCCGCAAGGTGGACATGGCAGTGGTGGATGACGCCGGTAATCTGTTGGCCTACGCCCGCATGGACCGGTGCCTCAAGCCCACGTTCGGCCTACGCAAGGCCTATACCTCGGCGGTCCGGGGCATGGACACCCTGGCATTCTCCGAGCAACTCAGCAGCACCGGCCGGTCGCTAGAGTCGTTCGGCGATTCCCAACTCATCGCCCTCCCTGGTGGTGTGGTTGTCTTGAAAGACGGCGCCGTGGTTGGCGCGATCGGCGTGGGCGGACTACCTAGCGGCATCGACGATCAGTCGATAGCCCAAGCCGGAGTGGCAGCATTGGGCCTCTAGTTCCTGTAGAGTCCACCGGCATATGACCATGACCGACGATAACATCCTCAGTGATCTCAGCGTCCTGGACTTGAGCCAAGGGGTGGCCGGGCCATTTTGCGCCAAGCTCCTTGCCGGGTTGGGCGCTGAGGTCATCAAGGTCGAACCGCCGGGCGCCGGGGACTCTTCAAGGTCGTCAGGCCCGCACCTAGGCGACACCAGCACACTGGAAAGCAGCGCGCTGTTTTCCTACATCAACACCAGCAAAAAGAGCGTGACTCTCGACCCGGCCCTCCCGCAGCAGGCCCAAGCCTTGAAAACCTTGGCCAAAGATTGCGACATCCTGGTCGAGAGTTTCCCTCCCGGACACCTGGAGTCCGTGGGTCTGGGTTATAGCGACCTAACTGAGGCCAACCCCGACCTGATCTATGTCTCAGTCACCCCCTTCGGACAGACCGGCCCCTACAGCAGTTACAAGGGATCGGACATCGTCGCTCAGGCCGCCGGGGCGTTGATGTACACCATCGGACTGCCCGATAAGCCGCCCTTGAAGGTCGGCGGCGAGGCTGCTCTCTACACCACCGGCGTCAGTGCCTTTTCGGCCACCATGATGGCCGTCTATGTCAGGGACACCCAAGGGTTCGGCCAGCACGTGGACATCTCTGCCATGGAAGTGATGACCGTGTCGCAGATACATTCTTCGATCTATGCACAGTTCGGCCGCACTCCGGCCCGGCGTGAGACCAACCTGGTCCGGGCAAAAGACGGCTGGGTCAGCCCCGGGCTGGAAACCGGCGTACAGGAAAGCACCTGGCTCAAGGTCTGCGAACTGATCGGCAAACCGGAATTGATTGAAGACCCGAGGTTCACCTCCCAGGAGGCCCGCCGGGCGAACCAGCAAGACCTGTTGGACGTGATAGCCGACTGGGCAGGAACCAAGCCCAAAGAAGAGATCTACCACACGCTCCAAGCGCTCCGGACCATCACCGGCTACGTGGCCACGGTGGAAGACCTGCTGGTGTCCCAGCAATTCGTCGCACGAGAGTTCTTCAAATCCCTCCCGGACCCGGAATTCGGCGAAGTAGCCCACCCCCGGCGCTCCCTTCCGAATGGATGGCAGCACCTGGCAGTTACACCCCGCACCCCGATTGGGCGAGCACAACGACGAGATACTGTGCCAACGCCTGGGGTACACCCTCAGTGAGCTTTCGCTGACCCCAGCCCCGGAAGGGCTCTAGTTTGAGTACGACTTCCAATAAGCCCGGCTTGCAGGGACTCCGGATCTTGGACCTCAGCCAGGTGGCTGCAGGCCCGTACTCGACCATGTTTCTCGGGTTCATGGGGGCGGAGGTCATCAAGGTCGAATCCCTCTCCCGGATGGACATCAATCGCGGTAAAGCACGCCCCGGCCCCGACGACCTGCGCGTCTACCCGAACGGTGACCCCGGCGAGCGTCCGTGGAACACCACCGCGCACCATGTACACCGGAACATCAACAAGATTTCGGTCACCCTGGATCTCAGCGCCGACCGGGGCAAAGAGCTATTTCGTGAACTGGTCAAGGTGTGCGATGTGCTGGTCGAGAACTACCGCGGCTCGGTGATGGACCGGCTCGGCCTGGGCTATGACGTAGTCTCCAAACTCAACCCCCAGCTGATCTACCTCAAAATCAGCAGCCAGGGCGCGACCGGTCCTGAGGCCAATTATGGCTCTCTGGGCTCCACTCTTGAGCAGACCGCCGGTCTGGCGTCCATCACGGGATACGAGGACGGGCTGCCCTTGATGACCAACCTGGTCTACCCCGATCCGGTGGTGGGAATACTGTCGTTTGGCGCATTGATGGCCGCCCTACGCCGCCGTCTGAAGACGGGCACTGGCTGCCTGGTTGACCTGTCCCAAAGGGAAGTCACCACCATGCTGTTGGGCGAATCGATCTTGGATTTCTCGGTCACTGGCCGGGTTGCCGGCACGATGGCCAACCGGCACCGAGACATGGCGCCCCACGGTGTCTACCAATGCTCGGGCGACGACATGTGGGTGGCGATATCGGTCGGTTCCCAAAATGAGTGGGAGGGTCTGTGCCAGGCTATTGGCCAGCCCGAACTGGCAACCGACACCAGGTTCGCCGACCCCGAGTCGCGCCTAGGCAACCAGGACGCACTGGACCAAATCATTTCCGCTTGGACCGAGGGCCAGGACCACTACGAAGTGATGCACCTGCTGCAATCCCGAGGCGTTCCGGCTGCCCCGGTGGTCAAGGGCAGCGAGGCCATCGACGACCCTCACCTGGAAGCCCGCGGGTTTTGGGACGTGGTTGAGCACCCGGAGGCAGGCACCTACAAACAGGTGACGACACCCTGGCTGCTGTCCAAGAGTTCAAGACAGCAATCAACACCAGCGCCGGGCCTGGGGGAGCACAACTACCAGGTGCTCCACGGCATACTGGGCCTTTCTCAGGGCGAGATCGACACCCTGGTGGCACACGGCATCACCGACGATACGCCTACAGAGTAGCCACTGCTAGCCCCAGTCCTACCCGCTCCAACCCTCAAGGCTGTAGGCCATATCCCAGAACTTGTGCTCCAGGCGCACGCTGTTCGTGTAGGCCTGCCCCATGGCCGCCAGTTCAGTGGAGCCGGCATCAGCCCCCAGCCGGTCGGTCAGGCCTCTGATGTGATGGGCCAAACCAGCGAACTCTTCCGAGGTATACATCTCGATCCACTTGGCATAGAGGGGCGCTGACCCTGGCAGGCCTTTCTTCAGCAGGTGATCACCGATCTCCCAGTACCCCCATTGGCAGGGTAGGAGTGATGCGACCAACTCTCCGAAGCTGCCGTGGTAGGCGGTCTTGAGTAGGAAGCTGGTGTAGGCCAGGGTGGAGGGCGCGGGCACGGTGGCTTCCAGTTCTTCTGTGCTGATGCCAAACTCTTGGCAATAACTGCGGTGGAGGGCCATCTCCTGGTTCAACGTCTCATCCAATAATCCCGCAAACCAGGACATGTCTTCCAGTTTCGGGGCTTTGGCGGAGGCGATGGCCAGCACCCGGCTGTAGTCGATGAGGTAAGCATAGTCCTGGGTCACGTAGTGCTTGAAACGGTCCACCGGGAGAGTGCCGTCACCCACGCCGGTGACGAAGGGGTGGGCCAGGATCGCCTGCCGCAACAGCAGTGTCCGTTCTTCGATGTCGGCGATGAAGCCCATCTGGTTCAGCCGCCGCCGACGGGCCGCACGATCTCCAGGACGTCTCCGTCTTTCAGAGTCAGGTCGGCGAAGGACTCTTTCTTGATGACCTCGCCGTTGTACCCCACGGCCACGAACTGCAGGTTCAGACCAAAGGACAATAGATAGGTTTCCAGGTCGACACTGGCCTCGATTGGCCGGGGCTTTCCGTTAACTGTCAGATCGATCATTGTGATTAGCCGTCTCCGTTACCCACGTCCGCAGGGCTTCTTCGGGTATTCCATGACGCCATCAAGACGTCTTTAAGTCTCTGGGCAGCAGCCTTCGGGTCGTCAGCTGCCAGTATGTTGGTGATGACTGCCACGCCCGACGCACCAGCCTGGATCAATTCGTCTACGTTCTCCGGAGTCACGCCGCCGATACCGATGAGCGGCAATCCGATTTTCTCTGCGATCTCCCGCATCAACTTCGGGCCGGCTGGTTCTTCACCAGGATGGGACCGGGAGGCATACATCGTTCCGACCACCAGAAAGTCAGCGCCTTCGGACTCTGCTTGCATCGCAGCAGCCAGAGAATGTACCGACCGTCCGATCAGTGAGTCATCGCCTAGAGACATCCTAGCTGCGGCCACCGGCAGCCCTTCTTCTCCGAGTTGGACGCCCTGTGCGCCCGCCGCCAGAGCAACGTCGGCCCGGTCATTAACGATCAACTTGGCCCGTCCACCTATGGCTTCAATCATGGCCGTTGCCAGTTCCAGCAGTTGGCCGCCGGGCAATATCTTGTCTCGTAGCTGCACCAGGTCGATGCCCCCAGCCACCGCTTGGACAACCCGTTCCACCAGCTCGTCTCCGGCCACCGTGGAGTCCGTAACCAGGCAGAGACACGGTCTGGGCAGTAAGTCAGGCACGGCCGTCTAGGTGGTTGCTGAGACCGGGTTCGGTACGTCGGTAACCGGACTGCTGGCGATGGCCTCGCGGCGCACGCCGATCCGGCCTGCCAGGTAGGCCTTCCGGCCCGCTTCCACTCCGGCTTTGAATGCCTCACCCATCAGCCCTGGATCTTCCGCCTGGGCGATGGCAGTGTTGACCAAGACAGCGTCCGCTCCAAGTTCCAGCGCCTGGGCGGCGTCAGAAGGCACCGCCAGGCCGGCATCAACCACCACCGGAATATTCGCCTGCTCGATGATGATTTTTATCTCTTCGATTGTGTGGATGCCTTGGCCTGAACCGATGGCTGAACCGAGCGGCATGACCGTCACGCAGCCAGCGTCCTCCAGGTTTTTGGCCAATGTCGGGTCGGCGTGGATATAGGGCAGGACTTTGAACCCGTCTTTCACCAACAGCCGCGCGGCTTCCAAGGTGGCGGCGCCGTCGGGGAACAGATAGTGCGGGTCGGGGATGACCTCAAGTTTTACGAAGTCGGTCTGGCCTACTTCTCTGCCTAGTTTGGCCACGAACAGGGCCTCTTCGACAGTGGCGCAACCGGCCGTGTTGGGCAAGATCTGATACTTGTTCCAGTCTATGTAGTCCAGCAGTGTCTTGCTGGTGGGGTCGTCCAAGTCCAAACGGCGGATCGCCACCGTAATCATCTCAGTGCCAGAGGCCTCAACCGCAGCCACCATCTCTTCCATGGTGCGGTACCGGCCGGTACCGACGATCAACCTTGAGTTGAAGGTCTTTCCGCCTATTATCAGCTCATCGGACATCTCTATGAATCTCCTTCCGGGATAATAAAAAAAGCCACCAGAATACCATCTGGCGGCTGATCCGTAAGTCTACTGCTGCGTCTAATCCCTGCGCCGGTATTACCCGGATCAAGTACAGACGGTCGGTGGCGATTTTGGCCACCCTCTCAGCCTGGCTTACCCAAGCTCCCGCCAGAACGACATGCGCGCTCTGTTATAGGCCAAGCCTAACATCGGCCTCTAGGGGTGTCAACGAAAACGGGTCTGGTAAAACGGGCAGCAACAACCGGTAAGTTGGCCCTATCCCAGGCGTGATTGACCGGTGCTTAAGTCCGGCCTCCGGCATCTTCAATCATCTTGACCAGTCGGGCGGCGGCGGCCTCCGGTTCCGACGCCGAGCCCACGGCGGCGGTGACACAGATCGCGTCGGCTCCAGCCTCAATGACCGGGGCAACGTTCTCGGCGTTAATTCCGCCTATAGCCACCAGCGGCGTCTTGGCGGTCTCTCGGGCCAGCTTCAGCCGGTCCATACCCTGTGGGTCATAACCGACGTCTTTGCTGCCGGTGTGATAGATGGGACCGAAGGCCACATGGTCGGCACCCATCTCTTCGGACTCTGGTATCTCCCATATCTCGTGGTTCGAGCGTCCAATGACCTGTTGGTGACCCAGCACCTTCCGCGCTTCCGCCACGGGAAGGTCGGTCTGTCCCACGTGCAGCCCAGCAGAGCCCACAATGGCGGCGACATCAGCGTGGTCATTGATGATCAGCGACGCCCCGGCCTCCTGGCACAACTTCTGAAGGCTGCGGGCCAGCGGGAGGGAATCGCCCTTGTCAGTCAGCTTATCTCTCAACTGCAGCATGCTCGCGCCGCCGCGGACGGCCGCCTGGGCAATCTCAAACGTGTCCCGGCCACTGGTGATCTGCGGGTCGATTATCACGTACAACCCACGCACCAGACCCGCTCTCTCCCGCCGGACAGCCACACCAAGCTGCTCTTCCAACTCAGCCAGGATGCGGATAACTCTCCCCGCAGTCTCACCATCCAATGGCAAATTTGAAGACCCTGCCTGAAGGGACAGCGAATTTTGGGCGAAGGCAACCAGGGCAATCGCGTCGGACGGTGTGGCAGGTGGGCCACTGGCTTCAGCCGACTCAGATGGAGTTGGTACGGCAGATAAAACATCTCGTAAGTCCTGCAAAGCTGGGACGTGCAGTTTGCTGCCCGGGACGAACCGGGACGCCGCCTCCAGACAGTGGTAGATAACCTGGTAAATGCTTTGATTGCCGCCTGTGGTGCCGGTCATATTTCTGATCCTTTGATCTGGGGCTGCGTTACGCTTCGCTGGCCCAAAATTTGTAGAAATGGCTCAGTGGCCCGTGGCCTTGCCCGATGGGAAACGAGTTGCGGATAGCCTCGGTGACGAATTCTTTAGCCCTTCCGATAGCTTCCTCGGTGGCCAGACCCTTGGCCAGTCCGGCAGCCACGGCCGATGCGAAGGTGCAGCCGGTGCCGTGGGTGTTCGCCGTCTGGAATCTGGGGGCTGTGAACTCCCGGAAGCTAGTCCCATTAAAGTACAGGTCGGTGGCTGCGCCCTCGCGGTGACCGCCCTTGACCACAACTGACCTGGCACCCATGGCCACGATTGCCTTGGCCGCATCGTGAACGTCGTCATCGGAAACGATGGTCATTCCGGTGAGAGTCTCTGCCTCGGGTATGTTCGGGGTGACCACCGCCGCCAGGGGCAACAGCTTCTCCCGCAACATCTGCACCGCTTCTTCACGCAACAAGGAATCGCCGCTCTTGGCCACCATCACCGGGTCCACCACCAGGCGATCCAGGCTCGAAAGGGTGGTGAGTGAGTTTACGACGCACTCGATGATCGCGCTGCTGGACAGCATGCCAGTCTTCACGGCGTCCACTCCGATATCGCTGACCACGGCCTCGATCTGGGCCGCGATGATGTCAACGGGGATCTCGTGCACCGCCGTAACGGCCACCGTGTTCTGGGCGGTGATGGCAGTCAGGGCCGACGTCCCATAAACCCCCATGGCTGCGAAGGTCTTGAGGTCAGCTTGAATCCCGGCACCGCCACCCGAGTCAGACCCGGCTATGGTCAGGACCGAGGGGACTTTCCTCACACCGGCCATCGTTCACCTCGGCAAGCAAATTCCATGGGCAAAGATCGAATAGGCTCAGATTTCATGTCAACCATCCTAGCCCCAGTAGGATAGAATTGTACAATCTAGGCGATAAAGAGCAGAGCAAAAACCGGAGTAGACGATCAGTAAATGGCCAGTTTCAGCGAACAACTCAGGCATGAAGTAGAACCAATCTGGCGGCGCATCTTTGACCATCCTTTTCTCAAGGAGATCAAAGACGGGACTCTTCCGGAAGAAACTTTCAGGTACTACCTGGTCCAGGACTACCACTATCTTGAGGGGTTCGGACGGACGGTGGCCTTGGCCCTAGCCAAAGCTCCGGACTCCCAGAAGTTTCACGACCTGGCCTACCGGGTGATGACTCCAGTGGAGCGGCCCCTGCACCAAAAGTTGTTCGACGCGGCCGGCATAACCATGGAGTTCGCCGAAAACGAGGCCCGTTCACCAGCCAACACGGCCTACGTGAACCACATGCTGCAAACGGCGTCGCTCCACGGCCTTGGCCCCACTGCGGCGGCCCTGCTCCCCTGCCCGTGGACCTACCATCTGCTGAAAGAAGAAGTGGGACAGTCGGAACACCCGCTATATGGGCAATGGACCCGGTTCTACGTGGAGGGCTTGCTGGAAGGCAGCGTCGAAGCGTGGCGGGGCTTCGTGGACCAGATGGCCGAAGACGCCAGCCCAGCCGAACTGGAAGCCATGCGCCAGGCCTTCCTGATCAGCAGCCGCTACGAATACATGTTCTGGGACGCCGCCTACAACCGTCAGGAGTGGCCGGTGTAGGTGGGTGAGGGTGGGATTGGTTCGAGGCTCTCCTCGATATTAGGCAATTTGTGTATTAGAAAGGCTCCCAATAATTATTGAGAGCCTTTCTTTTTCGTTGTACTAAGATCTTAGCTTTTGGCTGAATGGAATGCCGACCGATTTCCATTTTGGGTATCACTGCGCTAACGAGATCGTTTAAACTGTAAGGTGGACCCCGTCAGTTGGACAGGTTTGGGGCAATGTTAAGTGAGACTCCCGCCGTCGTTCCAGGGTCTGCCA
>CAVOAA010000050.1:0-17809 GCA_963693555.1 Dehalococcoidia bacterium | reverse complement strand
CTGCTTTTGGAGAAAGATGTGCTCGGGTCTGGTTCGACAGGACGCTCTCAGGCCATCTGCCGGATGCACTACTCCAATGCTGTGACTGCGTCCATGGCTTGGGAAAGCCTGGGTATCTTCAAGAATTTCGGCGAGGTCGTCGGCGGTGAGTCGGGCTTTGTTGAGACCGGTTATCTGGTGGTAGTTAAAGAGGAAGACAGCGCCGGGCTGGCCCATAACGTGGCCATGCAATACGGCCTGGGCATCGACACCATGCGGGTCACAGCTCAGGACCTGAAAGACATAGCGCCAATGGTGTCGGTCAGTGATGACGAGTTCATGGCTTGGGAGCCACTCTCTGGGTATGCCGATTCTTACATGGTGACCACTTCCTACGCGAAACGGGCCAGGGAATTGGGGGCCGAGATCGTGCTCCGCAATCCGGTCACGGACATAGTGATCGAAGGCGGCCGGGTCAAAGCCGTGGTGACCGCAGAGGGCCGAGTCGAAACTCCGATCGCGGTGGTCGCGGCAGGCCCCTGGTCAAAAGAAGTGCTGGGCAAGATCGGCGTCGATGTGCCCCTGGTGCCGGTCAGGCATCAGGTAGCCTCGCTCACCCGCCCGGTAGATAAGTTGCCGCTCCACCCCACGGTCGGCGATATTGCCCAGTCGTTCTCTTTCCGGCCCGACGGCAGTTCTCTGACCATGATGGGCTTCGGGGACGACGAGGAAGTGGGTGTGGAGACCTATAACCAGGGTGTGGACATGGAGGTCATGGCCGACGCTCTGGGTCGCCTGACGCGCCGGATACCGGCCATGTCGGAGGCGTACTTCCGGGGCGGATGGTCAGGCCTATTTACGACCACGCCGGACTGGCACCCGATCTTGGATGCGGTGCCGGGGATCGAGGGCCTGTATTGCGCGGTGGGCTTTAGCGGCCACGGATTCAAGCTGTCGCCGATGATCGGGGTGACTGTAGCTGAGATGATCGTCGAAGGCGTGTCCGAGACCATCGATATCTCTCCCCTTCGGTTCAGCCGGTTCGAGGAAGGCGACCTGCTGGGGTCCAGCTACCGCTACCGAGTCCTAGCCTAATTATTATTGGCGCCGGCACCGGCACAGCCGGGTTTTGAGGGATTTTTGTTCAGGTCAGTTAAGCTTGCTTTTTTAGGTTCGGTTGTGGCGTTGGTGCTGCTTGGCGCGGTCCAGGGTAGTGACAGTTTTTCCCATGCCGATGCCGCGGTAGCGCCGTATAAGTACAGTTTGTTGCGTTGGGAAGTGTCCAATTTTATGGACAAGTGGGTGAACAAGTTTCAGAACATTCTACCGTGGAACTTGGAGCCGTCCCGGGAAATCCGCATCGACCAGGCACGAGAGTTCTTTGATCTGGTCGCTGAGATCCGGGAATTGGAGCGAGGGCCGGTGAACGAGGAAACCACTCGGCGCATAGAGGCTTTGCAGCAACAACGCAGGGACATGCAGGCCAATGTTGAGGAGACGATCGAATCAGAGATAAGTTCGGTTCTGGTGCAGGAAGGGTTATCCTCCCGGATCGGCGTCATCTTCCCGCCGGTGGATACCGTGTTTTCCGACTCTCCGGGCGCACTGATCATCTCGCCACGGGACCGGATCGCCCAGACCAGCTCAACCTTGATGAAGCCGGGATTATCCAGGGACCTGCGGGGTGAACTGGAAGAACTTATCTACCAGGAAGAAGGGGTCTCGGCGCTGATCGTGAGCACCGGCGGCGTGGCCACCTACCCGAGCGTGATTTCCATCTCGGGCAGCCTCAGAGACGCCTTGGAGATCACGGCACACGAGTGGCTGCACCATTGGTTTTTCTTCCAACCGCTGGGCCAGCACTTCTGGGATAACGCCGACATGACCACCCTGAACGAGACTGCAGCGAGCATCGGGGGGGAACTGATCGGTGACCGGGCGTTCACCGCCATGACCGGCGAAGCAGTCACCCACGAGTCATCATTCGAGCCGGCAGACCCCGCAGAATTCGACTTCGAAGCTGAGATGCGAGTGACCAGGCTGACGGCAGAAGACCTGTTGGCCGACGGCAAGATCGACGAAGCCGAGTCTTACATGGAAGAACGGCGGCAGTTTCTGGATGACAACGGCATCTACATCAGGAAGATCAACCAGGCTTTCTTCGCGTTCTACGGCTCTTACGCCACCGGTTCCGCCTCGGTCAGCCCCATCGGTGACCAGCTGGACGAACTGCATGACGGGACAGAGTCGCTGGAGGAGTTTCTAAAGACGGTGGGCGAGTTTGACCGTGTTGAGGACCTTGCGGACTACCTGGGAGCGCCGACGTCCTAGGGCTCCTGCGTTTGTTCATTACGGTTGCCTTGTTCCAGTGCTAACACCACGCCTGCAGGGTTGGTGACATCCGGCCAAGTATTACTGACTCGTTCGAATAATTCGAGAGTGACTTCGCTTGTGGGAATCAGGGCTCCAGCTTCGGCAGCCACTTGGCGCACCAGGTTCATGTCCTTGAGAAAGAGGCGCATCACCGGCGAACCGTCGATAGAGAAATTCCGGCTCATTAATGAAGGGCTGATCGCCTCAAGGCCAAAACTTTGGGCCGTACCCTTGCTGAGGACGTCCAAGAGCATCTGTGGGTCGGCGCCCAATCGGACTCCCAGATTGAAGCCCTCTGCAGCGACGGCGACATTGGTTATCCCCACGGCGTTGTTGACCAGCTTGAACACGTTGCCCATACCCGACGCTCCCACATGGGCAACGCTGCTACCCATGGCCTGAAATAGAGGAAGTGTTTCCTCGTAGGCTGGCTGTTCTCCGCCCACCATGATTGATAGATTCCCCTGGGCAGCCCGCTCAGCTAACCCGCTAACCGGCGCATCCAGAAATCTCGCTCCCTTGAGGATGGCTGCTTCGGCAATTCTCTGGGACAGGGACGGTTCTACGGTGCTGTGGTCCACCAATATCTGGCCGCTGCGGGCGTTGGCAACGATGCCGTCGCCGCCCAGAAAGACTTGCTTGTGGGTACGTCTGGAAGGCAAGCCAGCAGGATGTCCGTGGTCTCAACTATCTCAGAGACAGAAGAGGCACCCTTCGCGCCAAGTGCCTCCATCTCCTCAACTTTGCCCCGGCTTCGGTTGTAAACCGTTAGGTCGAAGCCTGCGGCGAGCAATACCTTCGCCATGGGCATGCCGATGTTGCCAAGCCCGATGAATCCCACTTTCATGGTTTACCCTTGCAGCCGACAGTTTCTGCCACTAGCCACCCAGAAGTTTCTGGGAACGGTTCTTGATGATGTCCTCTGCTTCGGAGACGATCTCTCGGAGGATATAGGACGCCGGTTCTATGGAGCGTATGAGACCTGATACTATGCCGGCACGAACGGGGGCCGTGGTGGCGTCACCGGCGGCGGCGGCAGTGGCGACGTCTTCCCTAAGTTCGCTCTGGCGGGTCATCATCTCGGCTTCCCGGCCGTGCCAGGTGTCGGTGAAAGTATTGCTGATGACTCGGTCACTGACGATATCGGCTGGGAACGGGGCGTCTGACACTAGGTCGTAGACCTTGGTGAGGACTGTGTCGTCGGCATCGGCGAGGATGACCTGACCCTTGGCCCACTCTGGACCGGCCCACTCCAGACTTGCCACGAACCGTGTGCCGATCCAGGCTCCCTCAGCTCCGAGCATCAATGCGCCGGCAAGCCCGGGGCCGTCGGCGATCCCGCCGGCGGCAACCACTGGTATATCTCCCGCTATCTTGACCACGGCGCGCACGAACGACAGCGTCCCCATATGGCCGGTGTGACCGCCTGCCTCGCTGCCCTGGGCGATGATGACGTCCGCGCCGGCCGCAACTGCCTTTTTGGCGTTGGCCATGGTTTGTACCTGCACCAAGACTTTGACGCCGGTACCTTTGGCCTGTTCGATGAACGGCGTCGGGTCGGCGAAAGAATGGCTGATGGCGGTGACCTTGGCATCTAGGGCTGCTTCGATGCTCTTTTCGATGCTTGTGGCCGAGGAGATGAAACCAACGCCGAATGGCCGGTCTGTCTTGGCTCTGACGGCCTGTATCTGGTCGTTGAGCCACCCAGGGTCCGAGCTCAGGTTACAGCCGATCATTCCGAACGCGCCGGCCTTCGAGACGGCTGATGCCAGCTCAGCTGAGGCGGTGGAGGCCATTGGGGCGTTGATTATCGGAAAGTCTATGTTTAGCAGAGTGCAAAGTCTGGTGGTTAGCATTCTGGTACTCCTGGTGGTTGGTTGATGAGAGATATGGCCCCCATCCTAACCTTCCCCCTTGCGAGAGGGAAGGGAATCTATCATTGTAGGAGACTGAATTACACCCAGGGGGAGCGCTTGGAGCGGTCCTTTTGGGAGGTGGCGGCGGAGAGGCCCTGGCGTTCTAGGGAATCGGTCAACATGCGACGGAATACCCGGCGGTCTCCGGCGCTGACCACTGCCTGCTCGTGGGACTCGGAGATGGCCACCGGATAGCCCTGGCCGCGCTGGCATTGGTCCCAGACCAGGCTGTGGGTTAGGGAAAGCAGGGCCTCGTTCTTGGCCACCCATTTGGGAACTTCTACCCGGCCGATCTCCTCTCCGGCGTTCACATAGAAGAAATGGACCTTGTTGGCCTCGTCGTAAGAATCCCTGGAGACTGAGGAATTGGTCTTGTAGACCGGAGAGCGCCAGCCTGGCTCCAGGAGGCGTTGAAAGAGGTCTCGGTCCAAGAATTCGTTGGCGTTGTTGCAGGGTTGTTGCGTAGAACGCCGGTTATTGCACGACTGGGTGCAGACAGTTGTTTCGTGTGGGCATAAGGAGCAACGGACGGCGTTCACGGCCTCGGTGCTGCGGGGATAAGAAACGTAAGCTGCCAGTGCGACCGGCCGGGTCTCGGCCAGCTTCTCCAACCGCTTCATGGCGGGCAGCAGGCCGTCGTTTATGATGGCGTCGCTAACGTAGGGACGGTAGGCCTGGCCGGACAACCCCCAAAGCACTAACGAACCGTCGACCAGCCCAAGGACCGGTACCTCCGGGGGGCATTGTTCCACAGTGTTGGCCAGGGTCTCCAGTTCTTTGACGGTCCGGACCAGACCCAATAGCCCGCCGCTGATCATCTCCTCGGCCATCGAGTTCGACGGGTCTGAGATGTATAGCTCTTCCGGAGTGGTCGCCAGGTGGGGATGGCTGAAGAGGGTGGCGTCGGGCTGGCTGCCGTAGGTGATCACACAGCCACCGAAGTTCAGCAGGTAACAAGCGACGGGCAAGTGGCGGTCGACGTCGATGTGGGAGCCGTCAACCGCGGCCACAACCCAGTCAGCGGGCGGCTCGGCGGGCGGGTAGGCGCCCAGCAGTGATTCTTCGACCTGGGCCGCCAGATAGGGGCGTTGCTCGGTGTCAGAGGTCTTGCTGGCGGCGGTGTCGGGGTCGACTCCGGCCGCAGCGTTAATCAGGGCCGTAAGGCGTTGGTCACGGGCCTCGCTGGCTCCGCGCACCGATTGGGTGAGTTGGTCCAACTGCAGGACCGTCTGTCCCATATCAAGTCCCAAACCGTTTACCCCTCCGGCTAGCCGGGTTGTCTGTTGGTGGATTGCTGCGGACTTCCATTGGATCCGTCCAGGCGCTCAGTGGAAGCCTATCTGAGTACGCGCTCGTCGCCCGTGCGGCGGGTGATCTGCTGCTGGTCCATGTGTTCCAGGAGAGGAAGTATGTACTTCCGGCTGGTGTCGAACATGGTCCGGGCCTCGGCGACGGTGATATTACCCTGGTCTTTTAGGTGCTGGACGATACGCTCGGTCATCTCCCGGTACGCGCCGGCGTCGAAGATGACACCGTCGGCGACCCGGACGATCTTGCCCTGGTCGATCAGCACGCTCATGAGTTCTGAGCTCACTTTCTGGTCGCTAGATGGAGAATAAGGGTCTTTCCGTAGCGAATTCAAGTAGGCAGACGCTTCTTCTTCCATCTTCGGCGTCAGGGTGATCTCGTGGTCGGGAAGTCGTAGCGATTGCCGCTCATCGACCACCACTTCCTCTGCCACCAGACGGACCAACGCGCGTTGGTAGACCGGCTGTGACAGGTCCAGCCGGCTGCGGACTTCCTGGGCCGGTATGCCCTGCCGGAGCGGGTATTGGGAGTGGTAAAGCTGCACGGCCGAGGCTACTTTGCTCTTGAGGATGGCCCAGCCCTGTGCCGAGTAGACCACGGCGTCGCCGTCGCTGCCGAATTCACCCAGAGTCACCAGATCGCCGTCATTGGTCAATTGGGCCACCCGGTCCGACACTTCTTCGCGGGACAGGTTGGTCCGCTGGGAGAGTGTTGTCAGATCGCAGGGGCCCCACTGCTCGGCGACGCTGATGATTATGTCCTCGCCGGTGCCCTGGTCGAGCGTCATCATCCGCTCCACAACGTCGTCATCGAACCGTCGGTACCGGCGCCGGGGGTTGGGTTCGACTATCTGGCCGCCGCCCAGGGTGTCTTCAGAAGAGCGGATGACAAAGAAGTCGCCTTTCACCACCGGGAGGGGGTCGTTCAATAACAATTGGACCCAGCCTTCTTGTCCCGCGACCAAGCGGTCGGCATCGAGCAACCGGACTCTGGCTGATGATTCGCTGGTGAACAGGTGGAAAGTGACGCCCTGGTTGTGTTTCAGCGGGTTGGGGGCGTTCTTGACCATGCGCAGCCGTGCGTCGAGTCGGCGGGTGGGTTTCAGCCAGCCTGGGATAGTGAGAATCTCGCCGCGTTCGACTTCATCCTTAGATAGGCCGGATAGGTTAACCGCCAGCCTGACGCCTGGGTCGGTGGATTCTACCTTGGTCTTGTGGCTCTGCAGTCCTCTGACCCTGGCCCGCTGGCCCGACCCGGCAAGCTCGATCTCCTGGCCCACGGTCAGGGTGCCGTCTATGAGAGTGCCGGTGACCACGGTGCCGAAACCGGAGATAGTGAAGCAGCGGTCGATGGGGAGGCGGGGCCGGCCCAGGTCTTTCTTGGCGTCGGTCTCATCCAGGATGCTATCCAGGGTGGCTTTGAGGTTGTCCATGCCGTCGCCGGTGTAGGAAGAGACTCCGACCATGGGGCAGCCCTCAAACGAGGTGCCTTCTAACGTGTCTTCAACTTCGGCTTTGACCAGCTCGACCATCTCTTCGTCAACCAGGTCGGTCTTGGTTATGACGACTAGGCCCTTGGTTATTTGAAGGATATCGAGGATGGCCAGGTGCTCTCGGGTCTGGGGCATGACACTTTCGTCGGCGGCGACGATGAGCAGGGCCAGATCGATGGCGCCCACGCCAGCCAGCATGTTCTTGATGAAGCGTTCGTGTCCGGGCACGTCGACGATGCTGACTTCCCGCCCGCTGGGCAGAGTCATCCAAGCGAAACCCAGGTCAATGGTCATCTCCCGGGCCTTCTCTTCGGGAAAGCGGTCGGGGTCGATGTCGGTCAGCGCTTTGACCAGGGTGGACTTGCCGTGGTCCACGTGGCCGGCGGTGCCTATTACGTACATGGCTTAGTCATCACGCAGAGACAAGGGATTATGCGGCCGTGATTTCGCGGGCATGCAAAATCTCGCCTTTACCCATGGGGCGAATGTCGGCGTTGGTGAGGGTGAGCACTGCGGCCGTATTTCCTTCTCCAGTCACGAATTCGACTTCGAATCCACCGTCGGGGTAGCAATGAATGACAGCTCCAACGTCGCCCTGTTGGAGATGGTGCTCTGCTAAATCATGTGTGAGAACAATTGTGTCTAGTTCTTTGATCATGACATTCCTTTAGGTTTGAGGTCGGGCAGGGTAGGCCGTGACCAATCGGGGTTGGACGCTGTCCGATTCGATTATCCAGACCGTTCGCATCGCCACTGCTGCGCCGCTAGGCGTCTGGATCATACCTTCAATGATGTATTTTGTACCGAATGCGGAAGATTGGACGTCCGCGACATCTGCTTCCTGGGCGATGGTCAAAAAGGCTCGTGCCAAGAGTTCGGTATCGTTTTCATGATACCCCAGATTCTTCAGGAATATGGCTTTGGTTCTGCCTATGGGATGGATATCTGACAACAGGTAGTTTTCTAATTTTTCGATCGGAACAATAGCGTTTTGATAGTTGGGCAGCTTCATACACGGATATTAAACCCTACTCCAAGAACCGCGTAAAAGCCTGGTTGGCTATCAGGTAGGCGGGGCCGGTGAGCTTGAGGCAATCGCCCTCTTGTTCCAGTAGGCCCAGTTGGATGCATTCTTGAATGGGGGTTTGGAATTTCTTGGCCAGGTCTATTTCGATACGGGCGGAGGCTTCGGAGAGGTCCAGGCCGTCCAGCAGTCGTAAGCCCAGGAACATCGTCTCGGAGCAGATGGTCTCGACGCTGAGGTGTTCCCAGCCGCCCAGGGTTGGGACTCTTTGCAGCGCAGCTTCGGTCAATTCGTTGGCTGCTTTTGGTTTTGAGCCTGGCCAGCCAGAGGCTTTGTCGTTGTAATCCCGAGGAGAAAGGACGGTCCAGAACCGGTAGTCGCCCAGTCGGGAATGAGCGCCGGGGCCAACGCCCAAATAAGGGCCGTTCTCCCAGTAGACCAGGTTGTGATCGCAGGCCCGGTCGGGCAGCGACCAGTTGGATATCTCGTAGTGGTGGTAGCCGGCTGAAGCCAGAGTATCGCGGGCGTATTGGTACATATCGGCAGCCAGGTCTGAGTCTGGTTCCGGAATCTTGCCGTCATCCAGCCACCGGTGCATGGGCGTACCTTCTTCGATGGTCAGGGCGTAGAGGGAGATATGCTCGGGCCTCAGATCGATCAGTGTTTCCAGCGTGTGCCGCCATTGTTCAATGGACTGATTGGGCAGGCCGTACATCAGGTCCAGGTTGACGTTGTCGAACCCGGCTTGTCGAGCAGTCTCGAACGCCTCGATCGCTTCCGACGCCTGATGGCGGCGGCCCAGCAGGTTCAGCAAGTCGTTGTCCAGGCTCTGCACCCCGATGCTCAGCCGGTTGACACCCTGGGCGAGGATGCCGGCGCAGGCCGCGGCGTCCAGGTCGCCGGGGTTGGCTTCGATGGTGATCTCAGCGCCGGCTTCCACCTGGTAGGACGACTGGATGGCAGCGAGGATCTGTTCGATGTAGCCCTGGGGCAGGTACGAGGGTGTGCCGCCGCCGAAGAAGATGGACTTGACCGGTGGGTGGGCCAGGGTCTCCCCCCAGCAGTTGATCTCCGACGTCAGCGCGGGAAGAAAAGGGTCGATGAGGTTCTCGATGCCCTGGTAGGTATTGAAATCGCAGTAGGGGCACTTGGTCTTACAGAAGGGGACGTGGACGTAAAATCCCATTCCGGAGGCGGGGATTATTGGTCGAGAGTTACTCGTCGTCAATCAGCCTGCTCGAGCCGTCGACCACCTTGTCGGGGTCCTTGTCCTCAGGACGGTTGGACGGTGGGATACGGTCCAGGTGCTCGTCGACGATCTCCGGCGGCGCCAGCTTGGTCAAGAACAGGAGCGCCAGGCCCATGACGATTAGGTCATCGAACCGTCCGAGAACCGGTATCCGGTCTCTCAGGAGGTCGATCGGTGAGATGGCATAGACCAGTGCCAGAGGCACCAGCACACGCAGAAAGATGGACACACGCTTGTCGAAGGTCAATCGCCAGACAAGGCGAACGAACTTGATTATATTTGGCAGCATGCGGGGCGCCAGCAAATGTAAGAGGGGAAACGCTAATCTAAAGAACATGGTCACACTCTAAGCGAGTATTCTCTCCCGTTAAATTATAGGCCAAGGTGTGATAACTTGGAACCGACTTGTTCACATAACGGTTATACGCCTAGTTATACGACTAGTTATACGGACCGGTGGCCCATTTGGCCTTATGGTTTACGCCCATCGTTGATGTTGGAGGGGTGAGTATGCCCAGGGCAAAACGTCCCCAGACTATCGGAGCACTCCGCAAGAGCAACTACCAAGTCATTCCCGTGCGGGAGGAAATGCGGAACAACCTGATCGCCAAGATCAGGGCCGAAGAGATCATATTTCCTGGCATCGTTGGTTTTGAACAAACGGTCATCCCTCAGATAGAGAACGCCATCCTGGCCGGGCAGGACATCATATTGCTGGGCGAACGGGGGCAGGCCAAGTCGCGGATCATCCGAAGCCTGACCAACCTGCTGGACGAAGCCATCCCCAAGATCGCCGACTGCGAGATAAACGACAACCCCTACGAACCCATCTGCCGTCCCTGCCGTGACAAAGTGGATGAGATGGGCGAAAAGACACCGGTTGAGTGGATATCCAGAGACGAACGCTACTCCGAGAAACTGGCGACCCCGGATATCTCCATCGCCGACCTCATTGGTGAGATCGACCCCATCAAAGTCGCCGAGGGCCATTATCTGTCCGACGAACTGGTCATCCACTACGGCCTCGTCCCCCGGACCAACCGCGGCATCTTCTGCATCAACGAGCTGCCCGACCTTGCGGAACGGATACAGGTTGGCCTGTTCAACCTGATGGAAGAGCGGGATGTCCAGATCAAGGGCTACAAGGTTCGGCTGCCGCTGGACGTGTTCGTGGTCTCGACGGCAAATCCCGAGGACTACACCAACCGCGGCCGTATCGTGACACCGTTAAAAGACCGTTACGGCTCTCAGATACACACCCATTACCCGATAAATCCCAAAGATGAGATCGCCATCATGGACCAGGAGCGCACCCGGTTCCCGGAAGAGGACAAACTCCTGATCCCCGACTACATGAAAGAGGTCCTGGCCGAGGTCACCACCCAGGCCAGGCTCAGCAGCGACATCAACCAGCGCTCCGGAGTGAGCGTCCGGGTGTCCATTTCCAACTACGAGACGATGTTGGGGAACGCCGTGCGCCGGTCCATCCGGAACAAAGAAGAGTGGACCTGTCCCAGAGTCAGCGACCTGACCTACATAGTGGCGTCGTTCGCCGGGAAGATAGAACTGGAGACATTTGAAGAGGGCCGCGAGTCACGCTTGACCGAAGACCTGACCCGCCGCGCCGTGTTGCGGACCTTCGGCAGCTACTTTGACGTCGACGAGCTAGACGACGTGGTCACCGCCTTCGATCTGGGCAACCAGGCCGAGACCGGCAGCGACAAACCGGCCGCCGGCTACCCGGACCTGGTCAAGAGCATCGACGGCCTGGCCAAGGCGGTCAAGAAGTTGACCGACGACAAACGACCTGAAGCCATCGCCTCGGCTGTAGAGTTCATCCTGGAAGGCCTCCACCTCAGCCGCAAGCTGAACTGCGACCGCTCCGGAGACGCCGCGACCTACAAGCGCTAGGAGGCCTTTCCGTTACCTGACGGCGCCTACGTGACGGCCCAGGCTTGCCTTAAGCACATGGGAACAATATAATTAGAATGAATGTTCTAGTTTATTCGTGATTGATTCGCTGTGTGTATAGGGAGGGGCAATGGCCGGAGCCGACGTTCAGGAGATTAACTGCAAGACCCTGCTCAATAAGATCGATGTTCCTTGGTTGCCGTTCAAATGGACCTTGAACCCATACCGGGGCTGCCGCCACGCCTGCACCTACTGCTACGCACGACCCACCCACGAATTCTGGGGCCTTGACTCGGGCCGCGACTTCGAGACCCGCGTCTTCGCCAAGGTAAACGCCCCCGAAGTGCTGCGGAAGGAACTGAAGCGCCCGTCTTGGCGCAGAGAGAACATCGGCATCGGCACCGCATCTGACCCCTACGAGCCGGCCGAGGCTGAGTTCGAGATCACACGCCGCATCCTCCACGTCCTGAGAGATTTCCAGAACCCGGTATCCATCACAACCAAGGGCGTGCTGATACGCCGCGATGTGGATATCTTGGCGGAACTGAGCGAGGTGGCTGATGTTCACGTCAACTTTAGCGTCGGCACCATCAACGAGAAGGTCTGGAAGATGATGGAGCCAGGCACTCCGCACCCCGAAGCCAGGCTTGAAACCATGCAGTTCTTGGTGGAGAACGGTATTTCCGCCGGGGTGATGATGGCGCCTCTGTTGCCGGGTATCACCGATGATGAGGCGAACATCCAAGCGGTGGTGGGAGCGGCGCACGCCCACAAGGCCCAGTATCTCGGGGCCAACGTGTTATTCCTCAAGCCGGGCTCGAAAGAATGGTTCATGCCCCTGCTGAAGGAAGCCTACCCACACTTGAACGCAGGCTATAACCGGCTCTACAGCAACAAGACCTATGCGCCGGAGCAATACACCAAGAGTGTGTTGGAAACTGTGGACCGGGTCCGCCGGGAGTGGGGTCTACCTAACCGGGCAAAGGTACAGCAAAAACTGGCAACCAGAGGCCAACTGCAGTTCGCGTTTGCTGCCTAGGAACTGAACACGAACCCGATCCGTCTGCGAACGAGTCGTCCGCAAACTAACCTCCCGCAAACCGGCTAAACAAGAATCGCCAACCGTTCGTCCTGAGCTCCGTCGAAGGGCGTGCAATGGTCATGCTTGGGTGCAGACGAAATGGCTGTGGTTCGACAGGCTCACCATGAGCGGAGCAGTTCACCGCGAGCAAGAGAGGATGAAGACAGGTCACGGGAATTTGACAGGGAATTCGGGGCCTAGTAACGAGAGACGTTGATCTCAACCAGTTTGCCCGACACCAAGAAGATCACCCGCTCCGCGATGTTTGTGGCACGATCGGCGATCCGTTCCAGGTCATGGGCAACCCAAAGCAGGTAGGTGGCCCGCTGAATCGTCTCCGGATCCTGGATCATGAATAAGAGCAGTTCCCGGTAAACCTGGGTGTAGAGGTCGTCCACCTCGTCATCCGCCTGACACACGGCGTTGGCTTTCACCATGTCACGGTTCAACAGCGAGTCGATGCTGTCGTTCAACATGGTGGTGGCTTTCTCGGCCATGCGGGGGATGTCAATCAGGGGTTTCAGGGGTGGCGCGTCGCCCATGGACAGGCTGATCTTGGCGATGCCCTCGGCATAGTCGCCCATGCGCTCCAATTCCACCACGATGTGCAGCAACGCGATGATGGCGCGTAGGTCGCCGGCCATGGGTTGTTGCGTGGCAATCATGTCCGCACAACGTTCTTCGATTTCGAAGCGTTTGTGGTCGATGTAATCATCGTCGTTGACGACTTCTTGGGAGGCGACTAGGTCGCGCCGTTTCAGCGCGTCAACTGCCCGGTTGATGGATTTGCCCACAATCTGGGCAAGAACCTCAACTTCCCCTTGAAGCTGATTGAGTTTTAGGTCGAAATCTTCTCTCGGCATGAGTCACCTCCCACAAGACTGAGCCGCTGGGCCTGGTTAAACCTTCTTCCAGAACGGTTCTCGTTGGCGCTGCTGGTCCAGGAGCGATGTATCCAGCAGTTCCGGTTGCGAGCCGGGCGGGGCCAGCTTCGGCACTTCATAGCCGATGATCTTGAACACCTCTGGGTTGGTGTAATAACCATTGTAGGTCTGCAGTACCAACTGGTCGAAGAATACTGGATGGGCAGTTTCCACCGATCTCAGCAGCTCATCTTTGGCCGCGTCAGGGAGGCCCTCGAAGGCTTTGGCTGAGCTCTGGCCGGTGGCGACTGCTATCTGGGCCAATCCATCGTTGAACAGACGGGTCTGGCTGGTGGTGGCGGATACCGTTTCTTCGATATACGCTCCGACGCCTAGGTTCCCTGCGCCGGGTAGTTCGTCCTTGGCGGGAATGATCCGGTTTAGGACTGCGGAGAGCAAAGACCGCTGGTCCGGAGAAAATATCTGTTTCGTTTCGCTCAACCTGGGCTCCTGTTTCGTCGTGCCTGTTCGTTCCTAGATGGCGGGTGCGGATCGGGATGTCATGGTCTGGACCACCGGATGGTTTTCTGATGTGAATCGACATAGGCCGTTCGGGCATCAGAACTGGTTGGTGGAGGTGAGACAAGGATACTCTGCCAGTCTCAACCGAGTCAATTTGTGTCGTTCGGAGAATAAGGGGCGGAAACCCTTTATCGGCCGCGAGTATTCACGAATTTTGTTGTTGGTCAGTTGGCGCCGGGCGTATCATTACAGAGTTCAGATTGGTCTGACAAACCGCTGGTTTGGTCATCGATCAGCTAGCCGAAACTATTTTGCGTACCAGTCGGCATTCCAGGCGGGAACGCCGATATTCAGGCCCAAACGCGGGTCTTTCGAAGCCGAAAAAAATGGTCCGATACAACCCCTTCTTTTGGGTTCTCAAGATATTTCTCTATATCGTCGAGCGTCGGCTACAAGTCAACGGCGGCGTGATCAGGTCTGTGGCCGACGGCCGCCGCGATAACCGCTTCTGGTTGGCGACCCGCTACTTCAGTTGGCGCAAGTTCTGGAACGTTGTCCGGCTAGAGTTCCAACTCCGGTTCACCCGGAGCAAGGTGTCTGCCGCTCCCTATGAATGGGAGATCGATACCACCAATATTTGCCAGTTGAAATGCCCTTTGTGCCACACCGGGAAGGGAACCATCCACCGCGATCAGGGTGTTATGCACATCGACCTGTTCACCAAGATCGTCGACCAGATAAAAGATTCCTGTGTTTGGCTCACGCTGTATAGCTGGGGCGAGCCTTTCTTGAACCCGCGTATCCACGAATACATCGAGTACGCACACAATCAGAGGATCGCCACGATAATCAGTTCCAATCTGAATAAGCCTCTGACGCCGGAGATGGCGGAACAGGTGATCAGGTCGGGACTGGATGTGATGATCGTTTCCCTGGACGGAGTGACACAGGATGTTTATGAGGTCTACCGGGTGACCGGGCATCTGGACCGCGTCCTAGACAACCTGAGACTTCTGGACCGGAAGAAACGGGAATTGGCCTCCAAGACCCCCTACATAGAATGGCAGTTTATAGTCATGCGGCAGAACGAGCACCAAATTGAAGAGGCGCGCCACCTTGCAGACGAGTTGGGAGTTGACTCGCTGGTTTTCAAAAAGGTGGACTTCCCCCACGGCGAAGACGATCTCGCCATAGCCGAAAAATGGCTGCCGCGTCAGCATCCTGAGTTCCTAAGGGAAGGCCCGTTCTTCAAGCCATACCAGGAAGACGGCCAGGTCTGCTGGCGACTCTGGCGGTCTGCAGTGGTCAATTGGGACGGCGGGTTCGCTCCCTGCTGCTACCTGACGGACAAGACTCAAGATTTTGGCGACCTTAATGAGTCTTCAGTGAAAGAGGTCTGGAACAATGCAAAATACACCACCGCCAGGGCGCTTTACGATAAAGATTTCGTCCCGGAAGAGTGGGTGGGTTGTCTGGATTGTAGCGTGTACCAGGGGAGCCGGGCCGCACACCACCGAGGGCCGGTGGACCTACATCCCGAGCCGGCAGTGCTCCAGGTTAACGGGTTTAAGCCGGACAGGGCCGCTAGCCAAGGGCCAGATTCTGAAGCGATCCACGCCTCAAGTAACGGGAATAACAGCGAGGTGGTGGAGGCGAAAACCGAGAAACAGGTCTGATATTTGAATCGCCCGGGTCTGGAATTTCACTGGAAACTCTGTCAGAATTTTGTGTAGAACTGTGCCGGTTAGAGGCAACCGCTTCCCAGCCGGCGCATCATAACCGGATGAACGACAAATGTTGGGCGACCCGGATGCCCCTCCAGATCTGAATACGGCCGACCGTAATTTGAGCCTGATAATGGCCAACATAAAAACTCGCTACAACGATTTTGCACAGCTTCCGTTTTCCAAGATTTGGCTCCCTCACTTCAGGGAGGTAGCCCTCGTGGTGGCCGCGTATTTCGTCTACATGTATTCGCGGGCGCTGGTCTTCTCCGATTTCCAAAGTACGGCCTTCTCCAATGCTTGGCGGGTCATAGAATTCGAGAAGAACGCGGGTTTCTTCTGGGAGCCGCTGTGGCAGTCTTGGGCGATTGAAAGCGCCAGGTCGCTGGTCATATTTTTCAATTGGGCCTACATAGTCACCTTTTTCCCGATAGTCCTCACCGCTTCCATAATCTTGTACTTCACCAATCGTGACCGGTACAAGTATTACCGCAACGTGGTGCTGCTCAGCTTCCTGATTGCGCTGGTTGGGTTCATGCTGTTCCCTCTGGCCCCGCCCAGGATGATCGCCGAGCATTTCGTCGACACCATCAGCATATTCGGCCCTTCGGGATATGCCAGCCGCGAGTTCACCAACTACTACAACGCCTACGCGGCCATGCCCAGTCTCCATTTCAGCTGGACCGTGATGTTTGGAATCATGTTCCTACGGACGAATCACAAGCTGGTCAAGGTTTTTGGCGTTATCTACCCGACCATGACCCTGTTCGCAATCACAATCACCGGCAACCACTTCATCATGGACGCCATCGGCGGAGGCCTCTTGATTTTGGTCTCGTTCTTGGCCATGGAGCTTGGGCTCCAGAGAAAGTTTTTCGTGCCCAATCTTCTCGCCTGGGCTGGCATGAGGTCAGGTCGAGGTGTGGACTCTGATGTGCCGCCGACAGACGGGCAGCCACACTTGGCGGATTGAGTATGGCTGGTATTAGTCTGATTTGAGTTCTGCCATCAGGGATAACCGTGCCGCGATCAATGAGATTGCCCTCTATCTGGGCGCCTATATTGTCTATATAGTCACCCGTGGTCTGGTCCATGCGGACGCCAGGGCTGTAGGCCTGATCAACGGCGAAAAAGTGGTCTCACTGCAGCGCGATCTAGGATTTCTCTGGGAGCCGGGCTGGCAGTCGTGGGCTTTGGAAAACGTAAAAGCTCTGGTAGTGACGATGAACTGGGTGTACATCGTTACCTACTGGCCGGTGATCCTGCTGGCGGCGTTGGTCCTGTTCATCAAGAACCGGCACGATTACAACTTCTACCGGACAGTGGTGTTCGTAAACCTAACCGCGGCCGTGCTCACCTTCATGATCTTCCCGGTGGCCTCGCCTTTCGCCATCCCCGGCGTGGAATTGCTGGACTCCATCCAAGAGTTTGGGCCCAAGTTCTACGGCAGCGAGGACATGGCCACCTACTACAACATCTCCGCGGCCATGCCCAGTCTCCATTTCAGCTGGACGGTTATTCTAGGCGTGTTGTTCTGGCGGTCATTTCCTGGGATTCTCCGGATGATAGGCCTGATCTACCCGGTGCTGACATTCTTCGCCATCACGCTCACGGGCAACCATTTCATCATCGACGCCATCGCCGGAGGAATATATGCCGGGTTGTCGTTTGGCGTGGTCTTGCTGGTGCGATCGACGGTTTGGAACGCCCGGGCTTAGCGGTTCTTGCCCCATTCCGGATGTTGGAATGTGGGTAGCTTTAGGCGGTCGATGGGCCGGTCTCCAACCACCGGTCCCGGCTCGGGTTCTTCGGGCGCTGGCGGACGGTAGGCCTGTCCAAGGGTGCGATCAGACCTCAGGTTGCTCAGGTGTTGGGCCAGAGACTCCAGGCTGTTCAGATTGTGTACCGGCAGGAAATCGTCCACAAAAGGCAGGGCGGCTTTCATACCCTGGGTTAGCGGCTGATAATCGGGCGATCCCAGAAGGGGGTTCAACCAGATCAGCCGGTGGCAACTCCGCTGTAGCCGAGAGGTCTCCCGGGCCAGCAGTTCTGGGTCGCCTCTGTCCCAGCCGTCGGAGATGATCAGCACGACGGCCTGGCCCCTCAGCACCCGGCGCAGCCACTGGTAGTTGAAGGTCTTGACCGCATCGCCGATGCGCGTCCCGCCGGCCCAGTCGGGCACGGCCTTGGAGACTTCGTCGATTGCCTGGTCGATGCCTCGGTACTTCAGGTTTCTCGTGATGCGGGTGAGGCGTGTGGCGAACAGAAAGGCTTCTGTTTGGTCGAACCCGCTGGCGCCGATGCCCCCAACGATCGTATGGATGAATTGCAGAAGTATTCGGGTGTAGCGTTCCATGGAGCCGCTGA